>CAWWAX010000088.1:0-6079 GCA_963935005.1 uncultured bacterium | reverse complement strand
AGCAGGGGATGATTGCAGTTGATAGACAGAAGAAAAGGGCGGCCAGTTTAGATTTGGAGGTTCGTTTCATTGTTTGATCTAGCCTATTCAGGGGGGTCAATGTTCTTAAATCAGTAAGGCATCCAATAGAAATTCCGATAAGCATAATGTTTCAGTTTTTGGCACTAGGTATCAGTGGTGGTAGGTACGAGCACTTTTTCTATTTCTTTCTTGGCTTCAGCGTGAAGATCTTCGACATTATTCTGCATCCAGTATAGGTAGTCTGGCATATCGGCCGCCACACTCTTCAAAGTTTGTCCCTTATTTTTTCCTTTCACGAAAACGATCTCTTCACCTTCTCGTCGGAACCACTCGTCAAAACCTATCCGCAGTGGAGAGCGGTCACAGTAGGAATGGAGTGAGTCCATATCAGGAGACAGGTCAGGGTATCTGGTAAGCTGAGCGTCAAGGACAGCTACGGTTGTCTGAATGTCAGACATGGCTGTGTGTGCTTCAGTATGCTGAACGTCCAAATAGAACCTGGCAGCGGCAGATAGATCTCTGGGTTCCTTGCGGTGGTATATAGTCTGAACGTCGATGATACGTCTATTCCGATGATCGAACTGTATCCCACATCGTGCGAACTCAGCTATAAGCATCGGCAGATCAAAACGTCGAACATTGAATCCCCCTAAGTCACAAGGGTCGAGCAACCTGAAGAGGTTCCTTGCCCTGGATTCAAATGGTGCTTCCTTCACTAAATCTTCGTCAAAAATTCCATGTACAGCACTGGCTTCGGGGTGTATAGGGATTCCAGGGCTGAATCTTCGGACTCGCTGGAAGTCATCTTTATCCGGAGACAATAGGATTATAGCCAACTCTACTATCCGATCTCTTTTCGGATCTAATCCAGTCGTTTCTAGATCGAAAAATGCTATTGGACGGTCGAGTTTAATGGGAAGTTTCATTTCTTAGGGTGACTGAGTGGAAGCAAAGGATTATCATAACTCATAATGAATCAAACAGACACTATGCAAGCAGTAGTTCTGAATGGCCACGGTGGAGTGGAAGTTCTGGAACTAAAAACTGTACCGATGCCCCAGCCTGCAGCTGGGGAAATCAGAGTCCGCATCTCTACTTCGGGTATAAATAGAGCCGACCTTCTACAGAGAATAGGGCGTTACCCAGTTCCTGCGGGCTGGTCCGAAGACATACTTGGGATGGAATGTTCTGGTGTGATAGATGCCCTTGGTTTGGGTGTGAATCAATGGAAGATAGGCGATCGAGTGATGGGTATCTTGGGTGGCGGTGGATATGCTCAATATGTGAACACAAATGCTTCTTGCGTTGTACCTATCCCCCAAAACTTAGGTCTAAAAGAAGCGGGGGCTATACCAGAAGTGTTTATGACCGCCTTTGATGCGGTCGTTCTTCAAATGAGTCTTGCTCCTAAAGAAACTTTGTTGATACATGCAGTGGGGAGTGGTGTAGGAACAGCAGCGCTTCAGATCGGTAAAGTCATGGAAGTGAAAACGATCGGGACTTCTCGTAGTGCACATAAATTGGATAAAGCAAAGACTTACGGCTTAGATCATGCAATCTTGGCCGATGATAAATGGTCGGAGGCTGTTCTAGATGTGACAGATGGCTATGGAGTCGACGTGATTTTAGATCTGGTAGGAGGTCCCTACCTCGAAGGGAATCAGAAGGCGATAGCTCATAAGGGCAGGCATGTCGTAGTGGGTGTCCCAGGAGGATTATCTGGAACCATAGACTTGCGTGCGATGATGGGAAAGAGAGTTACCCTGAAAGGGACAGTACTAAGGGCAAGATGTTTACAAGAGAAGACTGAACTAACGAAGAGTTTCGAAAAAGATATTCTACCCTTTTTCGAAGAAGGAGCCATCTTACCTGTGGTGGAAAAAATCTTTTCTCCGAATGAAGTTGGCAAGGCGCATAGCATGATGGCTGCCAATGAGAATTTTGGGAAACTCCTTATAGATTGGGAATGATCGTTTCCCTAGAACTGTGACGGACCCTGGTTTTCCCTTGTACACCCTTGAGGGGTGGTCTAAGCAATTTCCTTGGGTATTAGCTGGAATCACACATAAAGGTTCTCCACCCGACTTTTTCGATCTAAGGAAAGAGGATAAAAACCGTAAAGATCGAATGTTACAGATTTGGCAAGGAACTGGTTTTCATAGCTTGATAACGATCCCCCAGGTGCACGGTACAGATCTGGTGGTGCATGACTCGGATTTGTCTGGTTACGTTGCACTGAGAGATGGTGCGGATGGCCATGCTACTTGCAGGCCAGGTGTACTTCTGTCCATAACGGTTGCAGACTGTGTTCCCGTCTATCTCCTTGATACTGAGAACAAGGCAGTCATGTTGTTACACGCAGGATGGCGTGGAGTGGCAGGCAAGATAATTACAAAGGGTATTAATTTGTTCTCAGAAAGATGGAATTCCGATCTAGATGATATTTATATGCACCTTGGACCGGCTATTTGCGGAGATTGTTACGAAGTTGGCCCGGAAGTTTTCAAAAGTTTAGGTTTGGATCCACCACTGGAGCCAAACCCCGTGAATTTGAGGGCTATTTTAGGGGGCCAAGCAAGAGAGTCTGGGATCAGAAAAAGCCAAATTAGCACTTCGGAAGAGTGCACACTCTGTGGAGAAGAAGATTTTTTTTCCCATAGAAATGGAGACATGGGAAGGCAGGTTGCATTGATAGGTATTAGACCATAGGGGTGTTTATCGGCTTGTGTGAGAAGTGTTCATTCCTTCGGAAAGTGGAGAACAACAAAGGGTCGCAGTTTTTTTTGTGTCGTCGCTCTGTGAACGACAAACGTTTCCCCAAGTACCCACCGTTACCGATGGTTTCGTGCTCAGGATTTCAAGAAAAACTTAAGAACAACTAGGCATAGGAGTCCTGTCCAACTTGACTTATGATCTGCCTGTCCAGATATACTTGTTTGGATTGTATAGAGTTTTGTAAGTATTTCTAGCTATTAGCGGGGGTGTAAATGGTTCGTTGGCTTCGGTTTAAGTACGACCAGTCTGCAGGGTTTGGAATCCTCGAAGAAAATAAGATCAAGGTGTATGAGGGTGACATGTTTGATGGTTCAACTCCTACGGGAATCACTTTGGATCTTGAAGAAGTGGAGCTCTTGATACCTTGTGTTCCCGGTAAGATGCTTGCTCTATGGAATAATTTCTATGCTTTAGCGGAAAAGTTGGGGATGGATACTCCTCCAGAGCCCCTGTATTGGGTGAAGACAGACGGTTGTTATCTGGGCCATGGTGAAAAGATCCTTAAACCATCCAGCTACGATGGTAAGGTTGTTTTCGAAGGGGAGTTGGGGATAGTTATCGGGTCGACTTGTCGCGGGATTTCGGAGGAGCAGGCCGAAGCGCATATATTCGGTTATACATGTATCAATGATGTTACAGCTGTCGAAATAGTGAATAGGGACGACACTTTCCCGGCCTGGACGAGAGCTAAAAGCTTTGACACCTTCGGTGTGATGGGTCCTGTAATCACGACAGGCTTAAACCCAGAAGATTTGATAGTCCGGACACTGCTCACTAAATCTGGTACGACCGAGGTGCAGGAAAGACAAAATTATCCTGTGAGTGATATGGTGTTTTTGCCCTCCGCTATTGTTAGCAAGATTTCCCAGGATGTAACTTTGTTCCCTGGCGATGTGATTTGCTGCGGGACATCTGTAGGAGTGGGTTCCATGAGGCCTGGAACCAAGATAGAGGTCAGCATTGATGGAATAGGTACGCTCAGTAATTTTTATGAGGAGAATGAATGAAGATTTGTGTAGTCGGTGCAGGAGCTATAGGAGGATTGCTCGCCGTCCACTTAAGTAACTCTGGTAATGACGTTACTGTAGTTGATGTTGGAGAACATCTTGAGGTTATAAAGCGTGACGGCTTAAAACTGTTAATGGGTGACGGCACAGAGCATCACGCCCATCTTCGGGCAACTGATACAGTCGAAGAGGTCGAAGAACAAGATTTGATAATTCTGGCCGTTAAGGCACAGGTACTCCCAATGATAGCCACTGGTATTTCTGGGATGTGTGGGCCAAACACTATGATTCTTCCTGTCCAAAATGGGTTACCGTGGTGGTATTTTCAGAAACATGGTGGTGAATTCGAAGGTCATCGACTTCAAACTTTAGATCCCACAGGTGTGCTGACTGGAAGTATTGATGTGGATCGCATTATTGGTTGTGTGGTGTTTCCTGCGGGGGAGATCGCTGAACCTGGGGTCATCCGACACATTGAAGGGAACCGATTCCCTTTAGGAGAGTTAGATGGCAATAACTCAGAGCGGGTCGAATCTCTCGTTCGACTCCTGACCGATGCAGGGTTCAAGTCTTTTCAAATCAGTGATATTAGAGCGGAAATGTGGCTGAAGCTTTGGGGTAACATGTCCTTTAATCCGATCAGTGCCATGACACACGCTACCTTAGTCGATATTTGTCAGTTTGATCTCACTAGGACTTTGGCTCGTAATTTGATGTCAGAGGCACAAGACGTTGCCAACAGGCTGGGAATTACGTTTCGAGTGGATATAGATAAGCGTATAGGGGGAGCAGAAAAGGTCGGTGCACATAAGACCTCAATGCTACAAGATGTTGAAGCTGGACGAACACTAGAGATTGATGCGATCATCGCAGTAGTAGCAGAACTCGGTCGTTTGGTGGAAATCCCTACACCAAGTATTGATACTGTGCACGCGATGGTCGCTCTACTTGACGAAACACTTAGAAGGGAAAATGGTGCGGTGCGACTTACTCCACAGTAAGATTATGTCATAAATGACGGCGAGCGGTTCTTTCTCTTCAGTCGTTTTTTGGGAGGCCTTCCTTATTTTCATTAAGCTCTGGTGCCGATAGGGATTTAGGTAACACCTCTACTTGTGCTGGGCCTTCTATCTCTGCATCAAGGTTCATGTCCAGTCTCTCAAATTCACGAGCCTTTACTAGTAATCGGCTTTCTATCGAATTGACTGCCTCATTGTAAGATTTCACAGCTTTACCTAACCCTTTACCTAGATCATCAAGATACTTAGAAACTCTGCCGATTCTCTTATAGAGTTCTTTACCCATTTCATCTATTTTCGAAGCTCTTTTGCTAAGGCCTTCCTGCCTCCATTCGTGGGCCATTACTTTGAGGAGGGCTAAAAGCATGGCTGGCGGTGTCAGTATCACTTTGTTTTTGTAAGCTTGAGCAATCAGCTGATCATCTTCCTGGATTGCAGCATAGTAGACTCCATCACCGAGATACATAATGACAAAGTCTGGGGAATCCTCCAGTTGGTTCCAGTAAGCCTTACTGCCCAATTCTTTTACATGTCTGCTGACGTTGTCCCAGTGCTTTGTAAGACATTGATTTTTTTCATCTTCGGTTTCGGCTTCAAAGTAAGCCTGGTAATATTTCATAGGCACCTTAGCGTCAACGGCTACGGTTCTGCCTCCGGGAAGATTTACAATCATGTCAGGCCTGAGTCGCATCCCTTCGGAGTCACTAAAGGTCTTTTGAGTCAGGAAATCACAGTACTTGCTCATCCCTGCCATCTCCACAAGATTTTTTAGACTCATCTCGCCCCAATCGCCGACTACTTTTGGACTTTGAAGAGCCTGGGTTAGACTCGTTGTCTCTTTTTTCAATCTGGACACTATGGTTTGGGTCTCTGTATGTGTCCTGAGGACATCTTTTTGGAGTGCTAGGACTCGATCAGTCAACGTTTTCGATTCTACTTTCGTACGCTCTTCATGTTTTTCAAAAGTTTGCTGGGCCAATTGCGCAAAATTTTTGCTAGTTCGTTCCAGATTTTTTTCCAGGACAGTATCTGCGATGCCCTTGAAAATGTCTTGCTGTTGCTTCTCTAGTTCTTCGGTTGTTTGTGCATTTCCTTTTTCGGCGGTGAGAAGTGTTTCGGCTTCAATCATTCTGTCACGTAGTTCTTGTTTTCCCTTATTCGCAAAATAGTAGGTGACAATAATTCCTGTAGCTGCTCCCGCAATAAGAGATAGGGCATCCATGTCAGGTTGCGTATCCAGTTGATAAGGGGGTAGTC
>CAWWAX010000087.1:0-6318 GCA_963935005.1 uncultured bacterium | reverse complement strand
GTACCATTCGGGAAATCCTAGTCGTAACCCTGAAATGGCGGTATTGGTCGAGGATGCCAATTTAAAACATGCTCGCTTACTATTGGCCGAAGCTGTTAAAATTGTCTTAAGAAATGGATTAGAGATCTTGGGGATTTCAGCTCCAGAATATATGTCGCGTGACTTGGAGGACGGTACTTGAATGGATAGAAACTCTTTGTTGGCTGTCGGTAGCGTAGCTCTAGATTCAGTGAAGACCGCCCGTGGACGTGTTGAAAGAGCCGTGGGTGGGTCTGCGGTGTTTTTCTCAGCGGCTGCTTGTAATATATCTTCGGTTGTCCCGATAGGCGTGGTCGGTGAAGATTACCCCATGGATCGATTGGACGGGTTGAAAGAGCGTGGGGTGGATCTGACAGAGATAATCCAGATTTCAGGGCAAAGCTTCTTTTGGTCTGGAGAGTACTCGGAAAATTTCAGTTCGCGAGAAACTTTAGTTACGGAGCTGGGTGTGTTTGAGCATTTTGATCCTGTAATACCTGCGCATTTAGCCGATTCTAGATGCGTCTTTCTCGGCAATATTCATCCAGCTATTCAATCCAATGTTTTGAAACAAATGAATATGCCACAGCTAGTTGTCTGCGACACTATGAATTACTGGATAAGCCAATGTAAAGAGGAATTATTGGATCTGCTTAACAGGGTAGACATCCTAATGATAAATGATAGTGAAATTCGAGAATTGACGGGCGAATCTAATCTTTTAATTGCTAGTCGTATGGTTCATAGTTGGGGCCCAGAAGCAGTGGTAGTAAAAAAGGGAGAGCATGGAGCTGTATTTTTCGGTACAGACTGGTCTTTTGCGATCCCTGGTTTACTATTGGATGGAGTGGTGGACCCAACGGGAGCAGGGGATTCCTTTGCTGGAGGATTTCTGGGCTACCTTTCGTCGAAGGAGGTTTTTACCCGTGACCACTACCGCAAGGCCATGGTTTATGGAACAGTTATGGGTTCATTTGCAGTAGAGTCTTTCAGTATCGATAAACTGGAAACAGTAAGCAAAGAAAGTATCCTAAAGAGAGTGGCAGAGCTTAAGGATTTAACTTCGTTTGATTAAAGCAAGAGAGAGCATGTATGAGTGAAAACACTGGAGAAGATTACCGTGCATCAGGGGTTGATCTGGAGGCAGCAGGACGAGTTAAAGACCGACTTGCAAGCCTGGTGGCCTCCACTGTCGATCAGCATACATTGTCTCCATTTGGTCTATTTGGGGGTCTCTATTCGGTTCCAGATACTTTTCAACAACCGGTCCTAGTGGCGAGTGCTGATGGTGTTGGTACTAAGCTCCAAGTGGCATTTATGACTAATCGGCACGATAGCATAGGAAAAGACCTCGTCAATCATTGCGTGAATGACATCTTAGTGCAGGGAGCCAAGCCTTCGTTTTTCCTTGATTATCTTGCTTCTGGGGGCATGGATGAAGAGATCGTTCCTGAAGTTATTAGTGGAATTGCCAAGGCATGTGCAGAAAATGGTTGCACACTATTGGGTGGCGAAACCGCACAGATGCCAGGATTTTATTCTTCTGACGAATATGATTTAGCTGGCTTTATAGTTGGTATGGTCGAAAAAGATAACATCGTTGACGGGAGCGAAATCAAGATTGGTGATATTTTGATAGGGCTGGAGTCTTCAGGATTACACACTAATGGCTACACACTCGCAAGGAAAATTGTTTTCGAAACTATGGGTTTGAGAGTAGGGGATGAATTTCCAGGGGATAAAAGGAGTGTTGGAGATGTGCTTTTAGACGTTCACAGAAGCTACTTGAAAGTGCTTGCCCCTCTGCTTTCTGCAAAATTGTTGCATGGGTTAGCACATATTACTGGTGGAGGAATTGAAGGAAACTTGCCGAGAATTTTTAAGGAAGGAATAGGAGCTCGGATACACCTAGGTTCTTGGGAAGTGCCGAATGTGTTTGGAGTATTGCAAGAAGGTGGACGTGTAGCGAGGCAAGAAATGTATAGAGTTTTCAATATGGGTGTGGGGATGATTTTAGTTGTTTCCCCAGAAAACGCTAATATTGTGTTGGATGAACTTGGTAAAACTTCAATTGGTAGTTGGGTAATAGGTGAGGTGGAGACTGGAGAGGGTGTTAGGTTGGAGTGACCAGTTCAAAAGAATTGTGTTTACTGGTTTTTGTTTTCGCTCTAGCTAATTCATCGGCTCCTCTCGCTTCCCAAGATCTGAGTGCCCTCACCTCATCTTGCATCGGGAAAATGAGATCCGATCAATCTCTGATTTGTCACAGATCCATCTTGGCAGCACGTACGATCAGGAGTGGTGTGAACCTCTCTGCTAGTTATGGGTCAGAGTTGCCTGGTAGCTCTAATGCCATTGGACGAAAAAAAGAGGGAAAGTTACGGGCAAGGAATTTGAGTTTCGCATTCAGCTCCGGGTTTTCCCGGATTCAAATACCGAATCTTTATAAGGTAGAATCCGGTCAAGCATTGTCAAATGCTGTCAACGTGTACGGATTAAATGGCACTTTTGTCCTGGGCCTTTTTGATGGTCTGACTATCTCTCCAGAGGTAAGAGGTTTGTTTTCTATGGATGTACTTGGGACTGCCTCTGCGCAGTTCTTTAATTGGGCCAGTGATCATCCAATAGTGAAGGCAGGTACAGGATCAGTAGGGCTTAGAATCGGCTTACTAAGAGAATCCTTTTCCTTCCCAGGTATAACCGTCTCTGTAGTTAGTCAAACTGGATTAGAATTGGATTTGGATTCACCTCGAAAGGATCACGTTGATCTGGCTGTCGGTAACAAAAGCATGAGATTCAGAACAATAATCGGTAAGGATTTTTCAAAATTGGGCTTACTGGCTGGTATAGGATGGAATCATAACGGTGGTTTATTACAGGGAACGATTCCAGGCATGTTGGCCAGGAGCGCTTGGTCCTTTTCCTCTGAAGAAACAGTTGACCGTCAAGTTCTGTATTTTACGGGTCTATCTTTTACTGACATGGTATTCCAATTGTCTCTGGAATTGGGTTTGATAGGAGGACTGGATTTCCCGTCTAATGTCTATGTGGGATACGCTCCGGATGATTCAACAGTATTTAGCCGATTAGCAATCAGGGTTCGATTTTGAGAAACCAGGCTACACAAGGGTGTTTGTAGGCATGATAACTGAACGCGACAAGGAATGGTTGCAGCTCGCCCGAGATCTTGCTGAGAAGGGTAGGGGTAGGGTTCGCCCGAATCCAATGGTAGGCTGTGTCCTAGTGAAAGCTGATAAACTTGTCGGACGAGGTTGGCATGGCATTTATGGTGGTGCACATGCGGAAGTAGTTGCTGTACAAAGTGCTAAAGAAGCGGTGCAGGGAAGTACCGCGTACGTAACTCTGGAACCATGCAATCACCAAGGAATTACACCCCCTTGTTCTGAATACCTAATCGCTAAGGGCATTAAGAAAGTTGTTTATGCTGCTGCTGAGCCTGGAGAACATCCTGGGGGTGGTGCGAATCGTCTAAGGGAGGCAGGAGTTGAAGTTGAGGGTCCAGTGGACACTTTTATCTTGAGTGAAGGAATCGACCCTGCTTTCTTTTTTACAGAGCAGCACAATTGCACTTACTTGGCCTTAAAACTGGCTGTCAGTGCCGATGGTATGTTGACTAGAAGGTTAGGGGAGCGAAGCTTTTTGACTGGTGCAGAGTCAAACAGAGAAGTCCATCGTCTCAGGAGTGGCTTTGATGCTATTGTGGTTGGGGCGAATACCGCGCGCATAGACAATCCTTTTTTGACAGTCAGAGGCTTAGCTTGTGAACCGAGAGTTTCACCTACTAAAGTAATTCTGAGTTCTGACGGAAAAATCTCTCCCAGTTCTCGTGTATTTGATTCTATTGAAAAAGCACCAGTCTTAGTGATAGTTACTAAATCAGCAAGTGATAAAAATATCGATTCGTTAAAACGCTCAGGAGCTAAAGTGGAGAGAGTGGCATCTGCTGATGGCAGAGTTGACTTAGATGAAGCAATGCATCTAATGTGGGAACAAGATTTGAAATCAGTGTTATGTGAGGGAGGAGCTCAACTCTCAGAAGCTTTTTATAAAAATGGTCTCGCTCAGAGAATTTATTTATTTCGCAGTCCGAAGGAACTGGGTGCTGGAGCTGTCCCGGTGTTTCCAGATAGCACTAGCCCTTGGTCTTCCAGTGACTGGGAAAAAAGAGGGGACCAAGAGTATTTTGGTGATGATCATCTAACAATTTATGACAGAGAGCTCTAATGTTTACAGGCATAGTGGAAGAAGTTGGAATTTTGCAAGAGATCAACCAATGTGATGGGTTTCGTTCTCTAAGAATAGGCGCTCAAAAGATTTTGGAGGGCCTAGAAGTAGGGTCTTCTGTTTCTCTAGATGGAGCCTGCCATACCGTAGTAGGAATTTCCGATCACGGTTTTGTAGTGAACAGTATAGATACGACTTTAGCTAAGACAATTGCTTCCGACTATGACTTGGGAATTCAAATTAACCTGGAGAGGGCTGTCATAGTGGGATCTCGATTAGATGGGCATTTTGTACAGGGACATGTTGATGGCACTGGGAAAGTCATTTCTATAAAAAATATGGGTATGTATCATTTGGTGAATATCAGGATGCCAGAAGAAATCACGTCGTTAATTTTGGTCGCAGGGTCGGTTACGGTAAATGGTGTGAGTTTAACTGTGAATGATATTCCTGAAGAGGGAATTTGCCAGGTGGCCATCATTCCATTTACTTGGGAGAATACCAACATGCAGATATTAACCGTTGATTTAAACGTGAATATAGAGGGTGATTTGATAGGGAAATACCTAAAGAAATTCCAAGAAAAATCAGGTAATAAGGGGAATGCCTAAAGTTAAACCTTATTCCTATTGGCAAATATGGGTCCTCCTCCTGCACAAAGACTGGTTTAGTTGAACAAGATCCATCAAATTAGTACGGTAAAGCTCATTCAAGTTGAAGCAGCCATTAGGCCCTGTTATGTGTGAAGGAGTGACTAGAGATGCCATTTGATTCTGTAGAATCCGCGATAGAGGATATCAAGCGAGGTAAAATTGTTATTATCGCTGATGATGAGGACAGAGAGAATGAGGGTGATCTCGTCTGCGCCGGTTCGCTGGTCTCTCCAGAAAACGTTAATTTCATGACTCAATTTGGCAGAGGATTGATATGTGTCGCCTTGACTCCTGAGCGTACAGAAACATTGGGCCTGTCACTTATGACTGACCAAAACTCGGATCCCCAAGGGACTGCGTTTACTGTTTCAGTAGATGCGCATGAGCGCTTTGGTGTGACGACTGGAATTAGCGCGCACGATCGATCCGAAACTATCAGGGTGTTGGTTGATGAAAAGAGCAAACCTCAAGATTTGAGGAAGCCGGGTCACATCTTTCCTTTGAGGGCTAGGCCTGGAGGTGTATTAAGGAGGGTGGGACAGACAGAAGCTGCCGTGGATATAGCCAGATTGGCGGGACTCCCTCCCGTAGGAGTCATTTGCGAGATCTTAAACCCAGATGGGACAATGGCTCGCCGTCCAGAACTAGAGGAATACGCCAAGCAACATAAACTGCGATTTATCACCGTTGCACAACTGGTAAAATATCGCTTGGCAAAAGAACGCTTAGTTACCAGAATTGCTGATGCACAATTGCCAACCCGGTTCGGACAATTTCGAGTTATAGGTTATAGAAGCTCCATGGATGACAGGGAACATCTAGCCTTAATAAAAGGCGACATTAAAGGGAAGGGCGACACTTTGGTGCGGATGCACTCAGAATGCCTTACAGGTGATGTTTTTGGGTCTTTGAGGTGTGATTGTGGCCAGCAACTGTTGACAGCTCTAGAGAGAATATCCAAGGAAGGGTCAGGTGCTGTGGTATATCTGAAACAGGAAGGAAGGGGCATCGGGTTGCACAATAAAATTAAGGCTTACGAGCTACAGGATAAAGGGCATGACACTGTTCAAGCTAATCAAGAACTCGGTTTCAAGCCTGATCTTAGAGATTATGGAATAGGTGCACAGATACTTCTGGATTTAGGGCTGAGTAAAATTAGACTTTTAACCAATAATCCAAGAAAGATTATTGGTTTAGAGGGTTATGATTTGACAATAACTGGCAGGGAACCGTTGAAGGTTTTGGCTGGAAAATACAACGAGGAATATCTGGCTACAAAACGGTCTAAAATGGGGCATCTTCTTTAGCATGAAATCCAGTTACGATTTGAGTTCAGAAGACCTTATTATCGACAATCCAGGTAGAATTGCTGTGATCGCATCTATGTTCAATGGTGATGTCA
>CAWWAX010000086.1:0-6488 GCA_963935005.1 uncultured bacterium | reverse complement strand
GCCGTAAATCCACCTTGTTTACCGATTTGTTGGATGGAGGAAAGGACTTCAGGTCCCTTCGGTGTTTCAACTTTTTCAGTGCTAAGATAGCCTGCAGGGTTAGATGATCGGTTTCCACCCCCTGGTGGTCCTCCTCTGCCATCTTCCTGGTCGTCTTCGGGTTGTGGGTCTTCTGCGGCTTCTCTTATTCTTCTTCTCCGATTACGTATTTCCGTAGCATTTTTGGAAATTTCTTCGTAATCTTTCACGTTATTTGCGATACTCATGTCAGCTCCTAAGTCTATTAGGGCCTGCACTGCATCCGGGGCGTTACGCGTGGAGGCAAACATGAGAGGAGTACGGTTTGAGTATGTATCTAGGGAGTTGACGTCACCCCCATCCTCAGCAAGAATATTGATGAGTTCTGCAGAATTAGATTCCGCAGCAAAGTGCATAGCGGTCACACCTGTAGCAGTGTACCTGTTCGGATCTGCACCAGCTACGAGGAGCTTCTTTACTACGTCACTATGGCCAGCCCTGCTGGCCATATGAAGGGGTGTATATCCACCGAGGCGACTGGTCGGCCCCGGATTAGCTCCAGCGAAAAGAAGTACTTCTATCATTTCTATTTCATTGTTTAATGATGACCAATGAAGTGCCGTAAGACCATCTGGCTGCGCGGCATTCGGATCCGCTCCCTGTCGGAGAAGTTCTCGGACAGTGAGGACATCGTTATTTTGAGCAGCATCTGCTACTGGAGCCTCATTGGGAGCACCTGCAAAGAACACCAAAAAAATCAGTACTGTTCCCAGCAAGCTCCGAAATCCGTTCTTCTTTCCTATTAATGACATAACCTACCTCCTGTCCTTCTCTAAGATCTCAATAACCTATTAAAACTTTTAGTTGTCTAGATTGAGAATGTACCAGTACTATTTCCGAAGGTTTCAATGTCATCCACTCCGATCTTGTGGAGAAGGTCCAGCATGACGTTGGCCATCGGTGTTCCTGCTGGGGCTTTAATGTGACGCTCACCTTCCAGAAGCCCATTAGCTCCACCCACAAAGAACAGAGGACAGCGCACATGGTTGTGCAAGTTGCTGTCTGCCATTGCAGAACCGTACATGATGGCGGTTTTATCCAGTAGGTTCGAGTCGCCCTCCGTAGTGCTTTTCAGTTTCTCAAGGAAGTAAGGAAGCATGGCCACGTGGTATGCATTGATTTTTGCAAAATCTTTAATTCTTTCTTCTCTGCCACCGTGGTGTGATGCCGCGTGGAATGGGCTACCGCTTCCACTTTCGGGGTAAACCCTCGGCGATGCATCGCGACCCATTTTTAGTGAGAAAACTCTAGTTGTATTAGACGTAAAGGCGAGTACCTGAAGGTCGAACATTAACTTCATGTGTTCAGCAAAATCATCTGGGACTCCTACTGGAGCTTCAGGGATATCACGTTCCTCTCCACTCACATTCTGAGCTTCTATCCGTTGAATGCGTTGCTCCAATTCACGGATGTTTTCCGTGTACTGGTCAAGGCGCAGTCCGTCGGCAGGGCCGAGGTCTCTACGGAGAGCGGATATTTCCTCAAGCATCCAGTCCAGGATACTTTTGTCCGCTTGTCGTCTTGCGGTTCTTTGTTCTGTAGTTCCGCCAGCACCGAAGAGCATTTCAAAAACAGCACGCGGGTCCCGCACCATCGGAAGAGGTTGATTGGGTGAGGCCCAGCTAATGTTGTCAGTATATGCACAGGCATAGCCGTATGCACATCCACCAGCTTGGTCAACGTTTTCAATAGTAAGTTGGACCGAGGGGATTGGGGTTTCATGTCCGTATTTATTCACATATAACTGGTCCAGCGAAGTTCCTATGTGAACGTCGGAACCTTCAGTTTGCTTGGGATGAGCTTGAGTCATGAATACGGCTGCTGTACGGAAGTGGTCTCCTCCGATCTCTTGTGGAGAAAAAGCATCTGCCATCCTTGAGTCAGTGTTACTAACGATGGTCAAGTAGTCCCGGAACGGTTCCAATGAACTAAGGCTTGTTGGTGTCAAGTCGAAGTCCTGTCCTTCTGCTTTGGGGTTCCAAAGATTGAGAGACGAACCCAATTCATTACATCCTGCCGCTCCGTGCACCTGTTCAATGCAAACAAGGCGTGTCCGTTCAGCTGCGACACCTTCAGGGCTAGATGCCCATGCACTTTGAGCTGGGATCATCGCGTCAAAAAGTGGTAGGCCCATGGTAGCTCCTACTCCACGTAACATGGTGCGACGGGAAATGTGTTTTCTAGTAATAAATTCCATCGTTTCAAGCCTCTTTTGAGTTTACAAATTCAGACATAGAAAGACTGACGCGAATCAGTATTCCATGTAAGCATCTTCTCTTTTACAATCATCTTTAGTTGCTCTCCGAGCTATCAGTCACGACCTCTTCCCATTGAGCAGTTTGGAACGCTGGGCTTTCTACAACTCCCAGTATAAAATCGGAAATTCGGTAGTCATGTCCTGCTGCTTCTCGGGTAATCTCTCGTACTGTTGGCATGTCGTAGTATTCGACCCTTCTACCCAAAGCATAGGCCATCAGATTCGAAGCGAAAATTCGATAGAATGCTTCTGGTCTTTTTAAGAGAGCATTTATGAGGTCTGTGGGACCAGTGAGAGGAGTTCCATCGTAGAGTTCCCCTACAGGATTAATCAAATTTCCCTCATCTCTAAGCCTGTAGGCTCCTGTCACGTCAAAATTCTCCAGGGCGAGACCGATCGGATCCATTACGATATGACAGGCCATACACACTGGGTTGGCACGATGTATCTCCATACGTTCTCGGACTGTCAGAAACCGTCCATCTTCGGCGCCTTCTGTTTCTTCAAATGCAGGAATATTTGGTGGGGGTGGGGGTGGGGGTGTGCCGAGCAATACTTCCAGTACCCATTTCCCCCTCAACACTGGAGAAGTCCGGTCAGCGTGGGAGGTCATTGCCAATATACTTCCATGTCCTAAAATTCCTCTGCGAGTTTCATCTGGGTACGTGACCCTCTGAAAATCTGATCCAGTAACTCCTGGAAAACCATAGTGTCGAGCCAATCTTTCATTGATAAAAGTGTAATCGCTGGTCAACAATTCCATGACGTTCAAATCTTCTTCAATAACATGAGAGAACAATAATTCCGTCTCTCGTGTCATTGATTCAGAAAGAGTTCCATCAAAGTAGGGATAGGTCAGGGCATCTGGAGAAAGTTTCTCCAGATCCTGCAACCTTAACCATTGAGATCCGAAGCGTTTCGCTAGAGCATCCCATGCTCGGGGATCTTTAAGCATTCTTCGAGCTTGTCTTTCTAGTTCTCCTTCACTACTGAGTTGCTGACTGGAAGCTAGTTCCAATAGTTCTTGATCGGGAGTCGATCCCCAAAGGAAGAATGAGAGTCTTGAGGCAAGGTCTGCATCACTGATGCGATGCGATGATCCAACCATCGCATCTGCTGGTGCTTCTTCTGTCCGGAATATGAAATGAGGGCTAGCCAGTATGGCTTGAAGAGCACTTCTTATGCCTCCTTCAAAATCTCCATTTTCGGCTCCTCGGTCATAAAAAGTCATCAATCCTCTTATATCATTTTCTTTAAGGGATCGACGATAGGCCTGAGAAGCTATCTGTCCTACAATTTCTTCAGCACAGGGCCTGGCCTCATCTGGACTGGTTGGTCTGCAACTGAAGACCTTGAGTCTGGCAGGTGTATCTGAAACGCCAGTTACTTCATAGGGGCCGAGTATAGTTAGGCGTTGTAAATGCGGCATTGTAGTTACACCGTATCCGATTCCGATCTGTCCATCGGCCATTGTATGATCAATTGGCTTAATCAGATCAGCAACTTCCCCTTCAAATTGCTTCAGGAAAGCGGCGGTAACTCGTTTGGGGCCAGCACGGACATACATTGAGTCGGTCAACATGTTCAAACCCGTTGGTTCGGATTCTGACATCCACGGGTCAACAGTCATTAAGGCGATACGTTCGCCATCGACTGACACTTCTATTTTTTCTTCACCAAAAGTTCTGCCAAAGACTTCCCCTTCAACCGCTGGGTAGGGTTGAATATGGAAGACGTATTTACCATCCGCCGGGAAGTTATGAACAACCGACAATCCCCCTCGTGTTCCGAATGGCGCTCCTTCTACTCGTTCTTTTTGTGACAAAGTTTTTGGAAGACGATAGCGAGTTGAGTTTGATTCTGCCTCAGGATCTCCCAATGCCAAGCGGCTGATATGGCCGGCTGCCCTCAGGTAGCCCTCCATGACTGTGGACGAAGGTCTCTGAACGTCGGCAATATTATCAAAATTAGCACTCTTAGTATCTAGTGGGAGAAAAACAGCTACATCTATGTCTATTCCCAGTAGATCTCTGACTGCGTTGGTGTACTCAACACGATTTAACCTTTGAAATGTTCTATAGCCAGGGTTTGGATTCTCTGCGGCAGCTCGATCTAAATTTTCTTCCAAGGCTAGAACCAAAGCCTGCAGGGTGTCTCCCTGAGGTCTTGGCATGCCTCGTGGAGGCATCATACCCGCTCTGAGTTTACGAACCATTTTCTCTGCAGTTTCTGCGCGGTTTGACGCTTCTTCTACAGCGAAGCCATTTAGGGACATATTTCCTGTCATCATTGCGTCATTGTGACATACGACGCAGTAAGTCTGAACCATGGCAGTCAATTCAACTGATTCAATCTCTAAGGTTTCGTCAACAGAGTGGGAAAGAGGCTGGCTTGGTGCCGTAGCTATGGCTTCCTCGTAGGCAACTGTCTCGAGGTTAGAGGCTGGGTTACCAGCGTCGGCAGTTTGACCAACAAGCACTAGGATCATCCCCAAAGCTGTCAGTATCGAAGGTAATGTATTCATCCCTTTTTACGTCCTAACACTAATGTTTATAGAAAACAAAAAATACTCCTTAGATATTCTGTTTAAGTAAAGCATGCCCATATGTTCAGAAAGTCACCATTGAGACAGAGGATCTTGAAATGATTCCCTACAACCGGACTTTGCTCTAAAGATAGTGTAGAGAAAGGCTTCTTGGCCAGTCTAAACCATAGAATATCGTCTAGATACGGCTTTAAATAGGGATTTTTGCGAGCAAGAAGGAGGTAGATATCGTCACGAATGCTTTGTCCTTAATCATTGGTGCCAAAGAAGGCTTGTTAGTTCTTGTAGTAATTTGGGTTAATGCCTGTGTTCATATGGTGTTACCTAATTTTTTCTTTGGCCATGTCAAATTAGGCACCGTGAAGTGCAGTTGGACATGAGTTTGTTTGGATATCCCTGCTGCTTCTCGGTAGATTTTCATCTGTGAAAGATACGTTTCTCCTATCTCTTCCATCTTATCTTTTTCGAGTGTGTGAGTTTTAAAGTCTACCACCAGAGCTTCTTCATCGGATGCTCCAGGACGATAGAGATCAAAGGCACCTATGCACCACTTCTTAGGCTCTGCGAGATGGACAAAGTTTAGCTCCCGATAATGTTCACCTTCAACGTACCATTTCCATTCAGGACTCATGAGTACTTTTCTGAGCTCTTCTTCAAGTGCTTCGCGGTAATTGGAGGGTAGTTCGAAATCCCTATTCACTCCTGATCCATCCATAGCAACCAAGGCTTCATTTAGTATTCGAGGTAGCTCTTCTGCCGCTTGAATTTTTTCTAAAACTCCGTGTATCAGATCTCCGCGAATG
Source organism: uncultured bacterium (assembly GCA_963935005.1). Lineage (GTDB taxonomy): Bacteria > Gemmatimonadota > Gemmatimonadetes > Longimicrobiales > Gaopeijiaceae. The sequence continues at coordinate 805 of CAWWAX010000086.1, read as the reverse complement.
GTGGCGGAAAGCTGCCCTCCGCCCTTGCCTGTTAACAGGGGTGCCACCTGGATGCCTTGTTGGTATTTCTGTTTCCACTCTAACTCACTTCTCTCTCGAGTGATCACTTCTGTCGCGGAAGTGGTGAATTGCAGGGGTGGGTCATCAATCTTTCTAGCCATTGGTGGAAGTTCCGTTAGTCTAATTTTGTCTAGCCAGTTTAACGGCACCGGATCATGTCGTATTTGTGGGGCTTCTGGTTCAGCCGTATCCAGCATCTCAATAGAGTTCGCGTCTTTCAGGTGGCTATGGAAAAAGCCTTGGTTTTTGCGGTTTTTAGGACTTCTCCAATCTGTAATGGATAACTTGTCTTCAGCTCTAGTCATTGCGACATATAGGAGACGGGTTGCTTCGGCATTCTCTTTCACGAGGCTCTTTGTCGCTAAATTATGAGCTTTGTCCCCGCGCTGATGTTGGTTCATCAATAGGATCGGTGGGTCCGATTCGTCCGATCTTATGATAACAGGGGACTTTGCTCTAGGCTTCTGGTCGCACTTGATTAAAAAAACTATGGGCCATTCCAGGCCTTTAGCCTGGTGAATAGTAGTCATCGTCACGAAGTCGCTGACAGATTCGTCTGGTAGAATCCTGTCAATTTTCTGTCCATTTTTCATCAATACGTCCCACATACTTAGGAATTCATCTAAATTCAGTGGACTGTGAGTCTCAACCATATTGAGAAAGCTTCTGATATTGATGTCTGCCTCTAGCGCACTCTGGGGGTCTTTGAGATTTAGGTGGTTTAGGTATCCGGTTTGCCGGATGA
>CAWWAX010000085.1:0-6632 GCA_963935005.1 uncultured bacterium | reverse complement strand
TACACTTAATTGAAACCGATACGTCCCAGGAGCAGTACTTGGACACTGGACATGATGTATTGCTGGAAAGTGTGAGAGACAAATTAAAGTTGAAAATTTTACCTCGCTTTATGGCATGTGTTGATATAAGCCATCACCAAGGCAAGGAAGTCGTTGGATCGGTTGTAGTCTTTCAAGATGGGAAGGCAGATAAATCAGAGTATCGAAAGATGAAAGTAAAAGGTGATAATGGAAATGATGATTTCCGTGCAATGGGCCAGGTAGTCAGGAGATATCTGACTCGAAGACTGGAAGATAACAAACACTTGCCAGACCTATTCGTCTTGGATGGAGGGAAAGGTCAATTGTCGACGGTAGAAAAAGAATTAAAAAAACTAGATCTGAGCGATTTGCAACTAGTGGCCATAGCGAAAAGAGATGAAGAGCTTTTTCTTCCAGGAAATGGGCATCCACTGACATTGGACAAGAAAGAGCCTGCTCTAAAGCTTTTGCAGCGGATCAGAGATGAAGCACACAGATTCGCTCTCAATTACAGCAAAAAACTCAGGGGTAAAAAACTGATTCACAGTCAGTTGGCTGATATACCAGGAGTCGGCCCAGAGCGCCAAGTGGCCTTACTTAGGCATTTTGGATCCATGAGAGCTATCAAGGAAGCCAAACCTGTCGATATAGCTACAGTTTCTGGATTTAGTGGAACATTGGCGAACAGAGTATATACTTACTTGAATAGCTTTAAATAAGGTTGAATAGTTACAGAACCAGTTGTAAGGCTGAGATTGCTCGGTACCAAGGCTGTATTTACATTAAAATATTCAAATCAACTATCAATTGAGGAGCTAATTGAATGTCTTTCCGTTCTTTGTTCTACCCAGTTATAGGCTTGCTACTGTTGTCGAGCAACCTGTCATCTCAGGAATATGAGCCCGAGATCACCGCGAATACAGCACGGTGGTCTGGCCAAATTGGTGATGCTTTTGAGTTAGGGGAAGGGGAAGAGCGGGATGTAGCTTTCCAAGCAATTTTAGGATTGATTGACATAGCCATCACAGAAGGAGTCGAGGATCAAAATCCACTGGCTTATCTGCAGAAAGGTCAGGCGCATATGTTTAGGGGTGAATTTGCTGAGGCAGATGTGGCTTTCGACGCTGCTGAGGAGCTTTACCCTGATTATTTCAATGAAGCTGGGATGGGTCCTGTAAGTACTGGAGAAGCTCGAAATGGTGCATGGACTATGGCATTCCAAGAAGGGGCCGCTTATTTGGATCAACAAGATTTTTCAGCAGCCGTCGAATATTTCGAAATGGCTAATGAGCTCTACTCAAGACGCCCTGAGGGATTCATGAACTTGGCGGTTGCCCTGCAGAGCACTGGAGATATCAACGGAAGTATACAAGCTTGGTATGATGCGGTCGGTGTCATGGAGAATCCAGAATTTACCCCAGAGGACCCACAGGATGCGGCACAGTGGAGCAGTTACTTGCCCATGTCGAGAGGGAACTTAGGGAGCCTTCTGAGTAGCATACCCGAGAGATCTGAAGAAGCCATAGATATTTTACAGTTAGTGGTTGAGGATGATCCCTCCAATTCCAGCGCTCAGGGGACGTTAGCCATGCTGCTCGCTCAATCTGGAGCAGGGGATGACGCCATGGCTATTTTTGATGAAATTCTCTCCGATGAAACCGGCAGCTGGCAGGATTACTATAATGCGGGAATCACACTCTATCAGGCTGAAGATTGGAATCGGAGTGCTTTGGCATTTCAGAAATTATTAGTACGGGCACCCATGTTTCGTGACGCAATGGACTATAGGGTCTGGTCCTTGTATCAGTCTGGGATGTATGCGGAGCAAATCGAAGTTTCTACAGCTCTATTAGAGATAGATCCGAACAACGAAACGATATTGCGTTTTCATTATCAAGCACTTTCTCAAGAGGGTCGAGGTGAAGAGGCGCAACCAACCCTCGAAAGACTCCTTGGACTCCAGTTCGCAATGGATGCACTGACATTGGCCCCGGCACAGGAAGGGGGCTCGGTCTCAGGATATTTGATCAATAAGGCGGTAGATCCAGGGACAACTATTAAACTGATATTCACCTACTATGATGGTAGTGGCGAGGCTGTCGGGACTACTGACGTTGAGATTGAAGCGCCCAGCCTAGACGGCGAGACAACATTTAATGCTTCCTTTGAAGCTGATGTTCCTGTTCTTGGATATTCTTATGAGGTTGTTGAGTAAAATTCAATCTGGATTTTTGATTTCAAGTGATCAGGGAGCGTGTTATGACGTCTAGGAAATTCGCGATCGGGACCTTTGTCCTTATGGCTGTATGGGGCTGTGGAAGCGACGTAGTTGATATGAGCCAAGCTCCAATTGAAGACAGAGATTTAATCCGAATCATGCACGATGCCAGAACCACTCATTATAACGAGAACGATATTGTTGCCCTCATGGGTACTTACTCCGAAGAAGCTGTAGTTCTAACAGGTACTCTGCAGGTAGCTTCCGGCAAAGCTGCTATTCGAGATCAGATAGGAACAGAAATGGCTGAATCTCAAGGACTCAGTAACGAGTTAGAGGAGGTTTTGTTATTTGATAATCAGGCGGTCTTGTGGGGTTCCTATTCCTGGTCCGGATCTACATCCGGGGAAACCTCTGGTCCATATTTGTTGGAATTAGAGAAAATTAATAGTTCCTGGAAGGTGACCCGAGAGATGTGGTCTCACGATCGAGATCCAGGAGAAGATCTGACTTGGGATGTTATCCCAGAAGATTTTGATGGCGATACGGAATGGTCAGATGAAATGAAGGTCTTGGAAGACCTCTACAATCGAGGAAACTCAGCTGCGTTAGCGGAGTTGTTTTCAGAAGACGCTTTAGTTGGTATTCCCAATTTTCCGGTTTTGGAGGGAAGGGAGAGTGTTGGGACATTCTTTCAAAGTGTTTTAAGTAAATCTAGTGAAACAGTGATGGATGTATCGGTTCGGTCAGCGAACTCGCTGGACGAAGAGAATGTCATGCTTGTCGGCTACATAAAAATAGATGGAAATGGAGGAGACGCTACCAGAGGCCGTGCACGGTTTTTGGTTTTGTTGGAACTTGCCAATCCGTTTGAAGTAGACGCTGGAGAGGATGCTGAATGGCATGTGCGATGGATGGTCGCCTCAGGGAAAGAGTTGTTTCCCTCTTAGTTCATTGAAAATTGAAATCTTGATGGTTGCGATAGTACCATGATTATCAGCATGTTGATGCAAGACTTATTTTACAAGATTCCCGAGGTGTCCTAAATGAAAATAAATAATTGGTTTTTCCTGACTGTATTCGCTGTTCTTTTTTCGACCTCTGTCAACGGCCAAGACGTTCCTTGGTCTCCACTTCAACGTGGAAGTGACAATATGGACGTTCTCGGGCACTTGCCTCTTGGCCCCAGATTGTCAGTTGCAGACATGGATATAGAACAGGAGATGCACCGTCCCTATGCGTATGTGAGCCGAATGGTCTATGGATTTGAGGGACCTAAGGGCATGGACATCATTAGTATCGAAGATCCAGAAAGTCCAGAATTGCTTTACGAGTGGAGGATAGAAGACCAAGATTTACATCAACGAACAGGCGGGATGGATGTAAAGCATTTTAAATGGAACGACCGATATTATGTGGTACAATCACTGCAATTTGGGCAAGGTGGTCCCGGAACTGATTTAGGTGCTGTGATATTAGATGTCACTGGGCTTCCAGACCCAGCATCTGTGAGTGAAGTTGCGAGAATTGAAACTCCGGATCTTCCAGGTGGGTTTCACAACATTTTCATATATAAACACTCTAATGATCGTGTATATCTTTTTACTACAGCTAGTGCTCCTGGGGCCTTAATCTACGATTTGGGAATGATTGTGGATGGAGATCTGGAAAATTCTAGAGTCGGTATGGTTCCAGTTCCAGAATCACCAATGGGATCTGGAAGCGGAAGAGGCTATCACGATTTCTATGTGGGTTATCACCCTGATACTGGAGAAGACCGTTTCTACGGTGGTGGAACAGGTGGATACTACATCTATGATGTTTCGAATCTAGGGTCCCCAGAACTTAGAATAACCTTGACTGGAGTCAGTGGGGTCAATTACGGCCATACCTTTACGCCCAGTCCGGACGGACGCTATGTCATCGCCGAGACAGAGTATCAGTATGCGCCGTTGAGGATCTTCGATTTGCAACCAGCGTTAGATGGAGAAGTGCAAAATATTAGAAGCCCCATATCGGCCTTTACAGCGAACTGGAAGAACCTTGTTCATAACCACGAGGTCAGATGGCCCTATGTCTTTGTGTCCGGTTATTTGGATGGTCTGCAGATCTTCAATCTTCAAGATCCTGAGAATCCAACCACTGTAGGATTTTACGATACCTATATTGGCCCACCAAATCCTGTCAGATCTGCAATGTTTAATGGAGCATTCGGTGTGGACGTCAGGAACGCCGATGGTCTGATTGTGGTAAGTGACATGTCTACAGGTCTCTGGACTTTTCGGATGGGGGGATTCCAGGGTTGGAACGGGGAGCACTGGGGAGTACCAGACATTTCTTCCGCTCAGAAGTGGGATCAATCTTTAGTTAGTAAACCGATCAGCCAGTAGGTGAAGGTTTTCGAATTGGACTTACTATACAAAATAATCGTCCCATTCTTAATGTTTAGTGGGATTCCGAAAGTGACGCATGCCTCTGAGCCTGTGGTCGGCTGCCTAGACTCTTCTGTGCCATATTATGGTTTTTCACTCGTCACTACAAAGAACATCCCTGGAACTGGTCTTGGTAAAGGATCTGTTGAGGTAACCTTTTCAGAAGAGTCCCCCTTCGGGATCTCCATTACTGAAAATGGTAGCTATCAGTACGATCTCAGTATTTCTTTGGATAGAATTAAATTAAGAGGAGCAGGTGAACTGGTAGCCTGGGTTACAACTCGGGACTTATCGGAAATACAAATGATTGGAACACTTGATGAATATCATCGTATCAGGGGCTCCGTTGCATGGAATAAATTCCTTGTGGTGATAACACTGGAACCTGATGGCAATCAAAAACTTGACCGATGGCAGGGGCCGGTCGTATTCAGGGGTATGTCTAAAAGTGGCATGATGCACACTATGGTTGGGCATGGTGCCTTGCAAGAAGAGAATTGTCGTGCCTACGGTTACGACAGCTGATTTTGTAGACTTCCCAATGAGTAATTTTCGAAAAGAAGTTTTGCTGGTCTGGATGTTTTTTATCTTTAATGCCAATCATGCAACTTCCCAGCACATGATGCACACCATGGATTCGAGTGGTGGTTGGCGGATGGTCCCTATGGACATGTCAATGCCTATGTTGCCAGGGTTGGAGGGTGCTGTTCCAGTCGTAAGTCCATTCTTGCCTGGATCGGGAATTGATTTAGCATCTATTCCACAGGCTCTGCCTTCTGAGATTGTACGGCTAGGGGACGGGGATACCCTGGACCTGGCAGTTTCTATGGTTCGAAGAACTATAGAAGATATTGAAGTAGTGATGTTCGGCTACAACGGACAATATCCGGGCCCACTGTTGGAGGTCGTTAAAGGATCAACAGCGATCGTCAAAGTAAAGAATGAGATCGAAATGCCAACCACAATCCATTGGCACGGTGTACGCTTGGACAATCAATTCGATGGAGTTCCAGGTGTCACTCAGAAACCGATTGAAACTGGTGAGGATTTCATATATGAAGTTAAGGTGCCAGATGCAGGCATGTACTGGTATCACCCTCACGTACGGGAGGATGTGCAACAGGACTTGGGCCTCTACGGAAACCTGTTGGTGCGATCACCTGACCCACAATATTACGGACCTGTGCATCGGGAAGAAATGCTTATAGTTGATGACCTGTTAATGGATAGTAAAGGGACATTACCTTGGGGTAGCGAGTCGGCCACTCACGCCCTCATGGGCAGATTTGGAAATGTCATGCTCGTGAATGGGCAAACAGATCATGAGCTTAATGTTAAGTCCGGGGAAGTGGTCAGGTTTTATATAACGAACGTTGCCAATTCCAGGACATTCAACATTACCTTCGAGGACTCCAAGATCAAACTGGTCGCTTCGGATATAAGTCGTTATCAGAGAGAAGATTGGATCACATCTGTAGTTATCGCTCCAGGGGAGAGGTACGTTATTGACGTACAGTTCGGCGATCCCGGAACTGCGGTCATCGCGAACACCATTCAGGCAGTAAATCACTTTAGAGGTGAGTTTTATCCTCATGTAGACACTTTGTCGAGTGTCACTGTATCCAGCCAGGAGAATCAGGAAGACCTGAGCGAATCATTCGAATTGCTTCGAGAAAATCTAGAAATGATTTCGGAATTAGAAAATCTTGAACGATACTTCAATGAGCCACCGGATTACGAACTGGAAACATTGGTACGGGTGCATGACTTACCGACGCCAATTGTCATTTCTATGGAATCAGACACCCTCTACGTTCCGCCTATGGAATGGAACGACGCTATGCCAATGATGAATTGGCTCTCTACTGCTGAGCAAGTCGACTGGATCCTGAAAGACACATCTTCAGGCCTGGAAAATAGTGATATACAATGGGAATTTGAGCAGGGAGATTTGGCCAAAG
>CAWWAX010000084.1:0-6737 GCA_963935005.1 uncultured bacterium | reverse complement strand
AGTCGGGTTAATTCCGCTAGTTCCTAAGAAGCGCAGGGTCCCTGTCTCCACCTGAAATTGCCTACCAAGAGCCCCATATGAACCTCGCAACGCCTCAAGTTCACCCACTAAAGCTAACTCTTGAGTTTGTCTGTCCCAGAGCACATCTAACAGACCATCAAGTTCGACATTCATTCTGGCACTTCTGATCCAGCTGTCACGCTGCACGGTCAATGTCGTATTCTCCATACGTACATTCTCCAGGAAGCGATTACTACCCTCTAGTACTGAACTCAAGTCTATTTGTGTCGTATCAACAGATGCCAATAGATCAACCACACTCACTGCTCTTTGGAATTCCTCCACAAAAAGAGTTCCTTCGTCCACAAACAAATCTCCAGTTACAACTGGACGAGTGTAAGGACCCTCTATCGTAAAGTCTCCACTCAGCCTAGCGCTAACATCTCTTCGATCCAGTGCTTGAAATTCTTCCAGATGAAAATCCAGATCCAAATTTGGATTTGTTATACTTTCGATTTCAATCCTGCCGGTCGCTGTAACTTTACCCTCAGATTCGGCTGTGATCGCAATTTCTATGGCCCCGTCGGGAGTCCAATTGGAAACTCCGAACAAATTCTCATGCCGAACCCCAAGTCCTGGAGAAAAAGCTGCCCCATCGATCAAAGTCATCTCTCCACTTGGTGAGAGTCTATCCAAGGTGCCACCAAACCTAATCTGTCCAGAAATCGCCCCCTCCACCTCCTGGTAACTATCAAAAGGAGCCATCAGCAAAGAGAACGGGGCCGATGCCGCAGTCACAAACACTTCAATCTCCTCCGCTAGAAACCTTTCTGGTATTGGATCGATGGAAAGATCGACGGGGATCATGCCCACGACTGAAAGGAATTCCGAAGTACCATCCCCAAAGGCTATGTCGCCACTCAATTTCTCACCAGAATACCTCCCATCAATTTCTAATTCCTGGAAAAAATAGTCTTTATATTGAAAACCAGAGACCGCAACATCCCCTCTCATTTGGGGATCGGAATCATCGCCTGCAAGATTGAAGGTTAGGTCCACCACACCCGCCAAACTTTCATCCCAGCGAAAGAGATGGCTCACTCTGCTAACATCCAAGTTTTCAATCAGAACCTCTAAGTCGGCCTCACCTTCGAATGGGAATCTGCCTTCTGTTTGAAACCGCAACCCATCAGGTCCAGGACGAATCAATCTAAAATCTTCGAAAGACAAACCGTCTGAATCCCAGAAAACTCTACTTGGGCCCCCTAAATTCCAACGCTCATCGGGGAAGTTAAAGGATAGTTCATCAATATTTAACAACCTCGCGGGAAATGCGTCTTCAAAAGCAATCCTCGCCTGGTAATTCTCATCTTTTGAACGCATCAAGAAGAGATCCACCTCTCCCCTTGGATCCGAATAGCTCATTCTGACGGATAGAGAATCGAAACTCCTCCCCATTATATCCAAAGAATCCGCATCGAGTTGAAAGTCCATCCTGACACTCGGAGCAAACAAGTCTACAGCTGAAAAATCTATAGATGCCAGTCCTACCTTGTTACTCCCGTAACGTGTACTAGAGAAGACCACTCCCCCTACAAGTCCTGTCTCTTGAAGGGATCCACTCAAAACTAATTGGCCTGACATCTGGCCTTCTGTAGCTATTTCTTCTTCTAGCGGAAATGTGTCGGGGTTAATCCCATCTAAAATAAAAATCTCTCTTGAGAGAGACGTCAATGTGTCCCTAGCAATCACGTCAGAACCTAGCCATAACGGTCTCAGCCCCTCCAAGTTATCACTCTCAAAACTCAGATGTAGCTCTTGTGCAACAGCATCTCTGACGGTAGCAAGTTTTCCAGAACCTGTTAAAGAGACCCCTGCCACAATTGCAGAGATACTCTCAAAATTCAGTACAGAGTCGGATGCTTTCACTTTTAGTTTTACCGTTTCCACAGGTAAGACGCCCAGTTGTGATCCGAAAAAATCCACCTCGCCTTCCAAGCCAACCGAACCTACCCCTTCTCTTCCTCCAGCTAGACTCATAGATCCTGTAATTATGGTACCCACTGGCAATTGGGGAATTAACTCACTGGCATCAAAATTTCTACCCCTACCCACTACTCGATAGCGGGACAGTGGAGCAGTCAAATCTAAATACGTATCCAATGAAAAATTTCCGTCTCCAGTAACCAAATCTGTCCTAACGGACATGTTGGTAGTGGTTCCCTCAATTCTTACCGTACCCCTGGCAACTCCAAGACTTGATAAAAGTGACTCTCGAGCAACGACTTCTGAAATCAGCAATGGTTCCAGAGTTCCGTTCAAGGAAACCTTGATGTCTTCATCGCCTTGAACCAACGTCCCTTCCAGCGACACATGCGAAATTTCCAAATTGGTGCTTCGATGGGAGGCCTCTACCATCACCTCAATACCTTCATCTATTCGACCATTGGCCAGTATCCCAAAATCCACAGCACCCTGAAATGGGGATCCGACCAAAACCTGATTGACTATATTCATATCCAAGGGAGTCAGGTCAACCTTGAGGTCTGTTGCACCAAAAGGTGGATTTAAATGAAGTATTCCTTCTGCTGCCACCTGTGTGTGTCCTGACTCTATTTCAGTGAGTGTAAGACCAGCCTTGACAGCGATACCATCCAAGCTTCCCGAAAGATCTAAATGCCCAGAAACCAAACCTTCTAAAGGAATATAGCTAACCATAATTGGCTGTTCAGTTAGCTTGGAAGCATAATTTGCAAAAGAAGAAACAGGTACATCTTCCAAGTCCAGAAATGCATCTTCCAAGACCCCGACACTCCCAGTGGGCCTACTGAACAAGCCATTGGCCACGATCTGTCCCGATCCCAAATCCAATTCCATATTGCCCCACCTAAATTCCAAACCCGCTGGATTTGCAAAAAACTGAAATTCCCCGCTCCCCCTAGCCATTGGCAAAGTCGGATTTATCCACCTCAAATCGTTAAAATCAAACTCAGCACTAACCAAATTAAGAGAGAAATTAGACCCTCGATCCTCCGAAATATCAAATGCGACTAAACCTGTGGCTTCCGATTGGCCCAGCATTATTCTATCGACCCTAACCTGCAATTCCTGATCGGCCCAGAATACTCCACCCCCAAAATCTGTAACCTTTAGAGTGTCGTGAAATCCAGTCCCTACAAAGATCAATCTGTCTAATCCAATTCGTATATCTTGAGCCTCTTCCCCCTCTATAGATATGCTACTAATCTGTGCTTGGATTTCTTCAAACTCTAACTCCTCTCCTGCAAATCCCCTTGAAGGTGCTAATCCTTCCCAGACCCCTCTTTCTGGTAAAACGTCCCGAGAAATAGCTACTCTGCCATCGAAAATAGTTACTCTTTGAAAGAGGATGCCCGATCCATTTTCGATGCTACCCTGAATTAAAGCGGCTTCTGTCAATGAATGAATGAGATCCGATTGGTCAAAAAATATCTCCGAGTTAAGCTGGCCGGTTTCTTGGTCCCTCTCCAACCTTAGTACTGGATTCCAAAGAACTAGGTCAGAAAAATTGACTTGACCTCTCATTATCTGAAAAGCAGAATATTCAACGTCCAAGGAATCAATAGAGAAAAACGCGGTTCCTTCATCAAGTTCTCCCTTCACCCCTACCAGCCTGACACCTTTATGTATCCAATCAGTTTTTATATCCTCTACTGAAACTCTACCCTTAACCGAAGTGTTGACCTCCCGAATCATCCTATCCAACACCCATCTTTGACCTGAGCGAGTAGCGGACAGGAAAAACAGGGCTGAAAGGACCAACGTTACAATGGTCCCCGATACAAGGACTCCAATCCCAAAGAGGCTCTTGAATGATTTCATCTCAGAAAGCCTGGCCGATACTTAGATGAAGCTGGAAACGAGACAAAGAAAATCCTTCCACTTTGCCAAAGGACACCTTGGAATCCAGCAGAGCAAGATCATCCATACGAACAAAATCAAAAACTCTTTCACTCCCATTCACCAAACCTCTGATCTTGTCATCATCTTGATCCCGACCTGAATCAAATTGACGTATTTGAGGGGTGACCACTTGAAGGTTCGACACCTCCCTGAATCGGTATCCGACGTCGACTCGAATTGGTCCAATAGGACTCAAGTATCGGAAACCCACACCGGGAGTTATTTCCAAATCACCTGAATCCGATAGCTCAGAAGTGTTCCAAACACGTCCGAAATCTGTAAAGACAGCACCTTGAAATTTCGATGCTAACATTACTCTATATTCGAGACCTCCTTCTATCACCATGTGACCTCCAGTCGGCCTAGGTGTTCCAAATACGCCGTCAACCAAAGAATTAGCGTCACATCCCAATCCCATTATCTCTTCTGGAGTACAGGGGGATTCTCCAGTCGTCGGATCAGCCAGTAGCAATTGGGGTGTATCTATCGTCAATACCCGAGACCCAAGTTGATTTTGTGCAAACCCTCGAACACTATTAGCTCCTCCAGAATAAAACCTTTTTTGCGGATGGATCACATCTACCCCACCCATGGATAGATCGAAATTACCCGAGCCAACCCAGCCCGCTCTGATTCGACCTGCCAGCACCTGCCTATCTCCCAACTCTTCATAGCTTCCTAGTTCTGCAGATATCCGGTTGTACTCAAAATTTGATCCCGTAAGCACAGATGCGTGTTCAAAATCCAAAATCATTTGATAGCCCTTGCTGGGATTGAGTAGGTTGTTAGTCCTATCTCTGACCCAACTGACACCCACGGGCGCCAGCCAATTAGGATCTTGTAATCCAGAAATATCATTTGGTCGACACACCCTGAAACTAGTGCAGAAAAATATTTCTGCTGCTTCCAATTCAGTCAGCTGTGGCCGATAGGAGAACGTCAATGAATTATTAGAACCCAGAATTTTCGCCAAAGACAGATCCAAGCCCACTGCCTTACGGACAAAAACGTCCTGGAGACTCTGTTTCTCAAAAAATAAACTAGAGCCCAAGGAAAATCCTCTAAAAAGCCTGGGTTGCGAAAAATCTGCTGACACTAACCAGTTTAATCCTCCGAAATCACCAACTGCCGACTGACCACAAACGGGGTTATATAGAGTCTCAGACATAATATTAGAAAGACGCGCACGAACCTGCATTCTGCGTGCACCCCCCAGAAAATTACGACTTATCCAACGACTCTCTGTATTAAGGCAATCAGCGGTGCTCCACCCAAAGCCTGCCCGCATCCTATGCACTTCACCCTCAGAGATTCGAACATGTAACGGGATTAAACTGTCTGGAATATTTCGTCCTGGATCCACAGTTTCTTCAATGGTCACATGTTGCACCATCTCAATGCCAAAAAGATTTCGCTGAGCCTCTAAGGTTCTTGCCTTGGAGTACTCCATTCCTTCACTGAATGGCAACAATTGCCTGATCGCCCTGTCACTGAGCTCTACGTTACCTGCCAATGTTATCGGTCCAAAGACTGCGTAGGGACCAGGCCGAACATCAAAGATCACTTCTGCCAAGTATGGGTTCGACTTAGACCGACGAGAAACAGTCAAAACATCAGCTCTGGGATATCCTCTATTTTCCAATCTTTGTATTAGCGTGTCCCTCGCAGAGTTGAGGTCTATTGCACTCAGTACTTCCCCCTCTTCCAAGAGTACTGGGTCAAACTGCTCAATGTCTCCAATTCCCCCTACACCCCGAACTTCAACTTTTGACACTATTAGTGGCTGGCCTTCAGAAATCTTAAATATTAGTCTTGCTGGTTTACCTGGGGAACGCACAATGACGGTATCGACCTTGGTCTCTCTATAACCTCTTCGATTGAAATAGCTCTCAAGTCGAAAAATGTCGCTAGAAAGCTCTCGTTCATTCAGAAACTGTCTATCCACACTGAATGGCACACCCATAGCACAAAACGGAGCCAGTAGAAATGTCCTACATCTAGTGGATCTATTTATGATCGTCCTTGATAAAGAATCTTCTGAAAAAACTGAGCTACCTTCAAAAACTACGGAAGAAAGCTCAGTCAAGCCCTGCTGGGCCGACGTTTTCTCCGAAGAAATCAGAACGATAAGGAATATTAATAATGAGGTCTTCATACTTGCTCTAAAATCTCAGCATAACAATGAATTCCCCCTATAAAAGAGAACCGATCTATTTAAAAATCCTTCTGCGAAAAACATTGGTCCCACGAGCTAAAAATGCACCTTCCCCAGCTTCATACCAATAGGTATTCACCTTGAAGTCACTGTTGCCCAGTTCTAATACATTCAAAGTATTCCTTCTCTTTTCATACACCCTGCCTCGATTTGACGCAGTCGTACCCGAGTGCACGATTAACATTGCTTCACTTATGTTTTGCTCATCGATATTCGCTTCGAGATAGCTCACAAAAGCACGGTGGACATGTCCACTCAATATTAGTTCTACACCCATATCGTTAAAACTTTCCAATAGAAAAGTGCTTCCAGGTAAAATATCATGTTTCCCTTCATCTGGAGATTGGACCAGAGGGTGGTGCATTACGAGTACTTTGATGTCCCCTGATGATGACCCTCTAAAAGCATCCGCTGCAAATTCTAGTTGGCTCAGACTGATCCTACCATTGATGACCGACCGATAGGGATCAGCAGAATTTAGGGCCACGAAAATGGCTCCATCAGTGCTGGTTACCGTATCTAGATCCTGGGAAATAAACTCTTGGTAATTTCTGAAAGGATTAAAGAGTCTCTGGCTAAG
>CAWWAX010000083.1:0-6880 GCA_963935005.1 uncultured bacterium | reverse complement strand
AGGAGTTCCCCTGCTCTAGTTGAGATTGTATCATACACACAGGGTTTTACAACCATGGCACGACTCTTGCTGTTATGGGAGACGAAAGCTGTAGCTGGCATAAGCACCCTGGTTCACCAAGGAGGAGCAAGTTGAAAATACAGAACGCATGTAAGAATAGACTACTGATGGGATTTATCGGCGTCTTGTCTTTAATTGCTGTCGGTTGTGAAAAAGACGGCAGTGGAATGACCGAGGTAGATCTATCCTCCGACCTTATGGGTGGCGCCTTAGATGCTGAAATGGGCAACCTGATTCCAGATTATGAAACCATTGATACCAGACTACGTACCGCCCGCATGACAGGCAAAGCTAATTCGAAAGATGTGGAAAGAGTTCGGGGTCGAATTAACGAATATCGTGCGTTAGAAGCCAGGTTCAAGACGGCTGTAGATGCCGGACAGATGACGAAAGACGAAGCTACAGTGGCCCTAGCCAGAGCAAAAAAAGAGATGTTTGGATCCGGAGAAGGTGGTAAAGGACGTAAGGGTCCGCCACCCGTGATGGACTTGGATAAAATGGAGCAACGAATCACGGACGCGATTGCTGCTGGCAAGCTAACAGGTGCCAAAGCTGAAGAGATGTTGGCAGCGATGGCCAAAGCCCGTGAAGCCGAAGCTGCAGTTAAGGTGGCCGTAGATGCTGGTGAGATGACAGCAGAAGACGGGGCTCGCAGGCTACAAGCTGCACTAAGAGAAATATTCCCGAGACCAGAAGGTGGTAAAGGACGTAAGGGTCCGCCACCCGTGATGGACTTGGATAAAATGGAGCAACGAATCACGGACGCGATTGCTGCTGGCAAGCTAACAGGTGCCAAAGCTGAAGAGATGTTGGCAGCGATGGCCAAAGCCCGTGAAGCCGAAGCTGCAGTTAAGGTGGCCGTAGATGCTGGTGAGATGACAGCAGAAGACGGGGCTCGCAGGCTACAAGCTGCACTAAGAGAAATATTCCCGAGACCAGAAGGTGGTAAAGGACGTAAGGGTCCGCCACCACCAAAAAGGGGTGGATGATCCAGACACACCTTACTGATTGATATAGCACCTTACTGAAACCTTGTGCTTGGCTTCTTGTCGGGCACAAGGTTTTGCTATATTTAGGTACACAGTCAGGATATCCACTTCAATCGGATTGAATTATGAGCTCGATTGCTCCACTCCAAAATCTTGTTTTTCGCGGCGAGGGTGGTGGCACAATTGTATTTGTGGTTATGGATGGCCTAGGTGGGCTACCCGACCCAAAGACAGGTCTGACGGAACTAGAATCTGCCAGTACGCCAAATCTTGATGGGCTCGCAGGCCGCAGCTCTCTAGGATCGCTAATGCCCGTTGGGCCTGGGATTACTCCAGGGAGTGGTCCAGGCCACCTCGCTCTTTTCGGATATGATCCGGTCAGTAGCATGGTCGGTCGCGGCGTCCTGAGTGCTCTGGGTGTAGGGTTTGACCTGCAGGCGGGAGATGTCGCAGCTCGGATCAATTTGGCAACGGTCGATAGTGATCGGGTCGTGCTTGATCGACGGGCAGGCAGAATTTCTGATAGTGAAGGTCGCAGAGTGGTCGAAAAAGTATCTGAGGCAATAAAAAATGTTAACGACGTGGACATCACACTGCTACACGAAAAAGAACATCGAGCTGTACTGATCATAAGAGGCGAAGGCTTGGGAGTGGATGTAACAGAAACAGACCCACAGATCGTAGGGCTGAAGATCATTGAACCAGAGGCATCGAGTGAACATTCTGTGCGTACGGCCAACGTAGTGAAGGGATTTCTCAATCAAGTAGAGGATATCCTGGAGGATGAATCGGTGGCCAATGCATTCCTGGTTCGCGGTTTCGGGATCCATTCGAGATATCCAAGCTTTGAGGAGCAGTATGGGTTGAATGCTCTTGCAGTGGCCAAGTACCCGATGTACCGCGGCGTTGCCAAGCTAGTGGGGATGGAAATTGCCGAAACTCCGACATCGAATGAACAAACAGTCGAAAAGTTGGAGACCTCCTTCGGTAACCATGATTTCTATTTTCTTCATTTTAAAGACACCGATACCCGCGGGCATGATGAGGATTTTTCTGGTAAAATGGCCGCTATTGAAGAAATAGACTCAATGATTCCAAGGATAATGAATCTCAATCCAGATGTGCTGGTCATTACTGGTGACCATGCAACCCCGACATTGCTAGGTGAGCATTCGTGGCATCATGTGCCCACTATGATCCATTCGAAATGGACTCGCCCATCTTCGGATACTTTTGGAGAGACCTCCTGTAGGACTGGTGAACTGGGAGTTTTGCATGGTATCGATCTCATGCCGTTGGTCTTGGCTCATTCGCTCCGCTTAAACAAGTACGGCGCTTGATGGCATCGATCCCAGTAGAACAGATCACTTTGGACAATGGGTTGCGGGTCAATCTTTCTCCTGATTCCAATACACCCATTGTAGCTGTCAATCTCTGGTATGGGGTAGGTTCGCGAAATGAACGTCCCGGCAAAACGGGATTTGCTCATCTTTTTGAGCACATGATGTTTGAGGGCTCTTTGAATATACCCAAAGGAGTACACTGGGAATTAGTCGAGAGAGCTGGTGGATCTATGAATGCTTCGACCTGGTTCGATCGCACGAATTATTTTGAAACCCTACCCTCACACCATCTTGAGCTTGCTCTATGGTTAGAATCGGACCGCATGGGTTGGATGCTCCCAGCTATCACCCAAGAGAAATTGGACAACCAGCGTAACGTAGTCATCAACGAAAAACGTCAGCGCTATGACAACCAGCCTTATGGAGATTGGGGCGAAAAAATCCAGGCAATGGTGTACCCAAAATCTCATCCGTATCACCATACAGTGATCGGGTCTATGGAAGACATTGAAGGATCTACCCTGGAAGATGTTTCCGATTTTTTCAAAACGTTTTACGTACCGAATAATGCGGTACTAACAGTATGTGGTGATTTCGATCCAGCCACCGGACGGAAGCTTATCCAAAAACATTTTGGAGATATTCCTAAAGGAGGTGCCATCCCTGAGATACCTGGAGAACCGAACTTAGCGAGACTCATCGGAGAAACTAAAAGAGAACACGTCGAAGGGGACGTTCCTTTGCCCAGAGTAATCATGGCTTTTCGGATTCCTTCCTATACAGAACATGGTTTTTATCCTGCCGATGTTGCCTCTTCAATACTCGGGTCTGGTCGCAGTTCCAGACTCTACGATTCCCTTGTTCGAAAGAAGAGAATCGCAAAAGATGTAGCGAGCTTTGTCTTCCCTCTAACCACAGGAGCCGGGATGCTTATGGTATGGGCTACAGGCCTGCCTGACGGATCAGTGGATGATCTGGAATCTGTGCTTTCTGAGGAAATAGAGAAGATGAGTTCGGTGAGAGATGAGGAGATCAGCAGGGTGATTGCACTCACAGAGACAAGTTTTATCAGGCAGATCGAACAAGTCGGCGAGAGAGCTGATCTCCTGTCGATGTTCAGTCAGTTTTTCGATGATCCAAATCGTCTTAACAGTGAAGTCGAACGTTTGTGTTCAGTGTCCTCGAGGGATGTGGAAACTTTCACATCTGATTTTTTGGGCGAGGATAACCGCGCCGTCCTGACCTATATGCCTGGTGGTGATTCATGAGTGATCGGGATCGCACCTTAGCCCCTGAATCAGGCCCGATTAGAGATTTCCAAGCTCCGTCAGTCATAGCCGAAAGCCTGGATAATGGACTAAAAATCAAGGTTGCTCGATCTCCACAAGTTCCAGTTGTCACGGTCAGCCTAGTTCTGGACGCTGGAGAAGATTTATTAGGTGCAGAAAAGGCTGGCTTGGCGGTTCTCACCGGAGACTCCCTGGAAGAGGGCACCTCAAGGTGGTCGGGAGGCGAACTGGCAGAGCAGTTAGAAAATAATGGGACGGGGCTGTCGATCGATACCGACTGGGATTGCACAACGATTTCGTTGTCTTGCTTAGCTGGTCGCCTAGATACTGTCCTGGAAATATTGGCTGAAGTTGTACTCAATCCTCTTTTTCCTGCTGACGAAGTCAGTAGGTTGGTCGGCCAAAAATTAGCGTTAATCGAACAAAGGAAAATGAATCCAGGCAGTGTTGCAACTGACGGTATACGGAAGATGGTCTACGAGGATATGCCTTACGGGAGACCACTAGGAGGGACGGAGGAATCTTTAGCCAGTATGAATCCTGAGCTCATAACGAACTTTTGGAAGGAACGATATGTCCCTGGAGGATCTGGATTAGTGGTGGCGGGTGATGTGGATATGTCGGAAATTAAAGACTTAGCTGCCCGGTGTTTTTCGGATTGGGAAGGCTCTGTCGATCGCCAAAGTTCTCCGACACCAGAGGCCACCCAGAACCAAGGAAAGATATTCTTGATAGACCGTCCCGGATCTGTACAGTCTGAAATTCGCATCGGTCATGTGGGGCAGCCGCGAGAAACGGACGACTATTTCCCTTTAATTGTTGCTAACACGATTTTAGGTGGAGCATTTACGAGTCGCTTGAATGCTAATTTACGCGAGAAGAACGGTTTCACTTATGGAGTTCGCTCTTCGTTTCAGTTTAGACGTGGAGCGGGGCCGTGGGGCGTCTCAACAGCGGTAGGCACAGACGTAACCGCCGATGCCGTCAAGGCGGCGGTGTTCGAGGTAGAGAAATTCGTTTCGGAAGGTCCTTCCGAAGAAGAAATGGAATCATCGAGAGATTATATAGCCGGGGTCTTCCCTCTCCGATTTGAAACTACTGATCACATTACTTCGCATGTAGTAAATACACTGGTCTATGGACTTCCAGATGACTACTACCAATCTCACAGAGAGAAAGTCCGTATGGTAACCAGCGAGGATGTGAGGCAAGCGGTAAAGCGCTGTATCCGACCAGACGAAATGACGATTGTCGTAGTGGGTGACGCCGAAAACGTTAAGACTTCGCTATTAGCTCTGGGCTGGGGCGAACTGGAGATCCTGGAATAGAGATCGGAGGTCGACTAACTTCTTTCTGGTTTCTCATATAGTTTTTGTGTCTAGGTGCAGTAGAAGCTACTGTCATAGACAGATCAAGTTAATTCGTGCGTCCCTGGGAAAATCGCAAAATCCGTTGAGATGTCCTGGTGACTTAATGATAGTTGAAGATTTAGGGGGAGGTTTAGTATGACTGGACGGAAAAATATCTTTTGGGTTCTAAGCGCCTTGGGTTTAATCGTTTTCGGTGGATGGAGCACGAGTGCTGTAGGGCCAGAGATACTATTGTCTTCAACTGTTGATGTCTCGAGCCAGCAAGAAACTTCTGCCGTACGGGCTTCCCATGGAATGGTTGTTTCAGCCACTAAGATTGCCAGTGAAGCAGGGGCTGAAGTTCTTAGAGCTGGGGGAAATGCAGTCGATGCAGCGATCGCCACCGGTTTTGCACTGGCGGTCACAAGTCCGTCAAATGGAAATATCGGAGGTGGCGGATTCATGGTAATCCGTTTCCCGAATGGAGCTACAACCTCGATCGACTTTCGAGAAAAAGCTCCTCTAGCATCTTTCCCCGAAATGTGGCTAGAAGATGGGGAGTATTCTTCCCAAAAACATCATCAAAGTCATTGGGCTGTGGGGGTTCCAGGAACTGTAGCTGGCTTTTGGAAGGCTCATCAACTCTACGGCCACGGAGAATGGTCAAGTTTAGTAGATCCAGCGATCGGGTTGGCTAGTGGCGGTTTTCCACTTAGCGAAAGTCTGGCCAGGGGTCTAAAAGGATTGATTGAAGGCAGAGGAAGTCGGCATCCAGGGACGATGACTTCCTTCGCAAAGAATGGATCAGAAGCTTACGCTCAAGACGAAATCCTTAAACAACCAGATCTTGCACGCTCATTGGCCCGGATCGCATCCGACGGACACGACGGTTTTTACTCGGGTGAGACGGCACAGCTTTTAATCGCTGAGATGGAGCGTGGCGGCGGTATGATTACAATGGAAGACCTCCAGCGCTATCAAGCCCGCGAGCGCACCCCGGTACACGGCAGCTACAGAGGCTATGATGTCATTTCCATGCCGCCGCCTTCAAGTGGAGGTATCGCCATCGTCCAAATGCTTAACATCCTGGAGGGTTTCGACCTCAAGAGCATGGGCCACAATTCAGCAGACTACATTCATCATTTGACAGAAGCGATGAGACGGGCCTACAGAGATCGTGCCACATATGTGGCCGACCAGGATTTCAACGATGTCCCACTGCATCGTCTTACCAGCAAGGAGTATGCGACGGAATTGAGGGCTGGCATTAATCCTAATGCTGCAAGTGTTTCAGCAGCCTCTGATGTTTCCATGGGGTATGAAAGCCCAGAGACAACCCATTACTCAGTAGTCGACGGACAGGGAATGGCAGTTTCGGTGACCTACACCTTAGAGTCAGGCTATGGATCTGCCATTACAGTTCCGGGTGGAGGCTTTTTACTGAACAACGAAATGGGTGATTTCAATGCTGGACCAGGTATTACCACAGACAGAGGTTTGATCGGAACTAATCCCAATCTCGCACGACCGGAGCAGCGGATGCTCTCGAGTATGAGCCCCAGTATCGTTGCCAAAGACGGTGAGCTGGTGGCCGTTGTGGGAAGCCCAGGAGGAAGGACAATCATTAATACTGTCCTGCAACTGATTTTGAACATTGTCGATTTCGATCATGGTATCCAAGAAGCAGTTGATGCTCCTCGGATTCATCACCAATGGCTACCGAGTTTAGTTCGTATTGAGCAGCCAGGTGCTACGGATGAGATCTTAGCGGCCCTTCGGGCGATGGGCCATGAAGTGACGCTGGGTAGAGGACAAGGACGTGCTCATTCAATTATGATCGACCCTGAGAC
>CAWWAX010000082.1:0-6932 GCA_963935005.1 uncultured bacterium | reverse complement strand
AATAAAAACTTTAAAAGAAAGAGAAATCCTGAATCAGGATTACAGAGCGTAAATCCTCTCACTCTGGATGCAGGTCTTTATGCCCGAAATGTGTCCTCCCTAATACAGCTGTATATATGTATATAGGTGGCTTTGTAAATGGGTCAGGAGAGCTTACATTGGTATATATATGCTTAATACTGCTAGGTACTTAGATGTAATTCGGACTAGGAGTTTATCATCGCAGTTAAGCTGGCGGATCAACTGACTGAACCGCACCTTCTGGAATTCTACCTGGATGGGAAAGTGTGAATCCCGATGATTTTGTTGACCGTTTTAATCGGCTTCTCTCATGGGAAGACCGCTATCGTTACTTGATTCAACTCGGACGAAAACTGGAACCTTACCCTGAGCAGTTTCGGGACGAGGATCACTTGGTCCCTGGTTGTATGAGTCAGGTATGGTTGGTATCCGAGTTGGATGAAAGTGATCGAGACACACTAGAGTTTCGTGCGGATAGTGATGCTTTGATTGTAAAAGGTCTCACCGCTTTGTTGCTTATGTTCTATTCGAACAAGAACCCTGAAGAAATACTTTCAACAGATATAGAAGGACTTTTTGAACGACTGGATTTGACCCAACACCTTTCTGTTAATAGGAGGAACGGGTTCTATTCTATGAGCAGGAAGATTAAGGAGTTGGCCACTGAAGCTCTGGGGTCTGAGGATTGAATGATAGTCAAATTAGAGAGCCAAATGAGTAGAGTAAAAAAGAATTCTGTTCTACGGAAAACATTGGTAACGGCTATACTTTTGCCCATAATTGTGACATTAAGTGGATGTGGTAAAGATGCTTCAGAATCGTCGAGGATTGCTGTCACCAGAGTGGAAAGGCCTACTTTTGATGGAGCAAGAGCTTTTGAAGACCTTGTAACTCAGGTTGATTTTGGGAGTAGAGTGCCAGGATCTGAAGCACATCAATTGCAGTTGCAGTGGATGGAAAACCAACTTAGAGAAACTGCTGACACTTTGATTGTCGATCCCTTTGATTGGGTTACGGGTGAGGGTGATTCGCTCAATCTGACCAATTTAATCGCTCGCTTCGGGACTAACTACGAGCGGAGGATTCTTCTTCTAACGCATTGGGACAGTCGGCCGACTGCAGACCAGAGTTCCGATGATGCTGAGAAACAAATGCCAGTTCCTGGAGCCAATGACGGTGCGTCTGGAACAGCAGTCCTTCTAGAATTAGCTCGAATGTTCGGGGAACAGCCGCCGCCCTTAGGAGTGGATTTATTGTTCACTGATGGGGAGGATTATGGTCCAACGTCTGAAGATATGTTCTTAGGCGCTTCCCATTACGCCACTAACAGAGGCAAAATCGACAACCCATCTTTTGCGATCCTTTTAGACATGGTAGGTGATATCGATCCAAGTTTTCCAGTCGAAGCATATTCGCTAGAAAGTGCTCCACAGGTGGTGCAAAGGGTTTGGGCTGTGGCTTCCGACTTAGGCTACGGCCGGTACTTTCCTATGGGTTCAACGAGTCGTGTTCTTGACGACCATTTGAAGTTGATTGAAGTGGGCATTCCAACTATCGACATAATTGATTTTGACTACGGACCAGCAAATAGTTTTTGGCATACCTTGAGAGACGTTCCTGATAATACGAGTAGTCGTAGCCTTTTAATGGTTGGTGATGTAGTCGCTGAAGTAGTGTATCGTAGTCGTTAAACGTCGAGGTGAACGTGGCTGAAAAATCTACCGCAGTGGTATCTGTCGTTCAGTGTTCTCCGAAATTATTCGATACCGAAGGGACGGTTTCCGAGGTATGCCGATTGACTGCAAAGGCAGGGAAAGAAGGAGCGGATTTAGTTTTATTCCCAGAAGCTTACGTGGGGGGATATCCATGGGGACTTGCTTTCGGAACTTCTGTAGGAGGTAGAACCGAAGTTGGGAGGTCCCTCTGGCAAAATTACTGGGATTCTGCAATAGACATACCAGGTAAACATACAAAATTGATGGCGGAAGCAGCGAAGAAGGCGGGAGTTTATCTGGTGGTTGGAGTGATCGAACGAGATTCCACCTATAGTCGAGGAACACTTTTCTGCACGTTGCTATATTTTTCGCCAGACGGTCAGATTCTGGGTAAACATCGAAAGTTAAAGCCGACAGCTGCCGAACGTCTTATCTGGGGTGAAGGTGATGGAAGTACGCTAACGACTGTTGATACTCCTTTCGGTTGCGTAGGAGGATTGATTTGTTGGGAAAATTACATGCCTATGGCAAGGATGACGATGTATGGGAAAGGAGTCGATATTTATCTGGCTCCTACAGCGGATGCTAGGGATCGATGGCAAGCCACACTCCAACATATTGCTCTGGAAGGAAGATGTTTTGTCTTGGGATGTAACCAATATGTCACCAAGGAGATGTATCCCAGTGATATGGAAATCCAACGAGATCTGGAGTCGTGGCCTGAGACCCTATGTAGGGGAGGCAGCGCTATATATGATCCAGCTGGAGAATGCCTGGAAGGTCCGTTATACGATAGGACGGGAATCCTGACTGTGGAGCTTGAGATGGATGCGGTTTCCAGGGGCAAGTTTGATTTCGATGTGGTTGGGCATTATGCGCGTCCAGATGTGTTTAAACTGGAGGTAGATCAGGCTTCCAAACCGCCTATAACCTACTGATTAAAATAAGGCACGTTTTGAACCTGTCAGATTATATACTCAAGCGAAATGGTGTCCCGATAGGTCATAATCGGTCTTTGTTGAACAATCTAAACCGCTCATTAGGTGCTAGTACCAATGCTGATTTTTGGCGACATTGGAATCCGATTTGGGGCTACTATTTGGGGAAAGGTGTTTATGTGCCTTTACAGCGCTGGGTGCCTAAGTCCGTTAGTTTGCTAGTTGCCTTTGCAATCAGTGGCGCTCTGCATGATCTGGCTATTGGATTAGTTAAGAATTGGCAGTGCTTTTTTACGATTTGGTTTATTTTGATGGGCATCTTCTTGCTTTTATCAAAGAAACTGCAGATTAGCTACTCTGAGTTCCCTTTTTACATACGGATGGGAATCAATATTCTATCTTTGAGTGCCTGTTTTCTTGCGGCCTGGGTGTTTAACAAGAATATTTTCCTATAGGTGAGGAAACTTAAAGCCGAAAAAATATGAATTACAACCATCTGATGGTTCCTGTGAATTATAGATGTAGGATTGACTAGAACAACTTAGAACAAGGACTTGGAAATGAATCGGATCTTTAACTCTTTAGGGATTGCATTGCCCCTTTTTATTTTGGCTGCGACACTCCAGCCAATAGCTATCTATGCTCAACAAGAAGAGGAGCACATTGAAGAATCGGACCTTCTCAAGGAGGGATTACCACTGACCCCTGAGCGTATGCTAAGGAGGTCATTTACTGAAGGATCTTGGATTTCTTTAGATGTAAGCCCCGATGGGGAAACGATTGTTTTTGACTTCCTAGGGGATCTCTATACGATGCCGTTCTCGGGTGGTGTTGCAGAACCAGTAACCCAGGGGATGGCATTTGATGGCCAGCCTAGATTCAGTCCCGACGGACAGTCCATTGCTTTTGTGAGTGATCGTAGCGGGGGAGATGCTGTCTGGACGATTTCACTTGATGGTTCCGACACCACTCGTATCACGAGAGGTGAAAATAGTTCTTATCAGTCTCCTGAGTGGACTCCTGATGGAGATTATGTTGTCGCTACTAAACAAAATCCTGGCCAAGGCAAGCTTTGGATGTACCATCGCGAAGGCGGAACTGGTGTGCAGTTGATAGAGGAGCCTGATAACGCTCGTACTATGGGTGCGGCTTTCGGTGCAAATGAGCGTTATATCTGGTACGGAAGAAGAACAGGGACTTGGCAGTACAATTCTCCTGGTAGTGATTACCAGCTTTGGACCTACGACCGGGAATCCGGAACCAACAGCAATCAGTCGGGTCGCTATGGAGGTGCATTTCGACCGACTCTGTCACCTGATGGGGAATGGCTTGTTTACGGAAGTCGACATATATCTGAGACTGGGCTGCGTATTAGGAATCTCACCAATGGTGATGAACGGTGGTTGGCTTTTCCAGTTCAGCGTGATGATCAAGAATCCAGGGCTGCCCGTGACGCCTATCCGGGAATGAGTTTCACACCCGATTCTCGCGAAGTAGTAACATTTTATGACGGGAAACTGTGGCGCGTGCCTGTCGATGGTTCTGAACCAATTGAAGTTCCCTTCAGGGTTGATGCGGAAGTACCTATGGGACCAGAAGTAGACTTTGATTATCCAATCGAGGATTCCCCAACTTTCATCGCGAAACAGATCAGAGACATAGCTCCTTCTCCAAGTGGAGAGCAGTTGGCGTTTACTGTGATGGGTGATCTTTATGTAATGAGTGCTCCCGGGGGTGATCCTAGACGCTTATCTCAGCCAGACGCTGTTACGTCTATGCCAACTTGGTCGCCAGACGGTGAAAGGATTGTATTTGTAACTTACTCACAACAGGAGGGAGGTCATCTTTATTCGGTTAAGTCTAACGGCACGGACTTAGAACGATTGACAGATCAAGCTGCTTTCTACACTGAGCCCGTATGGTCCCTGGATGGCGAACGCATAGTGGCAATTCGTGCGCCAAGGAGGGCTTATGAGGAAGCTCTCACACAAAATGTTCAGCGGGGATCTGCAGATCTTATTTGGTTGCCTAGTGAAGGTGGAAGCTCAAATCTGATTTCACAAGTTTCTGGCTTACGCAAGCCCCATTTTTCGCAGAACATAGAGCGCATTTATGCATTTCAGAGCGGAACTGGGCTCATTTCGATGAGGTGGGATGGTAGCGATCAGAGGGAGCATGTGCAGGTTCGTGGAGGTAACAATGGAGGCTCAGGCCCAGGGAGTGCTGCCAGTTTAATTGTAATGTCACCGCAAGGTCTAAAAGCTCTGGCTCAGGTAGAAAACCAACTCTATGTGGTGGCGGTACCTCCAGGTGTCGGCGTTGATGCACCAACCATTTCGGTGGCTGATCCAGAGGGGGCTTCATTCCCCGTTTCCCAGTTAACAGATATAGGCGGCCAGTTTCCTGTTTGGGGGTCTTCAGGGCGGGAAGCTCACTGGGCACTAGGGAATGCACATTTCGTCTATGATTTGGATGCAGCTGAACAGTTTGCAGATAGCTTGGATGCAGCCAATGGTTCTGGAGTAGACGATGAGGATGAAGATTCTGAGGTTAATCGGTACCGGCCAGAGGAATGGCGGATTAAGGTAGAGTTCGAAAGAGATATTCCTACTGGATTGGTAGCACTGACTGGTGCACGTATCATCACCATGAATGGAAACGAAATTCTAGAACATGGCGATATATTGGTGCGGGACAATAGGATTGAATTCATAGGTCCCAGTGGGAGCATCCCAATTCCTGATTCAGCAGAACGACTGGATGTCTCGGGTAAAACGATTGTTCCTGGATTTGTGGATACCCATGCGCATCTGCGAGGGGCGTTTAACGTACATCGTTCGCAGACGTGGTCTTATGCAGCCAATCTAGCTTACGGTGTCACAACTGCTCGGGACCCTCAGACTGGTTCCAGTGATGTGCTAACTTACGAGGATATGGTAAGGGCGGGGAGAATGTTGGGGCCTCGTATCTATAGCACTGGTCAAGGCGTCTTCTCCAGAGAAGGAATAAGTAGCCTGAAGGAAGCCAGAGACGTGTTGAAGCGTTATTCGGATTATTTTGACACTAAAACAATAAAGATGTACGGTGCTGGAAATCGTGAGGTGAGACAATGGATTATTCAGGCCGCTCATGAACTCCGATTGATGCCGACGACAGAAGGCAGTCTGGATCTTCGTCTCAATATGACCATGGCGCAGGATGGCTATTCTGGGACTGAACATAATCTACCAGGGGTTCCACTGTTCAAGGATGTCGTCGAGTTAGTTGCTCAATCCAATATGGCTACAACTCCTACTATCCTAGTTACATACGGTGGCCCATGGGCAGAAAATTTATTTTACACGACTACGGACGTCCTAGGTGATGCAAAGTTAGCCACATTTACTCCGTTTGAAGAAATTTATTCGAAAGCAGCTCGAAGAGCGCCAGGTTGGTTTGATGAATCACAGTATATTCACAGAGAGATCTCTGATTTTGTGGATGATGTGGTAGAGGCAGGTGGTAGAGCTGGTGTTGGGAGCCACGGCCAGTTGCAGGGATTGGGATACCATTGGGAACTCTGGCTCGTGGGTTCCTCTGATCACATGACTCCACATGAGGCTCTTCGGATTGCAACTATAATTGGAGCAGATGTGTTGGGGCTTGATAACGACATAGGATCACTGGAAGAGGGTAAATTAGCAGACTTAGTGGTATTAAATGAAGATCCTCTAGAGGATCTGTACAATTCTAATACGGTGCAGTGGGTCATGAAGAACGGTCGGCTGTATGAAGGAGATACCTTAAGACAACTTTGGCCAGAACAGAGGGATGCCGAAGGTTTTTACTGGCAGTCCGAAGGGATTCTTCCTGAAAGAAGGAATAAGGGCAATTAGTAGTCAGTGTGAAGGATTTAGTTTAGGCGATTAAGGTCACCATTTGATATCCCCTTGCTGACTAGTGTCGATATTCTGACCCTTTTCATTCTTCAATAACACGGTTTCGATTTGTGCGTATAGGAATTCTTTGGATTTTGCATCGCGCGGGTCCAGGCCGTAGTGGTTTATCAGGAGGGTTTGGTGTGTCAACCATTCTTCCCAACAATCTGAACATATCTGACTTTGGATTTTTTCTCCCAACTCACTGCGAAAAGGTGGTTTCATAAGTTTATTATTATCTTTTTCACAGCGTTTACAAATAATGGTACCTGTCATAGCGTTAGACTCGTTTGCTCAGATAAGCCTTGAAATTTAAAAAGGAATCCTAGTATCATTTATTA
>CAWWAX010000081.1:0-6994 GCA_963935005.1 uncultured bacterium | reverse complement strand
CGCATCCACGGACCCACGATATTAATTGAATATGATAACGTACAGAATGAGGCCAACCACGTACATTCTGTATGGCGAGACATGAAACACGACTTCGGAGGTTCATACCATCCTGATACTGACCTCATTCGAAAACATTACGAGGAAGCAGAACATCACCAAGCGACTCTAAGAAACAAGAAGCTCAAATAACATAATGAGATGAAACTGCACAGTATTAACTGATTCGTCGCATACGTGCAGCGAACGAACCATCGAAACCAAATTTTTGAGGAACCACCGAAAGTTGGCCTTCAGAATCCAGGTGTCCGCTATCAACCCCCTTCCCAGACTCTAGCTGAAAACAGGAATGTCTGCGAAGAAAATTCCTGACCTGATAGTTGTTTTCTTCTAACTCTAAACTACAGGTTGAATAGACTAAAATTCCGCCGATAGGGATTAGCTTAGCCATGCTATCCAGGATCTTGGCTTGACGGTCCACCATTTCATTCAAATTTTCCTGTGTAATCTTCCAGCGAATATCTGGATTTCTTCTCAAGGTTCCAGTTCCAGTGCATGGAACATCGACCAAAATGGCTTTTGATTCTGCTATTGTCGGTTGATAAACGTCCCCCTGCACTATCTGGACTAGGAAGGAATCATTCGCCGATCCTCTTAATCTTCGCAAATTACTTTCTAGTAGCTTCAGCCTATCGAACGAACGGTCGACAGCTAGCACGGAATGTCCCTTTGCGGCCAAAGCCATAGTCTTTCCCCCTGGGGCCGCACAGAAATCAACGACCCTGTCGCCGACTTCTATATCCATATAAGCTGGAACAAGTGCTGCTGCAGGATCTTGAACCATAGATGAAGTCAGTGTCATAGCCTTCTCTAGTGAACCTGGTGTCTTCAGCACAATACAGGATGTCCCTCCAACTTCCTCTGCCGTAATTCCAGACCTCCTAAGTCTTGCCACTGCTTCATCAGGATCGTCCTGTAAACAATTCAGAAAGATCGGCGGAATTTGATTATTAGCATCCACCAAATGGCAAACTTCTTCGAAAGACCATCTGCTCAACCAGCGTTTTACTAACCAATCTGGATGTGAACCCCATGTTGACAGATAGGCAACTGGATCGACTGTTTTATCGGGGAAACTCTCTTGGCCGCTACTTTTATTAGCAGAAGATCGCAACACTGCATTGACAAATCCTGTCGCCGATTTCGCCACCTTTTTTGCCAACTCCACAGCCTGAGAGACAGCTGCGTATTGTGGAACCCCGTGCATATAAAAGGTCTCGTACAGCCCGATCCTCAAAACGTCTTT
Source organism: uncultured bacterium (assembly GCA_963935005.1). GTDB lineage: Bacteria > Gemmatimonadota > Gemmatimonadetes > Longimicrobiales > Gaopeijiaceae. The sequence continues at coordinate 5,688 of CAWWAX010000081.1, read as the reverse complement.
TACCGCTGGATCAACGCTGCCTAAACCACGTCTTATGTTGAGGTCAAGTAAATAATCTATTCGACCTCGAAACCTCTGGATTCCATAGGCCATCTCTCGACACCAAGCTTTTTCCTTTTGAACAAGCGTTGCTGTTTCTTCCTTAAAAGACCGGTCAATACGCCTTCCGCGACGAACAGCCGAGAGAATATTCCATACGATTTTTCTACTTTGAGTTAGAGCCACGCTGGTCAGTCCAACATACCTTTGGCTGGAGAGGAAGGGACTGCTATTTCTCTCGCTTGCATTCCTCCCGAAAGATACGAATACCGTCCAGCCTTAATCGCTAAACGCATCGCGTTAGCCATCATAACTGGATCTTCGGCCAGCGCAATTGCAGTATTCATAAGGACCCCGTCTACTCCTTGTTCCATTGTTATACAGGCATGAGAAGCCAATCCCACTCCAGCATCGACAATGATGGGGACTTCACATCGCCTTTTGATTTCTCTTATAAAGTAAGGGTTTACCATACCTAATCCACTTCCTATGGGACTAGCTAAAGGCATAACTGCTACACAACCAACATCCTCAAGACGAAGAGCGGTAATTAAATCATCGTTAGTGTATGCCATCACCTTGAAACCATCTGCTACCAAGATTTTAGCTGCTTCGATTGTAGCTTGAGTATCAGGTAGTAGGGTGGATTCATCTCCAATAACTTCTAGCTTAAGCCACTCGCTGAAACCAGCTGCTCTAGCAAGATTAGCATAGCGGAGAGCATCTTTCACATTATAACAGCCAGCAGTATTCGGTAGTAGAAAAAATTCATCGGGGTCCAAATGAAACAGGATCCCCTCGTCCTTAGTCCTGTCTAGGTCTACTCTCCTTACAGCAACAGTAACCATGGCCGTCTCCGAAGCCCTAATAGCCCCTACCATAGTTTCATTATCTGAATATTTCCCAGTTCCAATAAACAATCTGGATTGGAAAATCTTATTACCTATCTCCAGTTGATCTTCTGGTTTCGTCATCTCATCCTCCTCCAACAAAATGCACTAGTTCCACCTGATCTCCCTCGCAGATCTCAATTTCACTGAAACGTTCTCTACTTATGATCACAGCGTTTAACTCAACCACTACAAGTAATGGATTAAGATCGAGTGACTCTAAAAATTTGAAAATAGAAAGTCCTTTTGAGATGCCTCGATTCTCTCCATTCACTTTAGCCTGAATTTTATCGCTTTCACTCGCCATCAGTATTAGACCATGTTGAATTAACTTTCAACTCATCAGCAATTATTCTGATAAGATAGAACTGCTTCCATCGGGGAGGGCGCGCACCAAATATCTCCAAGAACTGCTACTCCTTTTGCTCCTGCTTCCAACAATGTTGAAACCCTACCCGATGTTACTCCACCTATTGCTATTACCGGGACTCCAACTTGGTCACTTAATACCTGTAGGGGTTCTAATCCCAGCGGAACACACTCAGGGTGAGAGTCCGTCCTAAAAATAGAACCCAGGAATAGATAGTCCACACCCTCCGCAACCATATCGACACCCTCCTGGACACTATGTACTGACCTCCCTACGATTTTCTTTGGACCGAGAATTTTACGCACTGCCTGGGGTCTCAACGACCGCGCACCCAGATGGACTCCATCTGACGGGCGGATCAACGCAAGATCAACCCTGTCGTTTATCACAAAACTCGTCCCATTAAACTTAGCTATCGGTGACAATATGCCAACGAATTCCATAAGTTTCTTAGAAGATGTACAAGGACCTCTTAGATGGAACACGTCTGGAATTCCAGATTGTAATATCTCCACTGCATGTTCCAGAAAAGATTTTTTTTCTAAGACTTTGTCATCCGTAACGATATGAAATTCCGACATCACTGAAACCTCTGACCTACTTCGGTCCCTCGACCACGTATCCACGAACAAGCACTCATTCTTTTTTTTCCAGGAGGTTGAATCTCCTGAATTTCCAAAACTCCTTGACCCGTAGCTACTTTAAGACCAGAGATTGAATCTGCTTCTAATACGGTTCCAGGCAATACACTCGAAACTGATTCTATAGAAGGAAACGCCTTGAATAATTTGGTAGGTTTATCCATCAACACCGACCAGGCGCCAGGCAGCCTGTCCATTCCCCTTATCAAGTGAGAAATCGACGTGGCTCGCTTTGACCAATCGATACGAGCCATACCTTTATCAATCTTAGGAGCATAAGTGACGATTGACTCATCCTGTACTTCATCCCTCAACAGTCCATTTTCCAAAAATCCCAGGGCCGTCCCCAAGGCTTCAGCTCCCAATAAAGCTAACTTTTCTTCCAAATCGTATGCTGTGTCAGTTACCTGTATTTTTTCTCTCAACTGAAAAAGGGTCGGCCCAGCGTCCATTTCCTCTACCATACGCATGACCGTTACACCTGACTCTTTGAATCCTCTGATAATCGCCCAATTGATTGGTGCTGCCCCTCTAAGTAACGGCAACAGAGAGGCGTGGACATTAATACACCCTAATGGAAACATTTCTAGTATAGGCTTCGTTAGCTTTTTCCCGTAAGCAACGACTACGGAGGCATCTGCTCTTATTTCTTTCAAAGTTCCTTCAAACCTTGGATCGCTAAGGTCTTCTGGTTGTAATACCACAAAATCATTACGCAATGCTTCATTCTTGACAGCAGTGCTACGAAGACTCCGTCCTCTTCCTGCTGGACGATCTGGTCGAGTCACCACGCCGACTACCTCATGCCCATTTGCAACTAAGCACTTTAGAGATGGAACAGCGAACCCAGGAGTACCCCAAAATAAGATTCTCACTATACTGGCTCTTCTTCCTGACTTTTCTTCCATTTGTTCAACGCAAATTTTCTTTTCAGAGGAGTGATCCTATCGAAAAAAAGGATGCCATCTAAATGGTCAACTTCATGTTGAATGACCCTACTCAACAATCCTTCAGCTTCCAAATCAAAAGTCCTACCTAGCTCATCTTGAGCCCTAACGACTATACGAGATGCGCGTTTGACTACTTCTTCCATGCCAGGAATACTCAAACATCCCTCTGTAGCCTTTTCTACAGCTTTACTCGACTCCAACATCACTGGATTGATTAACGTTAATCTCTGTGATTCTGAGTCATCTGGCCTAGTCAGATCCATCACACAAACTCTTAGTGAAACACCTATTTGTGGTGCCGCTATTCCGATTCCTTCGGCATCATACATTGTGTCGAAGAGATCTTGAATCAAGGACTGAGTCTCCTCTCTAAAACTTTCTATTTCCGTCGTTGGTGTACGGAGTACTTCTTCTCCTAATAACACAACCCTTCGGACTGTCACCGTTATTTCTCTCCAAACTCAATCTTCCGAGAGACCCTGTTCCGTTCTACATCAATCTTACTCTCTCCAGCTGTCCTAATAATTAAACGATCCGGGTCAGCCCGAATCACTTCTCCGACGATCCCTCCGGTCGTGACCACTTCGTCACCCGTTCTTATGTTCTGGATCATTTCTTGATGACGTTTCGCCTCTTTTCTCTGAGGGCGAATCAAAAGAAAGTAAAATATAAATACGACAGCTATCATATTTAGAAAGAAAATGAACGTTCCGTTTGCTCCCTCACGTGGGGCCGCTACTACAACGGCCAGTAAAGCTTCATGCACGATATAGCTCCAATTTAGTTAGTGTGATAGTTAGAATTAGCAACTCGCAGGACCTGTAAGAATCTCACATAGCTGCCTTCCTATAACGTCTTAACCATTCCTTCGACCATGAATTAAAACTAGCATCTGCAATCCTCTTGCGGGACTCCTTCGCTAGCTGTACTAGAAATTGGATGTTATGTATCGAGAGAAGTCGTGCCCCAAACAACTCGCCAGAAACAAAAAGATGACGAATGTACGCTCTATCATATTTCTGGCAGGCATAGCACTCACATTCAGAATCGATAGGATCCTGATCTTCTGAGAAACGTGCAGCCCTCAGATTGATTTGCCCCTCTTCTGCACACCACGCAGTACCATGCCGTGCATTGCGAGTTGGGGCGACACAGTCAAACATATCACACCCTCGAGCAATGGCTTCAAGCAAATCATCGGGATATCCCACACCCATTAGATAGCGGGGAATACTAGTTGGAATGACTGCATCTAAAGCCTCTAGAACCCTCCACATATCTTCTTTCTTTTCTCCCACACTTAGACCGCCTATACCCATCCCATCCCAATCACCCAAATCAAGAAATGACTTGACTTGACTCAACCTCAAATCTTCAAAAACATTACCCTGAAGAACTGGGAACAAACTCTGTCTCACTTCCTGCAGATTCCCTTGGTTGGATTCAAAATGCTCCTTACACCGCCTGAGCCATCCCAATGTGCGGATATTTGCTGACTCTGCTTCTATTCGACTTACTCCCCCTGGAGGACATTCATCAAAAGCCATGACCACATCTGCACCCAATTGACCCTGGATGTCCATTACTCTTTCTGGGGTAAATAAGTGAGACGACCCATCGATGTGACTTTTAAACACTACACCTTCATCGCTGATCTCATTTGTTTTTGCTAAAGAAAAAACTTGATATCCTCCTGAATCCGTTAGGATTGGACCATCCCAACGCATGAATTTATGCAGTCCACCTAAACGTTCAACCAGATCCTCCCCTGGCCTGAGGTATAAATGATAGGTATTCGCCAGGATCATAGACGCCCCAGTTTCTAGGAGCTCTTCTGGAGCAACACCTTTAACGGCCCCATTGGTGCCTACGGGCATAAAGGCTGGTGTCTCTACCTCTCCGTGAGGAGTGTAAAATGTACCAGATCTTGCAGATTCCAATGTGCTAAGTAACGTATATTTGAACATTCTCTACATTTCTCAATAGACAAACTTTATTTTCTTCTTCCCAGAACTTCGAACTTGTATTGCGAGCCGAACTTTTCAATTTACAATCCCAATCGCCATCTATTCTATGGCCATTGCATCTCCGTAAGAATAGAAACGATATCTCTTTTTAATTGCCTCTCCGTAAGCCCTTCTTAGTGTTTCATATCCACAGAATGAAGCTACTAGCATCATAAGAGTCGACCTAGGTAAATGAAAATTCGTTATGAGACCATCAATCATTATACATGCTTGAGGTGGCCTGATAAATAGATCCGTTTCTCCTGGTCCAGGTCTAACCACGCCACCCTTTTCAGCACTTTCTAGCGCCCTAACCACAGTAGTTCCTACTGCCCAGATGCGTCTACCTTCTGACTTCGCCTTATTCACGACTTCAGCAGTCCTGACTGGTACTAGATAACTCTCCGTGTGCATGCGATGATTTGCTAATTCAGCTACCCCAACAGGCCTAAATGTTCCTACTCCGACATTTAGCGTGATCGGTACACGTTGTACTCCTTTTAGATCAATTTCATCCAACAAACCAGGAGTAAAATGTAACCCCGCTGTAGGTGCCGCTACTGATCCAAGTTTCTTGGAGTAAACCGTTTGGTATCGATCTCGATCAAGTGGTTCTTCCTCTCTATTCAGATAAGGCGGCAAAGGCATACGACCATGTTTTTCCAAGGCTTTTCCTGGGGTGTCTTCCGAAATCAGACGGACCAGACGATTGCCTCCAGGAAGGATATCCAAAATTTCTACACGGAGATCATCGCCTACTTGGACAATTTGGCCTATTTTCAACTTTTTCCC
>CAWWAX010000080.1:0-7074 GCA_963935005.1 uncultured bacterium | reverse complement strand
GCAAACGGAACGGACGCTCCTGTTGAGGATGTGGACCCCGTTGCTAGCTATTACTCGAGTGTTTCAAGGATGATGAGTAACGGTGAAGTGCTCACTCCTAGACAGAAAATGAGCCGAATGGAGGCCTTAAAATCCTACACTATCAACAATGCTTACGCTGGTTTTGAGGAAGACATTAAAGGATCGTTGGAAGTAGGAAAGCTGGCCGATATCACCGTCCTAGATCGTGATATTCTAACCATCCCCGAAGAAGACATTCCTAATATCGCGATCAGCTACACCATCGTAGGTGGTGAAATTATGTACTCTGGAGGCAGCAACTAAGGGATTAAGTCGAAAAGAAAAATCAATCAGAACTAGCCACAGATTGGTATTCTTTACCTACGATATCTCTATAGGTTTCTGGATCCGTTGCGCCCTCCGTCGAGAAAATCATAACTTGAGAACGATGATCTAGTTTTAGGTGTTTTCGAAGCATTTCATCTGCACTAACAGCCTCCAGGCCGATCAACCCAGTCACACCCGATTCGCCTGCAACAATAGGAGATTCATTGTCTCTTCCTTCCGCTAAACGTCTCATCCAAGGACCCACCCTGCTATCATCTACTGTCATGAATGCATCAATCCCTGGGCGTAAAATCTTCCAGGCTAGTGAGGATATCTCACCACAAGATAGCCCTCCCATTATGGTTTCTAGTGAACCCGAAGCTGATTCTGGAAGACCAGACTGAGCGCTGCGATAAAGACAGTCAGCTTCGATGGGCTCCACCACAGTTATGACTGGGCGCTTAGATCCATAGCTTTCCCATAGATGTCCACAAACCGAAGCGGCTAGACCGCCCACTCCTCCTTGAATAAAGATGTGGGTTGGCCAATTAGTTTCGGGTAACTGTGAGAAAGCCTCTTCGACCATCAGTGCATAACCTTGCATCACCCAACTGGGTATCTCCTGGTACCCCTCGTAAGAAGTATCCGAAACGACTTGCCAGCCATTGGCATCTGCGTCATTAGCTACCTGAACCACAGCCTCGTCATAATTGCCTTTTAACCGAACCACTTCAGCTCCAAAAGAGGCTATTTCCTGAGCTCGACGTTCTGTCACGTGAGCCGGAACATAGATCACACACCTGCAACCACATTTCTGTGCACCCCATGCAACCGATCTTCCATGATTTCCGTCAGTAGCACACACAACCGTGACAGACCTGGGGTCTCCCCCTCCCTCTGCCAAGCTAAGTTCCCGTTCCAATACCCTGGAAACTGCGTAGGATCCTCCCAGAGCTTTAAAGCTCGCAAGTCCAAATCTTGTCGATTCGTCTTTGACCCAAATTTCAGCAACACCCAACTCTTCAGCGATGCTTGTGAGAGAGTAAAGACAGGTCGGAGAATAGCCGCTCCACTGTTCGATCTCTGCCTTGGCCCTCTCGTACTCTGCAAGAGAGACTACAGATCGCTCTTCCTCTCCGTAGATCCGATCTCGTTCCAGATTCTGATTGACTGAAAATTCCATGATTTGGCTAGAAGTTATGATCAAATCAACGTCGCACCATAATCGCGTCTCGGATAATCTTTCGAACCTCCATCGTCTTCCCAACCTCCTCCACAGATTCCCAAAGGCGATCTATCGTCTGCCTATCGACTAACCCTCTGGCTACATCACCTCTGGGGGTCCATAAACCTTGGTCAACACGGAAGCGATGCACAGCATCCACCGCATCTTCCGTATAGGTTTGCGAAGTCGCATCCAAAGGAACTCCATCCGCCTCTGGTCTGTAGTATCCGATGGCATGCAGTAAGACTCTCAGTTGCCAGACGTCATTTCCTCCAAGCCTCTGCAAATCTCGATATCCAAGGGTCTGAGAAATCGAATTGTAGATTCTTCGGAGTTCAGCAACAGGAGTCGGATGTTCACAAACATTAATATTGGCTGTTACCTGATCCTGTCTCCTGGAATTTCCCGCCCTGGGATCAGCAACAATCACCGCAGCCGATTGCAACCTGCCATCTCGTTTATCTCCTCCAGCAATCTGTCCAGCCATTAAGGCCTCGATCAAACGGTCTGATAAATGACGTTCTGTGCCTTCGCTTGCCTCAAAACTCTTTGCAACCGCAGCCAGCACTTCAGGACCCACTAAAATATTCCCCTGTGTGACATAGTTGGTTCCTTCTCGATGTCCTGCCCAGTAACTCGGCCCTGTGCCAGTATGCTGCGCGCTCGTCCCATCTAGGGAAATGACCCCTACCTGTCGCCTCGCAGACATAGAATCTCCCGCCACTGCCCTAGTCATTGCGTCATCGGCATTCATCCCTGATTCGATGAAATCCAAGAGTTCTTTTCCATATTCCACACGGGTACTGGCTTGGGTTGCTACTGCACCTACTCCCGCGCGAACCCAAGGCACTGCATTTCCTACACAAGCAACTCTAGTCGTTACTGCCACCCCAGATTCACGTGTTTCAGGATCAATCGCAGCGATTGAAAATGTAGAGAAATGCATATCAGGCCCCCAGGACACTGGTTCTTGGGCCGAAATACTTTGAGAAATAAAAAGAATTGAGTTCCAGAAAATTGCACGCTTTAGCATATGCTCGCCCCTGCCTTGATCAGTATTAGAAAGTCATGGATTTTCCCGCAATCGATATACCCTTCAATCTGGAACCGATCACGGGCACCGCGAAAGAGGGGAGTCCGAATCACAAAAAAGACTGTCTCACCAAAAAATCACCAAACGTTATAGTGGTTTGCCCCCGCGCACATCTGGAGCTACTCTCAACAGTACAATATTAAGAGATGACCAAGTCCGGAGGGTTTTTATGGAAGTCGATCGCAGAGCCTTTTTAGCAACTTTGGGGGTAGGGGCACTCGAAAGAATGTCTCCCGAAGACAAAGCGGAAGAACTAGAGCACTACATGATCCACATGCTCGAAGAGGAGCATGCTGAAAAAGAAGAGCCTTTATCTGAAGACGAACTGGAGGAGCAGGAGCAGGAGAGAACCGCACGTCGCGGAACTGGTTCGCTGTTCACTTCAACGAGGGAACTCGAACCGATACCCCTAAATGCCACCCTCGAAGACTTCTTTAGGCTTCGGTTCGCACCCGCACGTCACGTACTTCAAAGTGCCAATCACGCTCTCCAGACTGGTCAACCAGAAAGAACGATACTGGCGTGCCTTCTGCATGATACCGTGCAAAACCTGATTAAAGTCGACCACGGATACTGGGGCGCCCAACTTTTTGCACCTTATGTTGACGAGCGAGTCAGCTGGGGCATCCAGTACCACCAAGCACTGCGATTTTATCCCGATGAGTCAACGGGTTATGAATATCCTGAGATGTACAACAGAATCTTCGGTGAAGATTACGTTCCCGAACCTTACATCGCAGAAGCTTATAAGTACTGCAGGGCCCATAAATGGTATATGGAATCAAGATTGATCACGGTTAATGACACCTACGCTTTCCAAGACGGTGTAGACGTGACAATCGAACCGTTCATTGATATCATCGGTCGTCACTTTAAGCAGCCTAAAGAAGGGCTGGGTAATGACAATAGTCCCACAGCACACATGTGGCGTACTATGGCTAATCCGGACCGGCCACTGTAACGACTGTCCAATATTTCTGGAATAGTTTTGGGGCCTAGCTTCCTTCCCTGAGGGAGGCTAGGCCTTCTCTCGTCTGATCTTCCATCTCCTGTATCCATCCTGAGAAATCCTCATTGTTTTCTGGAGATTCAAAGGGGCCCAAGATTTTCATTTTCCAATTGATCTTTTCTTTTAAGAAGAGGACATCCACGAATTTAGCGTATTCCCATACACCATCGGCCACAACCAGATAGACCTTCCACTGACGCTTACTTAAAAATACCTTCAGAGCACCCTGCCTAAAGGGCTGTAGTTCGCCGTCACGAGAACGTGTGCCTTCTGGAAAAAGAAGGACAGGCCTTGTGGTCGTTCTTGCTACCCTAAAGAGTCTTACTAGGTCAGTTTTATTCCTTTTTTGAGGATCGACCGTGGGAAAATCTAACCTTCTTATAATACCAGAAATTAATGGAACCCACTTCGCATATCTCGCACGAGTAACAACCATTGGATAGCCTTCCCGTATAGTTAGCACGGCGAGTGGCAAATCCATGAGAGATTGATGGTTCATCAATACTAGAACATCTGGATCCGGGGGGATCACACTCTGCACAGGAAAATCTCCTGCTCCTGTAAACCGCATCATTCCAACAAATCCACCAGCAATCCATCTTCCCCATACATTGAGGATACTCTCTCGCTTATCAGGAAAAAGTCTAAGAGCCAACGGGAGTAGGGTTCTTTGCACCAAGTCATGCACTATTACAAACACTACAACTATGGTGATCAGCAAGAAGCCTTTGATGCGTATCACTAGCACTCCCAAGTTTTCGAATGACCGTTGCTACTGTACTCTATGCAAGTCAGATTACAGTATTATAAAAATGAATCAAGGGTCACTAAGTTTTCATATTTCTAAATTGAAGTGGAGAAATTCGCGTGAAACCACAAAATCTTAGTTCAACTAGTTCTTTCCTGTCCATATGCCTGGCCATGCTGTTTTCTATCTCACTGCCCGTGGCTTCACAGGCTCAGCAAATAAACATGGATGAACGCATCGGAGACTGGATGTACATCGGTGGAGATGTAGCCAGCCAACGGTACTCCGAATTGAGTCAGATCGATGCTTCGAATTTTGGAGACCTCGACATCTCTTGGGAATGGGATGGTGGAAGTTTCGGTAATGTAAATGCTCGGCCAACCCCAATCTATGTCGATGGCATGTTGATTACAGTGGCTGGAGAAAGACGTTATGTCGTGGCCTTGGATGCAGGTACAGGCGAGACTCTCTGGACATTCCGTGAGCCATCGACCCCCCGCTGGGAATACTCGATGAGAAAGAATCACGGTAAAGGTGTTGCTTATGCAAATGTGGACGGACGCGACATTGTATTGGTAGTTAGCCCAGCTTTCTTCCTGCACGCTCTCGACGCACATACTGGTCAGCCTATCGAAGGATTCGGCGGAGCAATTCCGATTGAAGGGTTTCCTGAGACTGGAACAGTTGATCTCCTGGCTGACCTCGGGCATGAATATGATGTATACGAAGGTATTCCTCTGGAGACAGGATACATCACCAGTTCTTCCCCAGCGATTGTTGTTAATGATGTTATCGTTGTTGGGAACTCAGCTGAGCAGGGATACAACCAATCACGGCAAGAGAATGTGCCTGGCGATATTTTGGCCTACGACCTGCGGACTGGAGAGCATCTTTGGAAATTTGATGTTCTTCCAGGTCCTGGAGAATTCGGTCATGAGACGTGGGAGAACGATGCCTGGTCTTGGACTGGAGACATTTCCTCCTGGGCGCCGCTCTCTGCGGACCCTGAGCTTGGATTGGTTTACGTGCCAACGAATGGAGCCACACAGGACTTTTATGGCGGATTCAGACCAGGTGACAACCTATTCAGCACTAGCCTAATCGCTCTGGATGTCAAAACTGGTGAACGCAAATGGCACTACCAACTAGTCCACCACGATATCTGGAACTATGACACATCAACCGCACCAGTCCTCATGGACGTAACGATGGACGGCAAAGAAGTACCGATCGTGGTGCAAGCGACCAAGCAAGGGTTCGCCTACACGTTTAACCGAGAGACCGGTGATCCAATCTGGCCTATCGAAGAAAAATCTGTCCCAGAAGGACTAATACCAGGAGAGCAACTAGCGGCCACGCAGCCCCATCCTACACGCCCAGCCGCATACGATATGCAGGGGCTTCCTGAAGAAGAACTGATTGATTTCACCCCTGAACTTCGGGCTGAAGCACTAGAAATATTAGAGGATTACGTATGGGGACCGTTCTTTAATCCACCCCTACATAGAGACAACGACCTCGGTAAGAAAGGATCACTGTGGTGTCCCGGAGACGTGGGCGGAACCAACATCGACGGAACTCCAGTAGCAGATCCTACCACTGGAATTATGTACATCACTTCTCAGAAAGGGTGTTCTTCAAGGGTCATGATTACTGGGGAGGAAAGAGAAGCTGAGCATCCAGAAGTCATTCCTACAGGTACTACCCTCACTGATTTTGCGGTGGGAGACGGTAATAGAGTCAATGTAAGAGGATTACAAATCTTTAGACCACCTTACAGCAAAATCACAGCCATCGACATGAACACTGGAGACCACCTGTGGTCTAAACCTGTTGGTGATACCCCTGACAGAGTATTGAATCATCCAGATCTCCAGGGACTTGATATTCCCAAGACTGGATCAGGACGACAATCTGCAATGTTGGCTACTCCAGATATTCTGATACACTCGGCCAATGGCAGTGATGGAACCCCGTATGTCCGTGCGAGAGACAAAGCCACTGGAGACATCTTGGGTGAAGTCGAAGTTCCTGGAAGCATTCGGTATGGCATGATGACTTATATGCACGAGGGTGTCCAACACCTAGTCATCAATCAGGTCGGAGGGCTGGTAGCACTGACTCTTCCATAATTTTGGATGACTAGGAAAGATAGAATGATTGATCGCATAAGGCCGGGCCTGCTCTGCAGGCTCGGCCTTTGTTTATTAGTCATTGGCTCCTGTGAAACCCAGGAAGGTTCGATAGGTAACGAATCCCCTGCTCAACAGGAATTATCCTTAGATAATATTCCCGATACTATCGAGATCATGCTCGCAGATTTTTATATCGGTATGCCGGATATCTTACCTGCCGGAGACATCACCCTTCGTTTAGCCAGTGAAGGGGTTGAGGAACACAACCTGATCTTTGTGAGAAAGGATACCGAGGAAAACGTATGGGAAACGGAAGGACGGCTGAGTCCATACGAAGTAAGGACCGTAGATCTGAACTTACCCGAAGGCGAATACACTGCGGTATGTGATTTTTCAGGTCATGAGACCCGGGGAATGTTTTTTGACTTTTCCGTCCACCAGTAGTCAAAAAATATTTTCGGCCTGTGTTAGAATCTCCGGTACCTTCAGTGAGGTCAGTCCCCGCCTTCTTCACTGGAAAAGAATGGAAAGTGATCA
>CAWWAX010000079.1:0-7105 GCA_963935005.1 uncultured bacterium | reverse complement strand
AAGAATAAAAATCTCCCAAGAAGATGAGGTTGTATTTATGCGTCGCTGGCTTTCAACTAGAGGTGAAGGCACCCCTGCAGGCGAAATCGACCATAGAACCAACGACAACCCAGATATGCTTATGCCTGGCATGTTGAGTCACGAAGAGATGGATTCTCTTTCCAGGGCCACGGGCCTGTCGTTCGATCGTTTGTTTCTGGAAGGCATGATCAAGCATCACCAAGGGGCACTAACGATGGTAGCCAACCTCTTCAACACTTCTGGGGCCGGTGAAGAGCCTGAGATTTTCCAATTTGCCTACCATGTAGATTCAGATCAATATATAGAGATAGAGCGAATGACCGCGATGCTGGAGGCCAGAAGATAGAAGACCAGAAACAATTTAGTATGACTTGACTGTCGCTCTTCCTGACGAGGGAAACTATCCTTCAAACAGAAGAGCTCAAAGTTGACAGAGGTGCTTTATGAGCAGGCTTAGGAATACCGACAAACAGATAAACATTACTGCGTGTGCGTTCGCACTGGCACTAGCAACAGGCCTAGTATTCTCAACAAACTTACAAGGCCAACAAAACGATCCCAGGAGGACTTTAGACTCTAGAGTCGGATTGACTCCAGGATTGCATGATGCTGGTGAGGCCATCTCCAATCTCGAACTGATTTCCACAACAGCTAAAGGTCCTGGCTTTTCACCAGACCTAGAGACTGAAACACCTTATACCGGTGGTTACACGAACTCAGACTTGGCATTCAAAGACAACTTCTCTATCGTGGGTAATTACCAGGGATTCCAGGTATATAACGTAGAAGACCCTAACAACCCTACGCTGCAAGTCTCAGTCGTTTGTCCAGGCGGCCAAGGTGATGTCTCCGTATACGGGGATCTCTTGTTCATGTCAGTCCAGGAAAGACGAGCACGGCTAGACTGTGGTACTGAAGGTGTTACAGATTCGATAAGTGCTGAACGTTTCAGAGGAGTCCGTATTTTTGACATAAGTGACATAAGAAATCCAGAACAGATTGCGGCAGTCCAAACATGCCGAGGATCTCACACGCACACTGTTGTCAATGACCCGCAAGACCATGAAAATGTATATGTCTATGTTTCAGGGACCAGCTCAGTAAGACCTTCGGAAGAACTGGCGGGCTGTTCTGGATTGTCACCAGAAGAAGACTCTAACACTTCCTACTTTAGAATTGAGGTAATCCAGGTCCCCCTAGCCAACCCTGAGCGGGCAAGAGTAGTCAACGCTCCGAGGCTTTTTGCAGATACTGAGACTGGTGCACTAGCGGGATTACACCAAGGTGGTGACTTCGGGCCTGGGACACAGAGCTCCAGGATGACGAACCAGTGCCATGACATCACAGTCTATCCAGAAATGGGTTTGGCTGCTGGAGCCTGTGCAGGCAATGGCATATTACTCGACATTACAGACGTAGTTAACCCTGTACGGATTGACGAAGTGACCGATCCTGGTTTTGCATATTGGCACTCAGCTACTTTCAGCAATGACGGTAGCAAGGTGATTTTTACGGACGAGTGGGGTGGTGGTGGTGCACCCCGTTGCCGTGACACTGATCCGCTAGAGTGGGGTGCAGACGCCATTTTCAATGTAGTTGGGAGAAAACTCCTTTTCGCAGGATATTATAAATTAACTGCTCCACAAACCGAATTGGAAAATTGTGTTGCCCACAACGGATCGATTATTCCAGTGCCAGGTAGAGACATCAAAGTCCAGGCCTGGTACCAAGGAGGCCTTTCAGTCTTTGACTTTACAGATCCCACCAACGCCATTGAGATTGCCTATTTCGATAGAGGTCCTGTTTATTCAGAAGAAATGGTCAGTGGCGGATACTGGTCTACTTACTGGTACAATGGTCATATCTATGGAGCTGAAATCGCAAGAGGTTTCGATGTCTTCAGGTTGACTCCAAGCGAGCATCTGACACAAAATGAAATCGATGCAGCAGGCCTGATCCAAATGGATGAATTCAACGCACAATTACAACCCAGGATCGAATGGCCAACTGATGTTGTAGTTGCTAGAGCCTACCTAGACCAATTGATGCGAAGTAACGCTATCAGGGCCGACCGAGCTGTTACCGTGTCGACAACTTTGGACAGAGTGGTGGACGCAGGCGATAGCGGTGACCGTCAGCTGACTGCGGCAGGTTTGCGGGAGGTAGCAGTCGAGCTGGAAACTGATTCAAGAACTCCATTACCCAGTGGCTTGGATTCCGATCGGATTCGCATGCGCGCCCTAGCAAATTCTATGCGAAACTTAGCAAGTCTTCTGTTACAGTAATCCTACTCAAGGAAAAGAGGAGGGGCTCCGTGGATCCCCTCCTCTTTGTATTTATTCATACCTTTTATTTTTCAGCTTCTGGAACGGCCTGTAGGAGCATCTCGTAGGCCGTATTCAATGCTAACCCGCCTGCCCTGCTCCCAGTATATTTTCCTATCCGAACGACCACCAAATCGTGACTGGGAATGATCGTCGCACTTTGACCGCCTGCTCCTCTCATTGAATATGCACTTTCGGGAACAGGCCAGCCGCCATTTCCATTGACCCAAAAGAAGGCTCCCCCATACTGAAGCCTTTCGTCGGCGATCCAGGCGGGCGCAAGAGTGGATGCATATTCCACGAATCCTTCAGGAAGCAACCGTTCTCCATTCCAGACTCCATCTTGTAAATACAAATTGGCCAAGCGTGCCCAATCTCGAGCGGACAAAAATGCTAGACCTTGACCAAGAAAGTTTCCCGCAGGGTCAGTCTCGATCAGTCCATCACGTATTCCTATTTTGTCGAAAAGATGTTTTTGTGGGAACTCATGGTAGCTATCCCCACGCCCTTCCACTCCTAACCTAATCAGATAACTGGTGAGAACTGGATCTGAATTCCTATAGCGACCAACGGTGTTCGGAGGCCATTGTTGAGGTCGCGTCGCTGCCCATCTGAAGGAATCGTCTGTAGCTGTATAAAGGTATAGATGGTCTGGATAACCCAAATCTGGATTATAGTCGGGATCACCAGCATTCCTAATCCTAATCCCACTAGACATTCTCATAATATCTTTGATTCGTATTTCTTGTCTGGGATCCCCTTCAGCTTGCCATTCTGGAATTGGAGCTTCTTGATCCAAAGCATATACACCTTGGTTAATCAATACACCCATCAGAGTTCCCGTTAGACTTTTTGTCATCGACCAGCTTTCAAGAGGAGTGTGTATGTTAACTTCAGGGCTGTAACGTTCTCCTAAGATCCGGCCCTTATAAGTCACCACCAACCCCAATGTCTGAGCTTCTGCTGGCCCGAACCCCACATCCAAGGCTTCTTGAACCATGCTTATATTAACACCATCTGGCCAAAGGTCGCTTGATAGTACATCTCCCATAGGCCATGGAGTCGTTTCAGCGTCGGGCAAGTCTCTCAGAACGTCGGTGGGATTAAAATAGATAGAATCTTCTCCTATCGCGTGTGAAATGCAGCCTTGATTTTTATAACGTTTTGCAGTTCGAGTGATACCATCAGGAAGAGTGAGGGACACCAACTGTCGGTCATAGTCCACAATGGTATCTACCACGTGACCTCTTTCCTCAAAATGTGATATAAATCCCCCGACATTAGCGGCCGCATCCTTTGGATCTAATCCCGTTATAAAGACTGCAGAGCATAGGATTTTTGCAAAGCCCGCTGTTTCATGATGCAATGTTTTCCCTGGAGGTGGAAAATAATCCGTATCGAGTTCCAGGGAAGCCGCTCTCGCATTCAGCGCAGCTACTGGGTTTTCGAGAAGATCTTGGTCCGGCGGCAAGCAACTGATAAAAATCAAAACAACAGCAAAAATTAATTTGTTCAATGTGTCCATTCGTTACCCCCAACTCTGTATGACACCAGTTAAATCGAACGTTTAATCCTGGCTTGCACACTTCAATGATCTTAAAAGACTAACTCTATAGCCATTGCAACGTCAAAGCTGGAAACATCTACAAATATTGCAGAGCAGCATCCAAATCATGAACCAAATCTTCGACAGCTTCAATTCCGACTGAATATCGAATCAATCCTTCAGGTATTCCCATGGCTTCACGCTCCTCGGGAGTACATTCTACATGGCTCGTAGTCGCAGGGGGACCAGCCACCGTCTCAACAGAACCAAGATTAGCAGCCAAGTGAACGTATCTTAGTTTAGGAAGAAATGTCTCCACGGCCTCGTATCCTCCTTTGAGCTTGAAACTCAAAACTCCTCCGAAACCCTCCATTTGACTGACTGCTATCGTATGATTCTGGTGGCTTTCCAGTCCCGGATAGAAGACCTCATCTATTTTCGAATGACACTCCAGAAATTTAGCGATTTGACCTGCGCTTTTATTTTGTTGCGCTATCCTAAGACTTAGAGTCTTCATACCTCTAATCAGAAGGTATGCTGATTCAGGATGCAGAGATGCCCCCGTTATCTCTTTGAAACGAAATATCTGTTCTAAGAGTTGCTTACTACCCGTGACTACACCTCCCAAGGCATCGGCATGCCCGCCAAGGAATTTAGTAGCACTATGTACAACTAGATCCGCACCCTTCTCTATTGGTCTTTGGTTTATTGGAGTAGCAAAAGTGTTGTCCACGACGACTAATGCTCCCACCTCATGGGCTGCCCTACTTAGTCTTTGAATATCCAAAATCTTGACGGTGGGGTTAGTCGGTGTTTCCAGGTAAAGGATATCGCAACCCTTAAGTAGCTCGCCCTCAATTTCCAGATGATCACTCGTATCACACAATGCAACCTCCACTCCGTATCTAGGAAGATAGTCCGTGAACAACACGTTGGTTCCGCCATACGAATCTTTAATGGACACAACCCGCTTCCCTGGTTCCAGAAGAGAAAACAAGATTCCACTGATCGCTGCCATTCCAGTAGAAAAGGAAACAGCCGCTTCACCGCCCTCGAGGAGTCTCACCTTGTCTTCAAAAACCTGCACCGTAGGATTGGAGTTTCTTCCATAGATATGTCCTGGACTTTCCCCAAGAGCCACCTGCAACCAAGACTGTACATCTGGATAACCAAATGAAACGCTCTTGACTACCGGTACTTGTGTTGCCCCCATCTTCTCTAGGTTTTCTTCGCCACCCCAAACAGCCAGGGTTTTTGTATCTGGCCTGTCATTCCGTTCATTTTTCATCTGCACCCTCTGTTACAATTTCTGTCGATAAGTAAAACCCTGGACCTTCAAAGTCTTGAGCTCAAAATACAACCCTAATACAAACCTCACTAGTTCTCTCTTTAGGATTGTGTCCTCTATGCCCTGATCCTACCTTCAGCTTCTTCTAAGGAAATTTTTAGGGCAAAAATCAATCGATGTCAGATTTTGTACAAAGTCCAGGATGGGAAGTCATCTCAATAACTGTACTGTTATTGATCTTGGCTAGTTTTGTTCATTTTTGGATGACTAAATTTGGAAAAACAACTTGGATGAAAGCCATCGGGGCTCTTTTGACCTTCACGCTCTATTGGATCTTTTTTGGACTAGAACATCCCTTGATTCTGGTTTTCGTAATATCCGTGACAGGCTTGCAGATCTTGAGAAAACCCAAGGCAAACTGAAGCAAAGCTTATCAACGACAAAGGATGGCCGTCACCTGGCTTTAACAATTCGCAACTGAACATACGAGAATACCTGATTATAACAGTGGAGATTTTTATGAAACACTCACACCTGAACCTGTCTTGGTTATTTCTTCTGAATCTCATCAGTAGTACATCCATTCTGGGCCAGTCCTCTCAACAACAAGATGCTCTCGCTTCTTGGATTGGCCTCGACATGGCCAGTGGCTATGAAACCAGATTGGCCCCCGACCTCGCCAATAAAATGGTTGGATGGACAGCTGACCAATGGGGAAACCTCACTATGACGGTCGGGCGAGGTCCAGTGAAGCAAATAGTCGGCTGCGGGCTAGATAAGCCAAGTTACGCAGTAAGTCAGATTACGGAGGATGGCTACTTGAGGGTTCACAGGATCGGAAGGGGGCCTTCCCATCCTCTTTGGGACCAACTACACGAAGCTCAAACTGTGCGGATACTGACCGAAGAAGGGCCCGTAGCTGGTGTGGTAGCCCGATCGAATGGTCATTTTAGACAACAACATTCCTCTGAAACAGACATAGTAACAGCGGACGATTTATGGATAGATGTTGGTGCCGAGTCTTCAGATCAAGTCAGAACAATGGGCGTCGCTCTCTTAGACCCACTTTCCCGGCACCTGCCGAACTGGGCCTTCAACGACTACGTGGCCGGGCCTAACGCTGGAGCCCGAGCAGGCTGTGGAACCCTCGCCACTTTAGCTCGCAGGCTCAGTGATGTCTCGTCTGCTTCTATGAACTCAGTGACTTTTATTCTCAGTTCCCAAAAAGAGTTTGGATGGATAGGACTTAGCTCCTACTTGTCACGCCAAACCGACTTGGAGCAACTAATACTCCTGGGTGATGGAAGCGAGAATCGCATATACGAAACCAGGCTCAATTCTTCGTTTGGGCGATTAGAACCTATCCTGGACCATTCAGGAATTACCAAAGTTGACTGGATATCACCAGAGGTCCAAGACCCAGGCTCACATATGGAAGCACTGGCAACCAATGAATCCAACTGGATGCTCTCCAAGATAGTAGATCTGCTGGGGCAAACACCCGGTGAAAACCTCCACTGGGAGAGCGCACCAGATCCGAACAAATTAAGAAACGATTTCCATAACTCAGCCTACAGTCATATCTCCACTTTTTTGGAACACCTGGCTAACGCATACGGTGTGTCGGGACACGAATGGTCTGTACGCCGCAGAGTATTAGAGGCACTTCCACCTTGGGCCAGTGAACAAGCGATCGTCGATGATCTGGGAAACATAATCTTAGAAATGGGCCCCGAACGAGACACAACTGTATTCATGGCCCATATGGACGAAGTTGGTTATGAGGTCTCCACCGTGGATTCTCATGGCATTGTAACACTAGACCGAAAAGGTGGAGCTGTATCTTCTGCTTGGGAAGGACAAACAGCATTACTCCATTTCGATCCCCCTGGAGCCCCAAGCACTAAAAGCGGCACGGGGAAAGAC
>CAWWAX010000078.1:0-7160 GCA_963935005.1 uncultured bacterium | reverse complement strand
TCGGCCACGTAAATCCGCACGAGACAAGCCCAAACCACTAATACGAGAAACGATCTCTTCTTCACTCAACTCTTGGCCCATCAAGTTTGTGATTTGCTGTTGAACCACATCTTGACCCTCAAGATTAGATGAGGTGAAACCAAACAAAGCAATCATCAGCGATAAAATCGGCACCCAACGAGGCAACATTCTTATGTCAGTCATCATCTAGCAAACAATCTCCCCTTTTCACTCAGCATCAGGAAATCACATATATTTTCAGCGTTCATCTTCCAAAAGACCACATACAATCAAATTTAGTTGAAGCCTCTAACTAAACCGTCTTGATCTGTCTATTAAGCCTTATAAAACATAGCGATACCTGGCCATCCTGCGTACCCCGAGAGAAATCCTCACTTAGAAGCTACACTTCTGATTGTTGACTAGCCTGCCATTTCCCTATACAGGACAACAATATCTCCGTCCCTTCTTCTGCTGTTACTTCATTGGTATCGATAGTGATATTTGCTGAATCAGGGACTTCAAAAGGGACGTTTGGTGAGACTCCAACTAGATTCTCTATCTCGCCGAGCTCAGCTTTTCTATATAACCCCTTGGTATCGCGACTCTTACATACATCTAGAGAAGTCGATACAAATATTTCGCAATAATGTGGTTCCAGCCGCACCCGAGCTTCCTTCCTGACACTTTCAAAAGGAGTTATCACCGCGACTATTACGTAGTCGTTGACGATTCTTTCCTTCTCACATAATTGTACGACATAAAAACCATTCTGCTCAATATCATTCCTGGAAAACCCTAGTCTTTTCTCCCGAGCATCTCGAACTCTATCACCATCAATCAAAGTCGCGGTGAATCCATTCTCTACCAGCTTTTTTAGAATGGATTCGGCCAAAGTGCTTTTCCCTGACCCTGAAAGACCAGTCAGCCACAGGACGTTACCCATCACTTACGAATGCCCCTTCTTTAAGCATCAGAATTCGATCGGAGACCTCTGGTCTCATATACCATTCTGGAGGACGATTTCCTCCCCGAATAATCTCTCGGACTTCAGTTCCACTAATATCAAGAGTATCACTATCTAACACTTCAGAACCATAAGATTTTTTCGATGCGCTGTACTTTACTTCATCGAAGAAAACTGATTGAATCTCAATTTGGGATATCCTATCAAAGAGATTTTTAGCTTGATCCCCAGAATAAAAATCCCCCACACCGGTGTGATCTCTGCCTATAATAAAATGAGTGCACCCATAATTCTGTCTACAAAGAGCAGTAAACAAAGCTTCTCTTGGTCCAGCGTATCTGGAGTAAGTAGAAAATGTCGAGAATAGAGCTTTAGGCGTCAATTCGGACACCTCAAGCAATCCTTCATATCCTTCTATGATTGCTGCACTGGAGAAATCTCCAGTTTTTTTCAGTCCCACCGCCGGATGGATCAGGACACCATCGGCGCCAGTGCTTTCCATAGCCATAGCCAGTATGTGCTCATGAGCCCGGTGTGGAGCGTTACGAGTGTGGAATCCTACAATCCTAGACCACCCCCTCGCAGCAAATACCTGCCTGGTCTCAGCAGGCTTTAGTTCGTATCTCTTCCCACTCCTGGAGACTCTATTGATTAACCACACAGGTCCTGACAATGCAGTTTCACCTTCAGATAAAAACCTCATAACTCCAGGATGATCCATAGATGAAGTACCAAAAAGAAGCTTTGCCGCCGATTGCCAATCAGTAGTGTAACTATCCTCTATTTCCATTACACCGAAAGGCTCTCCAGCAAAAGTTAGGACCACCTGACCCGAAGGTAGATTTGATCCAGACCTTCTTAATAGAATGGGTAGAGGCCAAGCAATTCCATCTTGAAGTTCATAAGTTCTCAGAACAGAATCCAAATCATCCTTTCCCATAAACCCCCGTAACGGACTATATCCACCCAATGCGATCTGTTCTACATCCATCGCCTCATTAGCTGACAACTCTAACCTTGGAAGACCTTCCGAGATTTCACCCTTCCAACGCTGATCTACCAAAACTCCTCCGTGAGGGGCTATCAGCCCACAGCCTAAAGCTGGACTGGTGATATAATTAGTATCGTATGCGCTCGGAAGGACTCCCCCATTCGACATTTCAACACCCTTACTGGATTTCTTGAATCGGACTACTTCATCACATAAACCCACGAGGAATGACACCGTTTCCACAGGGTGCTTACCTATAGCCGTCTCCGCTGCTAAAACTAGGCCAGTAGCACCGTCTAGTAGTGTGTTGACAATATCGTTTGTCTCAGCTCTACTGGCCGATCTGCTTTCCATCATGGTGTCCAAAAAATTCGTAGCTACCAAGACTGGTTTTGAAGCTAGGTTCGCCTGGTTAATGACGTATTTTTGGGCAAAAGGTATTCTTTCCAAAGGGACCTGCCTACTCAGATCACCACGATCAATTAAAACTCCATCTGAAACTTCGATAATCTCTTCAAGGTTCTCTATCGCTAAGCTGGTTTCTACTTTAGATAAAACAAAAGAGTCTGGATGATAGTTTCTGAACACTCGTACGTCATCAGCCCCATCTACAAATGAAAGGCAGAAATTCTTGATCCCAATTTCCTGAGCTATTTCCAAAGCCTGGACATCTTTGTGAGACAAAGAAGGCATTTGAAAATTCTGATCAAAAACTGTAACAGCTTTATTGCTTTGAATGGTGCCTCCACTCATTACGGTGGATTGTATAGTCTGCTCTTCCTCCTGCATCGATACAGAATCAACCCTCAAGAGGACGGAATCAAAATCGAGAGAAACCAGATCCCCCTCTTTAAGTACCATCAGAACTTCATCTGGACGCAAAGGGACCATGCCATTTTTCCAGCCTTCTTGAGTAGTGAGGAGCACCTCTTGGTTCTCTATTACCGATTTGGCTTCCGGTAAAACCCCTGTCCTCACTTGAGACCCCTCAGTATCTAACATCAGCGGGATAGTACAGTGTGAACGAATGAAATCGACAGTGCTCTCCAGCGACTCTATTGGAGTATGGCTAAGGTTGATTCTCACAAAAGAGATCTTCCTTTGAGAGAGTTTCTTTAGAACTGTTTCATTCATCGAAGTGGGCCCTAGGGTGACCACAATCATGGGAGACTCTATATCTTTCACTGGTGATACCTGCTTATGAGATTTCAAGAAACAATTCCTTTGACCACGGAGACGACTCTGCCCAAGTCCGAGTCGGTCATACCCGTGGAACTTGGCAGATTCAGACATTGCTTATAAAGAACTTCTGAGACTTTACAATCTTCGAACCAACTGCCTTCATGAGCAGGGCTCATGTGAAGAGGTTGCCACAACGGCCTTGTCTCTATCGAGACGTCTTTCAGCAATTTGTGTAAAACCTTACGATCAGTGTTAGGGTCGGTCAATCTCATAGTATTCAACCAAAATGCAGATTGAGCCCAGCTGGATTCACCGACCATCGCACAGGTCCCTAATTCGGCCAGGCCTTCTGCATAAGAGTGATGAATGGCCTTCTTCCTTGATAAAAATTCATCGAGTCTTCCCAGTTGAGCTACCCCCATAGCAGCCTGAACGTTAGTTAATCGATAATTGAAACCCACTTCATTATGCACAAACTCTACTGAATCGTCCTTCGCCGTAGTAGTGAGATATCTCGCTCGATCAGCCAGTTTTTTATCTTGGAAGGTAATCATACCTCCACCACCAGTAGTAATAAGTTTGTTGCCATTAAAACTGAAACAGGAAACTCCTTCGCTCCCTATCATTCTCCCTTTATAGGTGGACCCCAAAGATTCAGTGGAGTCTTGCACAACAAAAAGGCCAGCTTCTTCAGCAAGCGAAACAATTGGGTCCAAATTTACTGGATGTCCGAGTATATGGACGGGTAATACACCCACTACTCGACGTTGGGTATGCTTGTTCGTTAAAACCCCATTTACTCTAATACAATCTTTCTCTATAAAAGATGCTAGCTTAGAAGGGTCCATTTGTAGTGAATCTTCTTGGACATCGATAAAAGTTGGCCATCCCCCGAGGTACCGGACTGCATTTGCCGGAGCGATAAACGTCAAACTCGGCAGAACAACCTCATCCCCAGCCTCAACACCAGCCATCTTCAAGGCTACATGAAGAGCAGCTGTGCCGCTAGAAGTGGCGACAGCCCCAGTAGCACCTACTTTCTTCGCAAATTCTTCCTCAAATTTAGTGACAAAACTTCCAACGGACGACACCCACCCAGTTTCCAAACATTCACGTACTAACTCCCATTCTTGACGACCTATGTTGGGTATACTCAAAGGAATGAAGTTCATTCTCGTACAGGCCTATCGACTACATCAGGAACAATGACTATCAATCGTCTTTCCTGGCTTTACGCAGTTGGCTCGGGTCTCCTATATCTATCCATTCTCCCTCGGCTAGATAACCTCCAACCTTCCATTGTTTCTGCAGACATTTCTCCACCAACCAAGTAATAGGAGTATTTTCGTTATCGGGCATGAGTTCCAATGCCTTGGGAGAAACCACATACATGCCACAATTGATCAGTTGGCTTATCCTAGGCTTCTCAGATACAGCTTGAATCAACCCTTCTTTTACATCAACAACTCCATAAGGAACCTCAGTGGAATGCGTCCGAATCGCCACAGTCAAATCACAATTCCTAGTCTTCTGAAATTGGATAAACTGAGTCACATCTATCTGGGTCACGAGGTCCCCATTCATCACTATCAAGTCGTGTTCGGGAGTTTCTGGCAACAAAGATAGGGCTCCCCCTGTGTTTAGCGGTTTCGTCTCTCGCAAGTATTCTATGTCACATCCGAATTTAGCGCCGTCTTCAAAGTACTCCTCTATGACTTCAGATAAATGATTCACCGAAATGAAAATCCTGCTAATTCCATAGCTTGCCAAATGGATGACCAATCGCTCCAGGATAGGTTTCCCTCCTATGGTGAGCATCGGCTTAGGTGTACGAGCCGTTATCGAACCTAGTCGAGACCCTTTGCCTCCTGCCATAATCACGGCCCAATTCTCTTTCTTATCCCGACCAATAAGTTCAGTCCACTGATGGATTCCCACCAACCTACCGTCTTGATCCAATACCGGTATCACCTGGACACTCTTCAATCTCATCAAATCCAAAATTTCATTGCTACCAGCCTGCACACCCACAGATACAAAATTCGAATTCATTATCTTAGAAATCACTCTGGATTCCAGAGGCTGATTCTGGATAATCGCTCTACGAATATCTCCATCGGTCAGACAGCCGACCAATTTCTGGCTCTCATCTAGAACAAAAGCTATTCCTTGTCCACTTAAATCAATCGCTTTCACACAGTCAAAAAGAGTCTGATCAAGTCCAACACAGAAAGGCCTTGAAGCTAGATTTCCACCTGTCTCGTTATTTTGCATCAATTGTTCCTAACCTATTCAAGCAGTTGCACACTAGCGTCTCAATCCATCAAGGGTTTTCATACGAAATCTAGAGGGAATGGAAACTTTTCCGAAGAGCTGTTTTATTATCCCATTTTACAATCGCTTCAATAAGCCTCTCGGAAACCAACCTGGAATCAAAATCCCAATCCTCAGCCTCGTCAGTCAAAACCCAATCTTGCTCAATAGCTTGCATCAGCCACTTAGTTATCTCTGCAGCGTTGGAAGGCACATCTCTTATACGAGAATTTCGAATCCTACCGAATTGTCTGTCACCAACATTTACAACGTTCACCCCAGCTAATGGACCTTCTAGCATTCCACTAGATGAATTGCCCAACATTACCTTGGCACAGTTCAACAATGACCAGTATCGGGCTTCGCCGAGCACTTCTTTAACGACAATGTTTTCTCGACCTTGCGACCAATTCAACCAATAATCTCGGATATCCGCTCCCCCAGCGTCTGAGTTAGGGAGAGTCACTATATAGGTAGCTTCAACTTGTGTCATGGCCTCAGAAACAGCCAATACTTCCGACAAAGAGCTCTGTGTGTTCAAGGTAGTAGGATGCATAGTCACAAGAACCACCGGATCTACCAAACTTAAGCCCAAAAATCCCTCTAATTCATGGATAGACGGCAGATCATCGCGGAACCTATTGTCTAACCCAGGAGCACCGACTACAACAATATTTCGAGGGTCTTCTCCCATCTGTGCGACTCTTTTTCCATAGATAGGGTGGCTGACTAGATGAAGATGACTGAGCTTAGTAAGCGCATGCCGCATGACGTTGTCTATGGCACCCTCTGTTTCTTCTCCCCCATGAAGGTGTATTATCGGAACAGTACCGATAGTAGCTGCCATTCCAGCCGCTAGTGTCTCGGCTCTATCACCCACCAATAAAAGTGCATCAGGAGAGTCGGTTACTAAAGCTTCTCCCACCAAGTCTAGTGCGCGACTGCAGTCTTTGATGGAGTCAGGAGGGTCTCCTTGAAAGTCTAACTGCTGAGAAATAGGAATGTTCTCTGCTCCGATTAATTCTATACTCTTCCCAAACCGATGGCTCAAATGCATGCCTCCGACCCACAGCCTCAGGTCAAATCTCGAGTCTTTGTGCATAGCTTGGATAGTGCTTCTAAGAACTCCATAATCCTGTCGCCCAGTCGTCAAAACAGCTATTCGCAAACAGTCACTCAATTTTTATCACCTCAGTAAAAAGTTAATAATCTTATTTTTAACTCTGAGAATCACTTCGCTCACTCAATTCCGAGATCTGGGATGGTTTCCCAAGCTTGTGAAAAAGAAGATTTCCGAGCGGTGTCCGATAAAGCCACCACCCTGGCTCCTTCTTCGTAAGAAGCAAGTAGTTTAGCGTCGTCACTTGAACCCAAAAAAGCTTTTATTTGGCGAACTAACATTGCACTTCTCTCGTCCAAAAATTGGTGCTTCTGTTCTGATCCATCTTCCGCTTCCATCAAAACTGTAGATTTCAAAAGATCCCAGGTTATGGTTCCCTTCTCTCCACAAGCCTTCATAGACCTGACAGGAATCTTGCTGAGATAGTCTAGCCGCAGAGACACCATTGCCCCACCAGGAGCAACCCAAAGAATATCCGCAGATTCTTCAGATCGAATCCCAAGCTGATCGTTATTGGACAGAAGACCAGATATTTCACTCGGATAACCAAACAACCAAACAGCATAATCTATTTCATGAGCGAGATC
>CAWWAX010000077.1:0-7547 GCA_963935005.1 uncultured bacterium | reverse complement strand
CGAAGAGCTCCTCCAGCCATCCCATCTGGATTGGTAAGAAGTTGCCTTCGATCTGCAACCAAAGAACTGGGGTTTACAGTACAGTCCATCTCAATGTTACGGAGATGCTCTAGAGACTGCACGTGTGGCCCCACACTTCTGGCTTGCATAGAGAGAGGAACATGCCCGTCCATCGGCAAACCACGAGCTTGGGCTTCTTCCACTAAAACTGCAAACACCTCTGGTGTGACCATCTCGTAGATCTTTACGAAGTCTACTCCTGCTTCGGCTAGAAGTGCCATGTTCGCCCTTGCCGTTTCGGGGTCTGGGTTACCGATTCCCAACAAAGGCATATTGTTTCCATCATATACCACATGTTCGCCGTCCATCAACGGACCCGCAAAGAATACCCTTGGAGCAATCACATCTTCAGCTCGTATCGCTTCTACGGCTGGAAGTACTAGCTCCAAAGGACCACCTGTATCACGTATACTGGTGATTCCATGGTTTAGAAAGAGACCAGGCATCGCTTCTGTAAATCTTTGATCATAAGTAAGATGTACATGAAAATCCCAAAGACCAGGAATGAGATACTGGCCCGTCCCGTCCACAACTTCCATAGCACTCACTGTTTCTCCTGCAGCCTGTACCGCGGTAATCCGGCCCGCACTGACAACAACGGTCCGTGCCTCACGAACACCGTTTTCCGCATCGATCACAGTGACATTTTGAATTGCCAGGTCGGCCAACTGTTCAGTAGCTGTACAAGATGCCAGTGCCAATAA
The DNA here is from genome assembly GCA_963935005.1 of uncultured bacterium. Lineage (GTDB taxonomy): Bacteria > Gemmatimonadota > Gemmatimonadetes > Longimicrobiales > Gaopeijiaceae. The sequence goes on along the minus strand of CAWWAX010000077.1, from coordinate 6,783 downwards.
TGCAACTAGAGTGAAATACACTTGTGACGTTACTTTTTTATTCGCAAAAAGAAAGCGAGTAGGACTTTTCATGTTACTTCCTCCATAAGACCAAGAACTGGAAAATCAGTTATACCCTAACATCCAACACCTCAAAACAAAACAGAAGGCTGGACGTTGTAATGGACTTCTTCATCCGTTGGCATTTTCAGAAACAATAAAATGGCTTACTTATGCGATCTGCAATTGCCAGTCTTTGTCGTGATCTTCTGCAGGTTGTACAATGCCTGAATCACTTTCGGTTTAAACCACCGATTACAGTTTTTTCAACCTTATTCCATTCGCAAATATAAAACGTGAGCTTCGTCCACCTTCACACACATTCTGAATTTTCACTCCTCGATGGAGCTAACCGTATCGGTGACCTGATCGGTAGAGCCAAAGAATATGAAATGCCAGGACTAGCCCTAACAGACCATGGATGCCTGTTTGGAGCTTGGCAATTCCATAAGATGGCTACTGCCGAAGGTATTAAACCCATCATTGGAATGGAGGCTTACGTTGCGCATGGGGATCGACAAGATCGCTCCCGACCTGGAATTGGAGAAAGAGCTTACTATCATCTAATCCTTCTGGCCAGAGATCTGGAAGGATACAAAAATCTGATAAAACTGTCTTCCATCGGCTATACAGAAGGTTTCTACCGTAAGCCACGAGTAGATCGAGAAGTACTTGCCAAGCACTCAGCTGGCCTGATCGTTAGCTCTGCTTGTCTAGCAGGCGAAATCTCACACAACCTGATGACAGATAACTGGGATCAGGCACGCGAAACTGCAAATTGGTATGGTAATGTTTTTGAAGACAGGTATTACCTTGAAGTTCAAGCTCATGATTCCGAAGGCCAGTCAGAACTGAACCGTAAGATTTTTACACTAGGCGATGAACTGGGGCTGCCCATTGTAGCGACCAATGATGCTCATTTCCTTAAATCTGAAGATCACGAAGCGCATGATGTCTTACTTTGTATCGGCCTTGGCAAAGATCGCACAGACGATAGCAGACTGCATTATGACGAAGGACTTTACTTCAAAAGTGCTCCAGAGATAACAGACTGTTTCCCAGATCGCACAGATGTGCTCGAAAACACTCTAGATATTGCCGACCAGGTTAATCTATCCTTCACTAAAACTTACCATTTGCCTGCATTCCCTTTACCTGACAGTCAATCCAATGAAAACGACTACTTAGTTTACCTGAGTGACAAAGGGGCTAAGGAAAGGTACGAAGATCCACTTCCAGTAGCTGTCCAAGAACGATTAGATCGCGAATTAGAGACTATCACAAAAACTGGTTACTCTGGTTATTTTCTGATCACTTGGGATTTTGTTGATTGGGCAAAATCTCAAGGCATCCCAGTGGGTCCAGGCCGAGGATCTGCTGCTGGATCTATAGTTTCCTATTCTTTGGGTATAACCAATGTCGATCCATTAAAATTCGACCTACTTTTTGAGAGATTCCTCAACCCTGACCGTATTTCAATGCCCGATATTGACATAGACTTTTGCTATGAAAGACGAACAGAAGTCATCGAATACGTTAAAGAGAAGTACGGCACTGATGCAGTTGGTCAGATTATAACCTTTGGAACAATGAAGTCTCGGGCAGTCATTCGAGATGTAGGCAGAGTGCTTGGTTTTGAAGTCTCCGAAATAGACAAAATAGCCAAGATGATCCCCAACACTCCAGGGCAATCTTTCACTGTAGGAGAAGCTCTAAAAAAACTCAAAGATGTTAAACAAGTCTATCAAAAAAGTAGTCTCCACAAGCAACTCTTTGATTATTCTATGACTCTAGAGGGGCTTTCGAGGCATTCATCAGTCCATGCTGCTGGAGTGGTTATCGCTCCCGGACCTTTGGATAATTATGTCCCCGTATGCACCCAAAGCTCTCGGGCGGGCGGGAGTGGCAGAGCATCAACACCAGTTCAAGTCACACAGTATGATATGAACTGCTTAGAAGATGCCGGCATGCTCAAAATGGATTTCCTTGGATTAAAAACTCTAACCGTTATCAATGACACCGTAGAAGCAATAAAAACTAGAGTCGACACGCTTCAGCATCCTGATACTGGACAAAACTATACTTCAATCGACCAAATCCCACTAGATGATCCTGCCGTCTATAAAATGCTATCAAACGGAGGCACATCAGGAGTTTTTCAATTCGAATCAAATCTTGCAATAGATAAATTGAAAGCTATGCGATGTGACCAATTTAACGATTTGGTAGCCACCAACGCACTAATCCGACCTGGACCTCTTGATTCAGGAATGACAGACAGCTACATCCGAAGAAAAATCGGGCAAGAACAAGTTGCCTACGACCATCCAGATCTGCAGCCGATTCTTGAGTCTACTTATGGCATCATAGTATACCAGGAACAGGTAATGCGTATTGCCAATGTGATTTCAGGATATAACCTCGCTGAAGCTGATGTTCTCAGAAAAGCGATGGGCAAGAAAATTGCAAAACTAATTAGAAAAGAGTTGAAACAATTTGTAAAAAGAGCAGTTGAAAGAGGAATAGACCGTAATATCGCAAAGAACTTAGCCGAACAAATAGAGACATTCGGAAGATACGGATTTAATTTATCCCACTCGGTCGCCTACTCTCTTCTTTCCTATCAAACGGCTTGGCTCAAAACCCACTATCCATCAGAATTTATGGCGGCCATTCTTTCCTCTGTCGTCTCCAATACAGATGATGTAGTCAAATATATAGGTGAATGTAGAGAGATGGATCAGTACTTGTCAGGACTGAACCAATCTATCGAAGTGCTTCCCCCAGATATAAATGAATCTGGGTGGAAATTTACTGCAGTGGGACAGAATCAGATCCGTTTTGGATTAGGAGCAGTTCGAGGTGTTGGAGCATCCGCTGTGAAAACTCTAATTCAGGCACGTGAATTAGGTGGCACATTTAAAACTATGTTTGACTTCTTAGAACGAGTGGACCTTAGGGCACTAAATAAACGTGCGGTCGAGGCCCTTCTCAGTGCTGGAGCTCTGGATTCTTTTGGACATCGGGCGCAACTACTGGCCGGGCTAGACGTGGCATACTCAGAAGTCAATGCTCGCAACGCCGAAACCATCTCTGGACAAGAGTCCCTGTTTGGTCAAAGTGAAGATGCTCTGGAACGTGAAGATCCTAGCCTTCCAGAAACCCAAAAATGGTCAGCACAAGAACGATTAACAAGAGAAAAAGAAGCACTGGGATTCTTCATCTCTGGACATCCACTGGATCGCTACCAACATCTCATGGAAAACTTCCGGATAAACACCAGTACCATTAAAAATCACCCTGGTCTATCGGTAGAAATCCCGTGCGTAGTCACCAAGGTAGATAAAAGGATTTCACGAAGAGATAACTCCGAATGGGCAAAGATCACAGTGGAAGATTTCCAAGGAACAGCGGACGTACTAGCCTTCAAGGACAATTGGGTGAAATCCCAGGAAATGCTTATCCAAGACTCTGCTGTAATACTGAAAGGTAAGATAAGTAACCGAGAACGTGATGAAGAGAATCCACCTATATTTTTAGATGAAGTAGTCTCAATGGATGAAGTGCCAAACAGTGGCCAAATGACTGTTGAGATTAACTTGCAGAAAAACAGCGGGCTGATTGACGGAACATTGTCACAAATCAAAGAAACTCTGATCAACCATCCCGGAAATGCCCCTCTAGAACTTTGGCTGAACGACCAAGATAATGGCATCCCAATTCGTATGAGATCTCGAACACTTTACATAGATCCAAGCCCAGAGACTTTGGAAGAGTTAGGAGAATTATTTGGCAAACCCCAAGTACGACTGGTCAAGTCACCAAAATTCACTGGACTTTAGAACTGTTTTAAAAATGGTAAATATCTTGACGCATCGATGATGCTACCAACAGAGAACTAACTGAGCAGGGGAATTGATACTTCCCATGCTCACATTTAGGAGTAAAAGCAATCCGTGTATAATCTTGATAAAGGAGTTCCAGTAGAGAGACATACAGAGCAATCTATACGCAGATTCTCCGAGTCAGTCCTAAAATCCCTGGGAACTAGTGAAGAAGAGGCTAAAATAACTGCTGATGGAATTACAACCGCCTCACTCTGGTGGCATCCAGGGCAAGGACAAGGACTAGAGAAACTCTTTCGGTACAAACGACGAATCCTCAACGGTGGCATCAAACCAAAAGCACATATGGTTTGGTTAAGGGATGAAGGATCCATTGCTTTACTAGATGGACAAAAGGGACTGGGTTATGTATCAGCTAATAAGGCGATGGGAAAAGCACTCTATAAAGCCAAGAACTCAGGAATATCAATGGTTAGCGTTTGTCATAGCAACCATTTTGGAATTGCTGGATATCACGCAAAATGGGCAGCTGATGCTGGCATGATTGGAATCGCCATGACTAATGCTGGAGCTGAAATGGCCCCTTGGGGTTCTGTTGTTCCCATTTTAGGAACAAACCCTTGGGGTATAGCCATTCCGAGACCAAATGGGAAAAATCCCATTGTATTAGACATGGCACTGACTCAATCAGGAAAAGGCATGATGCGCTGGTATGAACGTCAGGGTTCAACCATGCCAAAATCCTGGGCATTAACTGGTTCTGGTCGGACCACTGAAGATCCCAAAGCCGCTGACAGTGGAGTACTCCTACCTATGGGGGATTACAAAGGTTACGGACTCAGTTTGATTACAGACATTCTCACTGGTGTACTAACTGGTTCCCTCTTTGGGTCACAAGTCTTTCAGGACGATACCAACTTCGACGTAGGCCATACTCTGATTGCGATCAATATCGAATCTTTCATGGAGAAAGCCATCTTTGAACAGCGCCTTGAGCTTTTACTGACTGACGTTCTCAGTGCAGATCCAATAGACACGGAGCTTCCAGTGCAGCTTCCTGGAGAAGCAGAGCAAATGAGAGCACAGAAGAGAAGGACTGAAGGCATACCAGTTGATAAGCAGACCGTCAAAGGGCTAAGAACATTGGCGGACGAATTGAATATACCTTTCCTATTAGAACAGGTAAAATAAGGAGTCTTCATGACCGACATTTTGAGAATAGGCAACCTAGAAGTCAAACCAAATAGTACTATGAAAGGTGCTATACCCACAGGCAAAAGATTCGACGGACGACCCACTGAAATACCAATACTGGTTTGTCGAGGTGAAGAAGACGGGCCAAAGTTATGGTTGAACGGTGCTACACACGGCGACGAACCTGAAGGAGCTCTCTCAATTTTCAAGACCTTCGAATGGCTAGAACAATCTTTGATAAGAGGCACAGTCATTGGAGTTCCAGCAATGAACGTCCCCGCCTTTGAAGCTGGAAAACGAGGAGATCCTTTAGACGGCTTTACGTATGACATGAACCGGATTTACCCTGGCAGGCCAGATGGCTACCCAACTGAGCGATCCGCCTGGGCCCATTGGGAAGCGATGAAAGACAACTGTGACCTCCAAATAGCTATCCATTCAGGAGGGGAACACTCCTATCTCGCACACATGATATTTGCTTCGGACAACCCCCAAAGTTTAGAACTGGCTGCCGCAATGGGGCCACAATGGGACCTAGTTTTCCGCAGTGGACAGGGTGGAAACAACCCTGCGTCCAAAATGGGAGACTCGGGAAAAGCGGGCATAACTATAGAATTAGGAGGTAATTGCCGAACCTTAACCAATGATTTCCATGAAGTTGCCGATGACCTTTCCAGCAGTTATAAGAATGTACTACGACACTACGACATGATCGAAGGACATCCTTCGGAATATGTTACTGAATGGCGCATGGGCCACCAACAAGCCCTACTAGCACCTGCATCGGGCATGTGGGTAGGGGCGCCAGACATCCCCTTTGAGACCCAAATACCCAAAGGCACCGTTCTGGGATGTATTTACGACTTATATGGTGACATCCAATCACAAGTAGTGGCCCCCGAAGACGGAGTAATCTTCGGCTTGCGCTCAAGGCCTTCAGTGCTCGCTGGAGAGTGGTGCTGCTTTTTCGGGATTATCGACGAAGTTAGGTCAGACCTGCTAACCCGTTAACTTGAAACTGATACCCTGTCTAATACAAATACGCATGTATATGACATTTTCATGCTCTTCTATATGAATACGTGAGTGCTTATCGCATGCGAAGGTATACTGCCAGAGCTATTTTCTTCGAGTACGCCTACGGAGTGTTTCCAACGACAATCTATGGAACACCTCTGCTATCGCTTTGTTGATCACACTGGGATGCCTCATTTCCTCCTGGGCGATCAAGGTCGCCGCATGACCCATCACCTGAAAGCGAACGAACCATTTTAGGTGGCTGTCGCCCACCTGTAATCTCCCAAATACCTGGTCGAGAACCCCATTAACTGCGTGCTTAACATACTTTCTAGCCGACTCTCCCTCTAATTCCAAGGGAACGTGTATCTCCACCTTGGAACCCAAGCCCTCTGGGAAAAACCAGCTCTCCGCCGAATTGCACTTTTTCGTGTTGCAAAATTCGATGTGCCATTTAAACCAATCATACTGCCAGTTGTCATATAGACCGTAACATTCAAGCCATTCCCGCAACTTTAACTCGAATAATTCTGGCTTCATTGTTGAACAATGTAGCGGGCCCGAATCAAGTCTCTCCGACATATCGGGACACATTGTCCGGGCCAACTCTAAGAACCTTCTTCTTAAGGCGTCTGTAGGGGTTGAGCTCTCCATCAACACTACACCTGGATCGCCAACTTCACCTCCA
>CAWWAX010000076.1:0-7595 GCA_963935005.1 uncultured bacterium | reverse complement strand
ATTACGACTGAGGATAGGACCCAATATTTGTTGTACTCTCCGTCTGTGAAGGGTACTCAGATTGTGTCTGTGGACAATCTGTCGGTGCCAATAGACGACATCGTGCAGTTTGAGGTTTGGTCCGGGGACACTGGCGATGGATGGAGTCCTTTTGCTGTTGTGGGTGGGATACTTCTGGGAGGATTGGTTTTGGTAGTTGGATTCATAGCCTTACTTATTGGCGATGGTGATGGATTGGGGAACTAGGTCACTAATGGCCCTAGTTAAGTTTCAAAAACTCCAGGCCCTGTATTTCACCAACATTGATTCTAAAGCCAAAAACATCAGCATCTTCGTCCCGTGAGAAAATCAGATCACGGCTACCCCAATTGAGTCGGTCTTCCGAGTGCGGGGCCAACTCGGAAGTATTTCCCCGCAGTTCCAGATAAAGGTTGTTCCCTTCCAAACTCAGTGAGTACACAACATCGAGTTCATCGCTGTAGAAGTCTCCGACGAAATCTCTCAAGTCTAGCTTTGATTGTTGGTAGGGTTCAGATATTTCGGATCGGGTTTCTTCTGGGTCGTTCGTGGGGCTTGGCTCTGTGAACTGATCATCCAGATAGAGGTCGGCGACCTTTTGTACCATCATTCCTGGTTGAAATGAACTCACATTAGAGAGGATGACGACTGAGAAACGTTGGTCTGGGAATTGCAGAAATTCCGCTCGGTATCCGACGGCCGATCCTCCGTGACCCATTGTGTTCAGACCGCGGTAAGAACCGAAGGTCACGCCCAGTGCATAGTCGAGCTCCTCACCCTCATTGGTGCGTCCCCGTGTGAACATGGTGTCAATCAAATCGTCGGTTCCAGCGCCCAGGCGATTCCCATAAAAGTTTTGATCCCACTTAAGAAAATCTTCTACCGTTGTGATGACTCCCAGATCTCCGATCACGTCTGAACGCAGGATATCGAGGCTGTAGCCACCGCCAGATTTGGGTGAATAGCCGAACGCCCTGTTAGGAATGATAGCGTTGCGATCGTCATAGAACTGGGTGCTGGTCATTCCGAGTGGCCCGAAAACTTGCTGGGCTGCGAATGCACTGGCTTTCATGCCACTGACCCGTGTAACGATTTCGGCGAGCAGGAAATACCCGGAATTGGTATACGAGAACTGACTGCCAGGCTCGAAATTGAGTGCCTTCTGTCTAGAAAGCATTTCCACAAGTTCTTTTGCAGTATAACCAAACACGCCACCCTCAGGTTTTCCAGCTAGACTGACCAGTGCGAGATACTCGCGGATTCCACTGGTATGGTGCAACAGGTGCCTTATGGTGACGGGTTTTTCGTAGTCGGGCATTTCAAGGAGGTACATCCGGATGTCATCGTCCAAGGACAGCTTTCCCTGCTCGGCCAATATGGCCACACACATGGCCATGAACTGTTTGGAAATGGATCCGATCCGGAGAACCGAACCAGGAGTTAGGGGGATGTTGTGATCGAGATTAGCCGTTCCATAGCCCTGAGTATAGACAATCTCTCCGTCCTGATAGATCCCGATAGTTGCGCCGGGCGCATTTTCTTGGTCCCACTGCGAGAACAGTTCATCGACCTGATCAGTGAGTTCTGTTTGGGGATAACTTTGACCCGAAGCGCTATTGAAAAAGAGGAGCCATGCGAAGAGAGCAAGCGCACAACGATGAGTCACTGGGCCTTCCTAGACCATATCCCGTATCCTTTTTTAATCAATCCAGCTGGTCATGTAAGAGGTGTCTTCTACCTGCTCGAGTCCTTTAACAACCTTGAGAGGCCTGAACGAATCGAACATTACAGCCAATTCATTCGTACCCTTCTGGCCAATCGAGCTTTCAGTACGACCCGGGTGTGGCCCATGGGGGATACCGTCGGGATGCAACGTCATCGATCCGTATGAAATGCCTTTACGGCTCATGAATTCATCCGAAACATATAAAAGCACTTCGTCCGACATCACATTCGAGTGTGAATAGGGCGCGGGAACTGATTCTGGGTCGAAATCGAACGGGCGCGGACAGAAAGAACACACAACGAATCCCTCGCACTCAAACGTCTGGTGCACGGGCGGCGGCAAATGGAAACGCCCAACCTTCGGCTCGAAATCATGAATCGATAGGGCCCAGGGATAGAAATAACCGTCCCAGCCGACTACGTCGCACGGGTGATGGTCGAGAATCACTTGAGACAGGGCATCATACTGTTTGACCAAGATCGGGAATTCACCCGTTTCATCTACAGTTTGTAGGTTCGTCGGGGGTCGAATGTCGCGTTCGCTGTAGGGTGCACCTTCAATCAATTGGCCGTGTTCATTGCGGTACCGTTTAGGCGCACGGAAATATCCGTGCGCTTCTAAAACAAGGAGCGAAGCCAATCCTGCTTCACTAGAATTGTCAGTCGCATCAAAGTGAAAGCGATGGAGGACGCCCCTAGGAACGACAATGTAGTCTCCCTCTTTGAAGACGATCTCTCCGAATTGTGTTTCCAGCTTTCCACTGCCGGTAATCACATAGACCAGCTCGTCAGCCTGCGCGTTCCTGTAAAAGGATTCAGTCTCTTCGGAGGGGCGCACGAACCAGGCGGTCAGGTCTGGATTGAACAACAGGGGGGTACGTCCCAGGATCGGGTCTCCCGATGCTGGAAGATCGAATAGCTTGAAATGACGATGTCTTATTCTTGGATCCGGATCTTCTTCAATGTTGAATTTGTGGATCAGATCGACACTTTTTACCGTAGTCGGAGGTCGTAGATGATGGAGCAGAGAGGAGATTCCCACAAATCCCTTGTTTCCTACCAGGTGCTCGGGGTAAAGCTCCCCGTCAGCATTTCTGAACTGCATGTGACGCTTTCTAGGTAAGTCGCCGCGTTTCTGGTAATAGGGCATGGTTGTAAGCTTTCTCCCGGTGCTGAGCTAGTCTTTTAAGAAACTTATTTGGTTTGGACTGACATGGCTAGCATCATGAACGTTGGAATGATCCTACAGATTTCCTCTTAGACTCTGCTCATGTTCGATGGCCTCAAACAGTGCTTTAAAATTTCCTTTTCCGAAGCCCCGACTACCTTTTCGCTGGATGAGTTCAAAGAAAACCGTAGGCCTATCTTGCACTGGCTTGGTAAAGAGCTGCAGCAGGTAACCGTCCTCATCCCTGTCGGCCAGGATACCCAGATCAGCAATGGCTTTGATGGTTTCATCAATTTCTCCGATGCGACCAGGAAGATTTTGGTAATACGATTCAGGTACGCTCAGAAATTCTACTCCTCGTTCTCTTAGGCTTCGCACAGTTTCCAGAATATCGTCTGTGAGCATGGCCAGGTGTTGCACCCCCGGACCATTATAATACTCCAGGTATTCGTCAATCTGGCTCTTCCTTCTACCTTCGGCAGGTTCATTAATCGGAAATTTAATTGAATAAGAGTTGTCACTCATGACGATACTCATCAGGGCGGAGTACTCAGTCGAAATGTCCTTGTCATCGAATGAAATGTATCGCTCGAAGCCCATCACGTTGCTGTACCAATCAGCCCAATGATTCATTTTTCCTAGTTCCACATTTCCGACGATATGGTCGACTCTCTGGATTCCACAACTGGTCCCCGGGATAACTTGCGGCTGATATCCTGGTAGAAACGGGCCAGAATAGTCTTCATAGGAGATCAGAGAATGGATGGTGTCGCCGTAGGTGCGAATTGCAGCCCGTCGAATATGACCATATTCGTCTTCTACTTCGTGGGGCTCAGTCTCTCCCACCGCTCCCTGAGCAATCGCATGATGGTAAGCGTGGTCTGCATCTTCGACATGGAATGCGATATCCCTGACGCCATCTCCATGTAGATTCAGGTGATCATTGATAGGCCCCGAAGAATTTAAGGGGGATGTAAAAACGAATATCGCTTCGTTCTGAGATATGACATGCGACGAATAGTTTCTTTCATTAGTCTCGAGGCCACGATATGCCTTTCCTGAAAATCCAAAGGCATTACGGAAAAAGAATGCCGCCTGCTTTGCATTGCCCACCCAAAATTCTACGTGGTGGATCTCTTTAAGTCCTAAAGGATTCATTGTCATTAATAGCCCCATATTTTTGATTATTCACTATCTGGACTCTCGTAGACCTGAGAATTGCTTCGGTACTGAGAGCGATAGTAAATCTATAAAATAGATGTCTATACTGATAGATTCATGACAGGATCGAAACATAAAACGTTGGTTTTTTTCAAAACACGAGCGGGGAGTATGAGTTGCCATACTTTGAAATTAGATGAAACCAGACCGTTCTCATGACCCCAGCAGAGCTACTTGGATCGATGGCCAGTCACAGAAACAGAGTGATTTTCCCATCCAGAATCTTCCTCTGGGAGTTTTTCGTGAGTCAGGAGAGATTTCTGAGGGTTCCATAGGGATACGAATCCTGGATCAAGTGGTAGACCTAAAAAGCCTGGCCGAGGAAGGCTTGCTGGACAGTCTCGATGCTAGAATTCAGTATGCTTTTGCTGCGCCCACATTGAATGGCTGGCTGGCATTGTCCGGATCCGAAAGGCGAGAAACAAGGCTTTTTATCAGCGATTTACTTTCGACAGAGGTGGGGGCCGATAAGCGGAACTTGGTTGCCCGTCACCTGCATCCAATCCGTGATATCGAAATGATACTTCCAGTCCAGGTCGGAGACTACACCGATTTCTATGGATCTATCGATCATGCTCAAAGAGTCGGAGCCCTCTTCAGGCCTGACAACCCATTGCTGCCTAATTACCGTTGGGTTCCAATAGGATATCACGGCCGTGCCTCTTCTCTAGTAGTCGATGGTACTCCGATAAACCGCCCATCGGGTCAAAAGCTAATCGGAGACACACCGTCCTTTGAGCCAACCTCCCGGTTAGACTATGAACTAGAGATCGGCGCATGGATCGGTCCGGGCAATGACCTAGGGGAGCCGCTCTCTTTGGAAGAAGTGGACGAGCATTTTGCTGGAATCTCATTACTGAACGATTGGTCTGCTCGTGATATTCAAGCCTGGGAAGCTCAACCACTGGGGCCGTTCCTGGGTAAGAATTTTGCCACTTCGATATCGCCTTGGCTAGTCACAGCTGAAGCTCTGTTGCCTTTTAGATGCCCGAGTCGCACTCGTGCCTCTGGAGAGCCAGAGCCGCTTGCATATCTATCATCGGATAAGAATCGTCAAAGTGGTGGAATTGATGCCATTGTCGAAGTCTGGATTCAAAGCCTCAAAATGCGAGAGGAATCGATACCTCACTATCCGCTTTCTTCAGCTCGACTGGCGGATCTGTACTGGACCATAGGTCAAATGATCGCCCACCACTCCAGTAACGGCTGTCCACTTGAGGCAGGTGACCTGATGGGAACGGGTACTGTTTCAGGAAAGGAAGTAAATTCAGCGGGATGTCTACTGGAACTCACTGGCGGAGGCGAAAACCCGGTCCGGCTTCCTTCAGGTGAAATTCGGAGATTCCTGGAAGACGGAGACGAGATTGTCCTGAGAGGGCACCTGAGAGGAAACGGTGAATTTCAGCAAATTGGTTTGGGAGAGTGTAGAGGAATCGTCGTAACGAAATAGCCACTGCTATCCTGCAGGACATCGAGTTTGACTTCTGTAAGCCTTGAACCTTTGAGAGATGTCAAATATGTTTTGATCCTAAATTATTGCGGGGTGGAGCAGTCTGGTAGCTCGTCGGGCTCATAACCCGAAGGTCGCAGGTTCAAATCCTGCCCCCGCTATTACTGAATAAAGATTTGTAATGGAATTGATGTTCTGGAGAAGGCTATGTTCGAGACAGACGCTAGGTGGGCCTGCAAGTGGTCCATTGTCGACACACGATCTAGTAGGATAAGGCGGTCGACTGGAGTGCGCCTCTAGCGTAGTCAGAGAGCGCGCTTTTTGCCAATCCGCCCGAAGCCGAAAGGCCCTGGGCGTATTTTTTTGGCCAGGTAGCTCAGTTGGTAGAGCACGCGACTGAAAATCGTGGTGTCGGTGGTTCGATTCCGCCCCTGGCCACTGGTTATTTTATTTGTCATGAGTTGTAGGAGGGTAGAGGTCCGTAGCTCAATTGGTAGAGCACCGGTCTCCAAAACCGGGGGTTGGGGGTTCGAGTCCCTCCGGGCCTGTGGTAGACGCACTGTTTGCCCTCATCGTCTAACGGTTAGGACACCAGGTTTTCAACCTGGAGACCGGGGTTCGATTCCCCGTGAGGGTATATTATGGGGTACAGATTTTTGACACGTTTAGAATGTAGTTAGAGGGGGTTGTAGCTCAGCTGGTTAGAGTGCCGGTCTGTCACACCGGAGGTCGCGGGTTCGAGTCCCGTCAGCCCCGCTTAAAACATTGTTATGAGAAACGAGGTTCGTGTCGCTGGGGCCGTAGCTCAGTTGGGAGAGCGCTTGAATGGCATTCAAGAGGTCAGGGGTTCGATTCCCCTCGGCTCCATTGTTTATGCGCTTTGCTCGGGTGGCGGAATTGGTAGACGCGCAGGGTTCAGGTCCCTGTGAGGGTTAAACCTCGTGAGGGTTCGAGTCCCTCCTCGAGCATTTTTTGAAAAAGTTGGTTGGTTTTGCCCACGTGCTGGAATTGGTAGACAGGCTGGGTTAAGGACCCAGTGTCGGCAACGGCGTACAGGTTCGAGTCCTGTCGTGGGCATTGGGAAAAAGAGAATGCGCCCGTAGCTCAGTTGGATTAGAGTGCCTGACTACGGATCAGGAGGCCGGGGGTTCGAGTCCCTCCGGGCGCACTGAAAGAAAAGCATTTTATACATAAACGGAGTTGAAGAAGTGGTCGGGCGCGTAGCTCAGTCTGGTTAGAGCGCTACGTTGACATCGTAGAGGTCAGAGGTTCGAGTCCTCTCGCGCCCATTTGTCCACTTTATGAGGGATAAACTAGTTGGCCAAGTGGACTTGGGGGGCCGTAGCTCAGTTGGGAGAGCGCAGCGTTCGCAATGCTGAGGTCAGGGGTTCAATTCCCCTCGGCTCCATTTGTCGCCACCTTAGCTCAGTTGGTAGAGCACGTCACTCGTAATGACGGGGTCGTCGGTTCAATTCCGACAGGTGGCTTTTTGCCCCGTGGTGTAACTGGCAACACGTCGGATTCTGGTTCCGAAGAGTCTAGGTTCGAGCCCTAGCGGGGCAATGGACAATGTTGGAGGGATGGCCGAGTGGCTTAAGGCGACGCCCTGCTAAGGCGTTGGACGCAAGTCCGCGTGGGTTCGAATCCCACTCCCTCCGCTTTTTTAGAATGATATGGACGGGTGGCCGAGTGGCTTAAGGCGCATGATTGGAAATCATGTGGGTTTACACCTTCGTGGGTTCGAATCCCACCCCGTCCGTTTTTACATGAATCCCTGTGAGTGATTTCAAACGTCGATCAGAAGCTTGAGATCGGGGCGTGGCTCAGCCCGGTAGAGCGCTGCGTTCGGGACGCAGAGGTCCCCGGTTCAAATCCGGGCGCCCCGATTTTGAAAGTTGCAAGCGCTGGATCAAGGGAGCATAAAGGAGCCGTCGCATAACTGGTATTGCACCGGTCTCGAAAACCGGCGCCCGAAAGGGTGTGTGGGTTCGAATCCCACCGGCTCCGCTGATG
>CAWWAX010000075.1:0-7718 GCA_963935005.1 uncultured bacterium | reverse complement strand
ATGATAGCGTCTTGATGAACTTTTCAGATGTTGGCGTAGACGTCGACATGGCGATTGCGGAAAAAGGTATAATCGGGGTTATTGCAGAACCACTTTTCACAGAATATTTGGTGGCCTTTGAATTCACGGGAGTTCTTTTGTTCGTTGCAATAGTAGGAGCTGTGGTCTTGGCGAAAAAGGCGGATTGACATGATTGGACAAGTTCTTTTTCTGAGTGCCATTATATTCGTCATTGGAACTTTGGGAGTCATTGTCAGAAGAAATGCGATCATTATGTTTCTCTGTATTGAACTACAGTTGAATGCTGTCAATTTGGCTTTCGTGGCATTGTCTCGCCATGCAGGAATAGAAGGACAATTATTCGTTTTCTTTGTCATGACGGTTGCTGCAGCTGAGGCCGCTGTAGGTTTGGCTATTATTATTTCTATTTTTCGTCATTACCAAACGGTTATCACCGACAACTTTAGCTTCCTTAGATGGTAGAATCTAATCATTCTGACATGACCTCAACGTTAGAGAGGGTCCCTTGACCGAGCACGTGCTCAACTGGGAGCCTTTCTATCCAGGCCTAGTGATATTGTTTCCCTTGATGGGTTTCCTGATCAATGGAATAATATCCCTTAGCATCCATCGTCCAGGGAAAAAAACCTCCGACCAAGACATTCTAAGGTCAAGGCGGATTGTTTCCTTGGTCGGTCCAGGTAGCATCTTGATATCATTCTTGTTTGTGAGCATGAATGGGATGCGAATGTTCCTTGCAGAACACCCCTCAGTCTTGACTATAAACTATTGGACATGGATCGAGACATCACGATTTGTAGTGGAAGCTGGCATACAGATAGATACGCTGAGTATTGTGATGATGGGTGTTATCACTGGTGTTGGTTTTCTTATACATCTTTTTAGTATGGGATACATGAAAAGTGACAAGGGATACGCCAGATATTTTGCCTATTTGAACCTTTTTGTTTTCTTCATGCTGATCTTAGTGATGGGATCGAGTTATCCTATAATGTTTGTAGGTTGGGAAGGGGTTGGACTTTGTTCTTATTTGCTAATAGGCTACTGGTTTGAAGATGAAGAAAAAGCCTCGGCTGGGAAGAAAGCTTTTATAGTAAATAGAGTCGGAGACCTAGGATTTTTGCTTGGTATATTCCTGCTGTATGGGACTGCTGGAGCTGTCGACTACCAAACCTTATCTCAGAGTTCTTCGCAGGTGTTTGTATATGGAGGAGGCATGGTGACTCTGATCACCTTGTTCTTTCTCTTGGCAGGCGTTGGGAAAAGTGCGCAGATACCACTGTTTGTCTGGTTGCCAGACGCTATGGCTGGGCCGACCCCAGTGTCAGCTTTGATACACGCTGCGACAATGGTTACAGCTGGAATTTATTTGATTGTAAGATCTTCTGTCTTATTCTCGTTGGCACCTTTGAGTTCTGCAATGGTGGCTGGAATCGGTATCTTTACTGCATTCTTTGCGGCCACGATCGCATGTAAACAACATGATATAAAGAAAGTGTTGGCCTATTCTACTATTTCCCAGTTAGGGTATATGTTCTTAGCTGTAGGAGTAGGCGCATATACAGCGGGTGTTTTCCATTTGGTAACTCATGCATTTTTTAAGGCCCTTTTGTTTTTGGGAGCAGGTGCAGTAATCCATTCTATGCACCAGGCTCTTCACAAAGTCAATTCTGGTGCCGACCCACAAGATATGAGGAACATGGGCGGGCTTCGGTCGTATATGCCAATAACCTGCTTCCTCATGTGGATTGCAACTCTGGCAATATCGGGCGTTTGGCCTCTATCTGGATTTTTCTCTAAGGATGAAATCATTTGGATGACTGGAAGTATGGCTATGGCGGAGTTTTCACCCTATCCATTGCTCTATACATTTTATTGGTTGATGGCGATTTTGACCGCTCTTTTAACAGCTTTTTATATGGCCCGATTTATGGCGATGACTTTCCACGGCAATAATCGGACAGTTGAGGAAGGGCGGCCTGAAATAACTGAAACGCCAAAGATTATGCTCATACCCTTGGTGGTATTAGGCCTACTATCTTTCTTCGGCGGATGGATAAATGTCACCCCAGATTTAATGGAATCTGTTGTGGGTGGATTTGGACATCTCCCTATGACAGATTGGTTGCATCATTGGTTAGAGCCAGTGACATCGGAGAGCATTGAAATACAACTGGAAAATATTGGCGAACTGGGCCATGAATCTCCCGTTGGAGGAGGAGAAGTGGCTTGGGCACTAATTTCGACCAGTGCAGCGATATTGCTAGTTGCCGTTACGACACAACAGATGTTGAAAACAAAAACTGGTTCACCGAGGATTAGAACAACTGAAGGTAAATTATCTCAATTCCTGTACAACAAGTGGTACGTCGATGAACTCTACGACAAGTGGATTGTTGGACCTTTGTGGAGAATTTCACATGCTTGTTGGAAAAGGTTTGATCAAGGATTGATTGATAGATCAGTCAATCTGTCCGGACGGACTGCTAAGGGGATCGGCTGGATTGGCAGTCTTTTCCAGACCGGACAAGTCAATACTTATGCTTTTTTCTTAGCTGTAGGACTGCTCGCAGTTCTCGTAATGGTCGTGTCTTAAAATGCCGGCATCCTCTTTCAATCAAGCTTGGCTCCTTCATGCCTTACTCTGGATTCCTTTAGTTGGAGCCCTACATGTCCTGGTGACACCTCGTGTCAAGGCTAAGATGGTAGCACTGTGTTGGAGCAGTCTCGTCTTCATTCTGAGCATCTTTTTGTGGCTGGGATATGTCCCCGAAGAAGGTTCGGGATACCAAATGGCCAGTTCATTTGACTGGATAGAGCAGTTTGGTGTCAGGTTCTCTTTAGGAGTGGATGGCATTAGCCTTTTCATGCTAATGCTGACTACATTCATCACTCCGATCGCTATACTTGGGGCCTTTGAATACATAAAGAAGAAAGAGAAAGCATTCTACTCTTTAATGTTACTGCTCGAGTTCGCAGTTTTGGGTGTATTTTCGTCAACTGACATGTTCCTTTTCTATGTCTTTTTTGAATTGACATTGATTCCCATGTATTTCATAGTGGGAATATGGGGCGGAGACAGAAGGATTTATGCTGCAGTAAAATTTTTCCTTTATACTTCACTGGGCTCACTCCTTATGTTAGTGGCAATTTTGTATATGTATACGAAAGGGGGCTCGGAGTCTTTTGCGATAAGTCATTTCCTTGAGATACCCCTAAGTATGAGTGAACAGTTATGGCTCTTTGGGGCTTTTGGTTTAGCGTTTGCCATAAAAATTCCTCTTTTTCCACTTCATACTTGGTTGCCAGACGCTCACGTTGAAGCTCCTACTCCTGGTTCTGTAGTACTAGCTTCGGTCCTGCTCAAAATGGGGACTTACGGCTTCATTCGATTCTTGCTCCCTTTCTTCCCCTTGGCAGCAAGTTCATCTATTGTGGCCACCGTGCTGATGGGGCTGGGCGTTATAGGTATTCTGTTTTGTTCTTGGGTTGCAGCAGTACAAACTGATGCAAAAAAACTGGTGGCTTACACATCTGTTGCCCATATGGGATTCGTTGTTCTTGGAATTTTTGCTCTCAATGAAAATGGGTTGCAAGGAGCCATGATAATAATGATTTCACACGGCTTATCTACAGGGGCGTTATTTCTATTACTTGGCATGCTGTATGAACGAAGTAAAACTAGAAATATCGCTGATTTTGGTGGATTGGCGACAATGGCTCCATGGTTAACCACCGCATTCCTGATTTCTGCTTTTGCTTCAATCGGAGTTCCTGGAACCAGTGGGTTTACGGGCGAATTTCTTGCGTTGATCGGAACCTTTGAAGCACAACCGACCATGGCCATATTTGCAGCTAGTGGAGTGGTCTTTGCCGCCTACTATATGCTACCTATGATACAAAGCATTTTCTTCAATAAAACTAATGAGAAAAGCCCAGTGTTGAACGATCTTTCGCTAAGGGAAATATTAGTTTTGTGCCCTCTCATTGTCGGCATTATGTGGCTGGGGGTTTATCCAAAGCCGTTCATGGACAGAATGGCCCCATCTCTGAACTCGGTCATAGAGAGAGTCGAAGAAGCTCGGGGAATCGAACAATTCACAGGCGATTTTGTTGGACCAGAACACAAAGTGATTGTGACTTGGCCTGGAACGGACGATGCAGTAGCAATCTCGGCTACCGAACGTAAGGGATGTTGAGTATGGATTTTACGCAAAACTGGCACTACTTGGTGGCCATGGCCCCAGAGATTGTACTGACAGGTTTCGCAATCACCGTGCTACTTATCGGTGTTAGCAGGAGTAGAACTGGAGAAGCCAAGTTGGTCCAAAAACTTGGCTCTATTAGTCTATTGGGCATCGCAACTGCAGGACTCGCGAACTACATATTGTACACTGTATTCGATTCATCATCCCAAGGCATCGTAGCTGTCGACAGTTACTCGTTATTCGCTAATTGGATTCTCCTTCTTTCGCTAGGACTGGCAATTCTGATTTCTATCCCCTACGTGGAACGTCAAGGATTGCAAGCCCCTGAATACTTTGCTTTACTAATGTTCTGTTCCGTAGGCTTGATGGTAATGTCTGCCTCATTGGATCTGATGCTAATTTTTATAGGTTTGGAAATCGCATCGATCTCCGTGTATGCACTGGCCGCCATAGATCAGAGAAGTTCGCGAGGTTCTGAAGCGGGACTAAAGTATTTCTTGCTAGGTGCTTTCTCCACTGGAATTTTTCTTTACGGTGTAGCCCTGATTTATGGGGCCACTTCATCGGTCAATTTGATCGAGATAGCAGACGTAATAGCAACTGGTAGTCCGAATGAAGGAATGCTATTGATAGGGACTATCATGCTGGCAGTAGGGTTTTGCTTCAAAGTATCTATTGTGCCATTCCACATGTGGACTCCAGACGTTTATGAAGGCTCTCCTCTTCCTGTCACTGCGTATATGTCAGTAGCAGTTAAGGCGGGAGTTTTCTTGACATTCTTCCGGGTTTTCGCGGTATATCTTGAAGGAGTTCACTATTCATGGTCCAATGTTCTTTGGTGTCTCTCTGTATTCACCATGATAGGCGCTAATTTAGTTGCACTCACTCAAAACAATGTCAAAAGATTACTTGCTTATTCGGGCATAGCTCACAGTGGGTATCTCCTGATCACTTTAATAGCCAACAATGCTACATCTCAATCGGGGTTGCTGTTCTATTTGAGTGCATATGTTTTGGGTAACCTTGGTTTATTCGCGGGGATCGCTTTTGTTTCAAACCAGAGCGAAGAAAAGCTTGACGTAGAGAGTTATGCGGGCCTGGGAATCAAATATCCATTTGTCGCTCTGGCATTAACGGTTTTTTTGTTTTCGCTCGGAGGCTTTCCAGGGACCGGAGGATTCATTGGTAAAGTTTTGATTCTCCAGGGAGCCCTGCAAGATAACTACATATTTTTGTGCGTGGCCCTGGTCCTTAGTACACTCATCTCATATTGGTATTACTTGAGGATTGCTTGGTTTATGTGGATGAAAGATCCATTGGATCAATCTGGAGATGAGTCAAGTCCATCTGGCCCATCGCCACTTATGCTGCGGTCGATTCTGATTTTCACTTCAGTGCTTATAGTCTTTCTAGGGATTTTCCCTTCCAAGTGGATTGAATTTGTAGGCTTTGCAGCATTGATCAAATGATATTCAAGTACTTGTCTTGGCGTTGTTTGATGCCTCCGGAGAGATTCTAGTATGCCTATCCTAGATCATATTTACAGAGAGTATGACATCAGAGGCATTGTTGAAGAAGAGCTAACGCCACTAGTTTTGGAGAGCATTGGTATTGCGTTCGGGTCGATCGCTACCGAGCGCCTAAGAGGCTGTCCAAAAATTGTTGTGGGCAGAGATAACCGACCCTCTTCACAACAATTAACAGAGAGTTTGATAGAAGGATTGATTTCTACAGGTTCACACGTCACCGATATTGGAACAGTTCCAACTCCAACTGTGTATTGGGCTGAGAAGCAACTGAATTTTGACGCTGGTATTCAAATAACAGGTTCTCACAATCCAGCAGAATGGAACGGTGTCAAAATGAGCTTACAGGGCAAGCCTTTTTATGGTAAAGACATTCAAGAACTCCGAGATTTTCGTTGTACTGAACAGAAACAAGTGGATGAAGGCCGACATTCCAGACGGGATGTTACCAAGGATTATATCGAAGATATCGTAGCTAGGTTTAAACTCAAAAAGCCCCTCAAGGTCGTCTTGGACTGTGGTAATGGTGTTGGATCTCTAGTGGGGGCCGAAATCCTAAGAGGGATAGGTGCCCAGGTGGTACCGTTGTATTGTGAGTCTGACGGTACCTTTCCGAATCATCACCCTGATCCTACCGTGGATGGTAATTTAAAAGATCTGATTGAGACTGTTAAGCGGGAAAAAGCAGACGTTGGTATTGGATTCGATGGGGACGCCGATCGGATAGGCGCGGTTGACGAAAAAGGCCACATAGTCAGGGGTGATTTATTACTACTCTTGTTAGGCTTGGATATCCTAACCACAAATGGCAAAGCTAAAATGATATTCGATGTGAAATGTTCTCAAGTAGTGGGAGAAGAGTTTACTAGCGCAGGGGGGCAACCTGTCATGTGGAAGACTGGGCACTCGCTAATCAAGAAGAAAATGGCTGAAGAAAATGCGGATTTAGCTGGAGAGCTCTCCGGACACATCTTCTTCGCCGATGGCTATTTAGGGTTTGACGATGCTCCCTATTGTGCCGCCCGGTTGCTTGAACTGATTTCCCGCTCTGATGCCAGCTTTTTCGATATGGTGAATCGGTTCAGAATTTATAGGAGTACTCCAGAGATACGCATAGAAGTACCAGAGCATAGAAAAAAAGAGATCATAGAGGCAGCCACGGATCATTTCAGAGCACTATACAGGGTTCTGGATGTGGATGGAGTTAGAATCCTATTCGATGGCGGCTGGGGATTATTGAGGGCATCTAATACTCAGCCAATTTTAGTTGCACGATTCGAAGCAGAGAAACCAGAGCGACTTGAGAGTATACGCATAGAGGTTGAGGATTGGCTCCTCAAACAGGGAGTATCAATGTAATGAACTGGAAAACTTTTGGTCGCGATCGAAGTGTGACTTTGCTCCTTTCTCTATTCTTTCTACTCGTGTTCTCTGGAGAATTTCTTTCGAGATTGTTTATAGAGAAACTTTGGTTTGAATCTTTGGGGTATTCTTTTATTTTCTGGAAAAGATTACTGTGGGATTGGGGTGCACGAGTTTGTGCGGGTGTGTTTGCTGGGATATTTATTTTTGGAAATTTAAAGCTAGCCTGTAAATCTGTGGGGCAATTTCGGATTCGTCGTCAGATGGGTGATGTAGTAATATCTGAAGAATTGTCTGCTGAATATGTGAATAAAATAGCCCTCGTCGTTTCTCTGTTCTTTGGGTCCTGGTTTGGGCTAGTAGTGTCCTCGAATCTGGGGATACAAATGCTTTTTACCTTGACGGGTACTGAGTGGGGTGTTGTGGACCCCTTCTTCGGAAAAGACTTGAGCTTTTTTGTCATAAATCTTCCGTTCTTGGAAACATTGCTGAGTTTAACGATGGGAATTGTTATGCTGACACTGGTCAGCGTGACGATCGCGTATACGCTGTCTGGAGTCATTGGTATCTCGAATAGAATCAAGAGGACTCCAACAAAGAT
>CAWWAX010000074.1:0-7729 GCA_963935005.1 uncultured bacterium | reverse complement strand
GGCGTTCCCGTGAAATTGGGGATAGCACTCTTTCAAGTGATCCGTGATCTCGTCTGCGAATTGAAGTTTTGCCATATGCAAATCTGTCTCCGATCTCCTTCTTACGCCAGATCACATTCTCCAATCATTAAGTCTCTAAAGAGAATTGAGAAGCATATGGAAAATTGTGGCAGAGCTCCTCAACTTCTTTGCGTATGCAACTGAGATGATCTCGATCGTAGGGATTTGATAGTGCCGAAACCATCCAATTAGTTACCTGCTGCATATCCTCCACTTTCAACCCTCTTGTGGTAACTGCAGGTGTGCCTACGCGCAGTCCCGAAGTAACAAATGGAGAACGAGTTTCTCCAGGAACGGTGTTCTTATTAACAGTTATACCTGCTTCTTCCAGTGCTCGTTCCGCTTCCTGTCCAGTTAACTCTGGATGACTTTTTCTTAAATCCACCAGCAGTAGGTGATTATCTGTCCCACCGCTAACCACAAAAACCCCCTCTTCCAACAAACCCTGGGCTAGAGCTTGTGCGTTCCTTATTACTTGGCCCTGATATTCCCTGAACGCAGGTTCTTGAGCTTCCTTGAATGCCACCGCTTTGGCAGCTATGACATTCATCAAAGGACCTCCTTGAATGCCAGGAAATACAGATTTATCTATGGCGCGAGCATGTTCAGATTTACAGAGGATTAACCCTCCTCTTGGTCCTCTTAAGGTCTTATGGGTCGTAGCGGTAACCACATCAGCGTGCTCGACTGGATTTGGATGCAATCCAGCTGCAACAAGTCCAGCTATATGAGCCATATCAACCATAAGATAGGCTCCAATCTCGTCAGCAATATCCCTGAATTTGGCGAAATCTATGACCCTAGGGTAAGCACTGGCTCCTGCAATTATCATCTTGGGTCGAACCTTCAAAGCCTGGTCATGCAGTGCGTCATAGTCTATTAAGCCGTCCGATTCACTGACTTTATACTTTTCTGCCTTGTAGAACCGACCGCTAAAGTTAACCCTTGAGCCATGGGTCAGATGTCCTCCATGACTCAGATCCATACCTAAAATAGTATCTCCAGGATCGACGAAACTGAAATAGGCTGCCAAATTAGCCTGTGCTCCTGAATGTGGTTGAACATTGGCATGTTCAGCGGCGAACAAATCAACCAACCTCCTTCTAGCAAGATCTTCGACCTCGTCGACATACTCACAGCCTCCATAATAGCGTGCGCCTGGCAAGCCTTCGGCATATTTGTTAACAAGAACTGTACCCATAGCTTCCAATATTGCTTTAGAGGCTACATTTTCACTAGCGATAAGCTCCAACTGATTCCCTTGTCGTTCAACCTCCTTTTGGGTCAAACTAAAAACTTCAGGATCAACAAATTCTAGACTACCCATATTCCCAATACCTCATGATTAGAATGAACACAGTCCGATCTATTTCTTCATCTTCCAAAAACCACTCTCATCCCCAAGTGACCATCAACGTGGATCCGACTGTTCGGTCCGTCTTTCATAAAATTTTGTAAAGCTACTATCGTCCAATCGACTGGACTCATTTGGTCGATTATTCTGGATACTCGTAGAAACCCTTGCCCGTTTTTCTACCCAGCCAGCCAGCGGAAACATACTTTCGAATCAACGGGCACGGCCGATAGCGATCATCTCCTAGTTCTTTATGCAGAACCTCCAAAATACTCAACAATACATCTATACCTATAAGGTCTGCTAAAGCCAAAGGACCTATAGGATGATTCATACCCAAGGTCATCACTTGATCAATGGCTTCAAGGTCGGCCACTCCCTCCATGAATACAAAAGCTGCCTCATTAATCATTGGTGCCAACACACGATTTGAAACGAAACCGGGAAAGTCGTTCACCAGGATTGGAGCTTTCCCTAATTCGGTCGAAAAATCTATGACGCTTTCCACTGTCTCATCGCTAGTCTCTGCGCCTCGCACGACTTCAACCAATCTCATCACAGGCACTGGATTCATAAAGTGCATACCAATAACTCTTCCAGGATCCCCAGCTTCGGTTCCCAATGCAGTGATAGAAATCGATGAAGTATTACTAGCTAAAACAACATCAGCATTAGTCATGCGACCTAATCTTCCAAATAACTCTAATTTTAATTCCCTCTTTTCGGGGATAGCCTCTATAATTACATCCGATTCATTGATTGCCTGTTCTAATACTGCTATTGGATCGATATAGGAAAGGATCCTGTCTCTCGAATCAGCATCTATTGAGTGTTTACGAATCTGACGGTCCAGGTTTCTCGATATTTCTTCCATTGCTGCAGTCAACGCTTCCCTAGATACATCAAAGATCGAAACCTTTATTCCGTTTTGAGCGCAAACCTGAGCAATCCCAGACCCCATGGTTCCTCCCCCAATCACCGTCACCTTTGTTGCCATCATTTTTTCCTAGATAGAATGTCCTAGAGTTTTTCGAGAGAAAGAGCCACTGCGTTGCCACCCCCTAAGCAAAGGGTAGCCAAACCAGTTTCTACATTTTTGTCTTTCATAGCACTCAACAGGGTTACCAAGATTCGAGATCCTGAAGCCCCTATCGGATGACCCAAGGCAATTGCTCCTCCATGTACGTTCACTACATCCATATCTAGTTTCAAGCCTCTGATGTCGGCCAATGCCTGTACCGCAAATGCTTCATTTAGTTCCACAAGCCCATAATCAGAAATTTTCTTTTTTTCTTTATACATCAGGTCATTTACAGCTTTCACGGGAGCGAAGAACAGGTCCTTAGGTTCCAGGCCACTTGCAACATATCCAGTGATTCTGGCTTCTATCTCTAATCCGTGGGCTTCGGCGAACCCTCTGGAAGCAACAACAAAGCCAGCCGCTCCATCATTTAAACCTGCGGAGTTTCCAGCAGTAATAGTCAACCCTCCTGGATATTCCCTTGCCGCATCTGGGAAAGCAGGTTTCAACCTCCCCAAGGTACTAAGGGAAGTATCTTTTCGAGGGCCTTCATCATTAACAACATCCTGCTGAGCATTTTCACAAGCTACTGGAATGATCTCATTTTCAAATTTCCCCTGACTCGCCGCCTGAACCGCTAGGTTGTGAGATCTAAGAGAAAATTCATCAGCTTCTTCTCTGCTGATACTTCCCTTTCTTGCGGTATATTCCGCATGTGTCCCCATATGACAGTCGCCGAATGCACACCATAGACCATCCGACACTAATGCGTCCTCTATTTTTTGATTTCCAAACTTCACGCCGGCTCTCATACCACGAAGATAAAATGGAGCATTCGACATCGACTCCATACCACCTGCTATGACCATGTTTGCATCGCCAGCTCTAATAGCCTGTGCTGCTAACATGACTGCTTTCAGACCTGAACCACAGACTTTATTAATAGTCAAAGCTGGGACGCTTTCAGGAACACCCCCCTTTATAGACGCTTGACGAGCTGGAGCTTGTCCGACTCCCGTCCCAATCACATTACCCATCACTACCTCATCAATATTCTTCGGATCAATCCCTGTCTTCTCCAAAAGACTTTTGATAACAAGAGCTCCTAAATCAGAAGCGGACAGAACAGAAAGTCCTCCTAGAAATTTACCTATGGGTGTCCGGCAGCCTTTTATAATTACTGGTTCCCTGGCCTTATTTTGCATTCACGCCTCTTTGTGCCTATGTGGGAAAATTACAGTAAAACATCTCAAATCTTCCAATTCCTGAAGAACAGCAGACCTCTGCGAAAACCAAGGTTCTACTTTGTCCTATGAGTCTATTCTTCCTGACTCAATTTGAAAGATAATGCCTCCAGCTCCATAACCATATTGACATTCTTCACCTCGATGGAATCAGGCACTGCAAGCCTCGTGGGAGTCCAATTCAGGATCCCTTTGATATCAGAGTTGCCGATCAGATCTATAACCTCAGACACTGCTTCCACTGGGACAGCCAAAATCACAATCTCTATTTTTTTATCAGAGACGATATGTCTGATTTTATCGATGTGATGAATTTGCAATCCATGTAAATTACTGCCTACTTTGAAATTAGAAGTATCAAACAAGGCCACAATGTCAAAACCTCTATCGAAAAACCCCCTGTGCTCCACCAAAGCTGACCCGATGCGACCCAGTCCGATCACAGCTGTTTTCCATCTTCGATTCAAACCTAGAATCTGCCGAATCCGTGATACCAAATCGGAGGAAGAATATCCTAGCCCTCTTCTTCCAAAAGAGCCAAACAAAGACAAATCCTTCCGCACTTGGGCTGCAGTGGTTCCACTCTGGGAGGCCATAGTCTGACTAGAAACTGTAGGTTCACCAGCAGCCACTATATCTTCCAAGATACGCAGATAAACCGATAAGCGACCAATAGCAGACTCAGCTATTTTCTTTTTATTAGACATTCACCATCCATTTCAAGCTTTTCTACTTGTGAAATACTTCACAATATTAGAGAAGGGGACGACGAACAGCAAATTGACACTAAGTGAATAAGAACTTCTTGGTCATGGATGCTAGCCGAATGAAGTCCTTCGGTGCAAAAGTTTCTGGTCGTCTGCTTAGATCCCAACCCGTTTTTCTAGATATTTCCTCTATCGCATCCTTTGGAATTTTGAGATCATGATGATCTTTCAAGGTCTTCTGGATCTGTTTCCTTCTCCACTGAAAAGCTGACCGGGTTACCACTCTTAAGAATTTTTCGTCTTGTGGAGACATTGGCGGAGGGTCAAGCGGACGAATTCTCACTAGAGCAGAATCTACTCGAGGAACAGGCCTAAATGCTCTCCTCGGAACATTAAGGACTTTTTCGACTTCCGCCACAGTACGAAGACCCACCGATAGTGCCCCATATTGCGACGTCCCGACCTTTGCTGTTAATCTCTCGGCAACTTCCCTCTGCACCATTAAAACTATTTCCCGAGGTCTAGGGCGACCCAGCAATTTAAAGATTATCGGCGCGGTGATGTTGTATGGGATATTGCCAATAACTACTAACTTCGAAAAATTCTGCACCAGTTGTGACAAGTCGAGCTGCAGAAAATCCTCGTGGATTACATCGACATCCTCTCTATCCTGAGAGAAACTTTGCAAAGACTTCGCTAGTTCATCATCCAACTCTACGAGTATCAAACGCTCAGACCGACCAAGTAAATGTTTCGTGAGCGCTCCTGTTCCTGGTCCTATCTCCAGAACAGTATCGGATTTTCTAATATCTGGAATCCGGACAATAGCCCGTTGCAAATTAGCATCCAAAAGGAAATTTTGTCCAAGAGATTTTTTAGCACGCATCAGCCCATCCTGTCAATCTCTAAGTAACTCCAGAGTACAGAGACTCCATCTATTTCACTTGTACCGATACATATCTACTTCTTGTTATCAAAACGGTTGAGCTTCAGTCGATCAACGACCTTCGAAAATGAACAACTTATCCAACTCTGTGAGCTCCATCAAAGATCTAAGACCTGAATCGAAATTCAGCAGAATGACCTCACCCTTCTGAGCATGGACTTTCTCTGCAAGACAAACTAGAGTTTCCAACCCGGAGGAATCAACAAATGTAGTATTAGAGAAATCAATAGTGACACTAGTTTCACCCTCTTGAATCTCGCTTAACACCTGCCTCAGCAGAGCCCTACTATTACCAACAATCAATCTGTCGCCAAGAACTACTGCGACGCTCTGTCCCAACTTACTAGTCTGAAATGTCACCTAGAAGGCCCTTCTGTATTCATAGTCTCTCTGACATTTTCTTGAGGACCAGTGGTGAAACGAAATCGGAAACATCACCACCCAGAGTAGCGACTTCTCTCACCAACGTAGAAGACAAGAATGAATACTGTTGATCAGGTGCCAAGAAAATAGTTTCAATTTCACTTTCTAATTGACGGTTCATCTGAGCCATCTGAAACTCGTACTCAAAATCCGATACAGCTCTAAGACCTCTAATAATGACAGGTGTTTGCAATTCTTTCGCTAAATCGACTAGCAAGCCATCGAATAAAATTACTTGGACCCGCTCTCCCTCTTGTCCTAGAAAAAGTTCTCGAATGATCTCGGCACGTTCTTCGGGGTTAAAGAGACTCTGCTTATCATGGCTGGAGGTTTTAGCGACAGCAACAAATACTTTCTCGAAAAGATCTAATGAACGTTCAATTACATTTTCATGTCCATTTGTAATAGGATCGAAAGAACCAGGATAAATAACTGATTTAGAAGTTGTAGTGCTCATCAATCTGCCTCCACAATAGAAATAACAGTTTTGCCATAGTGACGTTGGCCACAGTCACTGAATGACTCATCTACCTCATCTTTAGCATGTTCAACCCACAATCGTGAAGCGAATGGGTGACCCCGAAAGATTTCTATCAATTCTTGTGCATAACCTTTGCCATAGGGTGGATCCGCAAGAGCAATATCGAAGTCCAATTTGCCCAAACGTTTTATATAATTCATAACGTCACTTTTGACTATGGTCACCTCGGAATCAACTCCTAGAAGATCGACATTTTGTTTCAAGATATCCATAGAAAATGGACTGGATTCAACAAAGACTGCACTCTTGGCGCCTCTACTGAGTGCCTCTAGCCCCAATGCTCCAGATCCAGCGAACAAGTCCAGGACGCTAGCTCCAACAATGTCATTTCCTAATGAACTCATCCACGCTTCCCTGACTTGGTCCCGCGTCGGACGAATTGCACGACCCGTAGGCGACCTCAATCTACGTCCTTTCCATCTTCCAGCAATTATTCTCAAGGATGATCTCCAACTGTCACAGGACGATTGTCTTCTGACAAACGCAAGTCTAAAAACTGCAACTCTATTTGGGATTTACCCCGGTATGAATTCTCTCGGAGTTTGAAGACCATATCTAGAAGACCACCCTTAAGACTCTCAGGTGAAACCCTGTTAGCCATATTGAATCCGATCGCATCAAACTCCTTATCGAGTTGTCGAACGCGCAGTTTTACATGATCCTTCCCCACTTTTCTGATTGAACTTATCAATTCGACATTTCGCACAAGGAATAGAGGGGTAGGATTGGATATTCCATAAGGACCAAAATAGGAAAGCAGATGAAAAGTTCTTCGGTTTATCTCTGACAACTTGATTTCTATATCCGGCTTTAACATAGGTCGGCAATCTTCCACTCCTAAATGCTTACTGACTTCAGCGTTAAAACTTCTCTTGAAAGCATCTATTTTACATGGAAGTAGAGTTAATCCAGCTGCAGCTCGGTGTCCACCAAACCTTTCCAGGTGACCTCCACAAGCATTCAAGGATGTCAGTAAATCAAACCCGGGAATTGATCTGGCACTGCCACGAACTTCATCTCCAGATATTGAAAGTAAGACAGTAGGTCGATGTATTCGTTCTACTATCCGTGATGCTATTATTCCGATGACACCAGGATGCCATCCCTCAGCGAAGAGAACCACTCCAAAATCTACTTGGGAATCAAAGTTTTCCGCCAATAAATCCAAAGCTTCGTCGAGAATTCTTGATTCCTCTTTTCGTCTTTTGATATTCTGATGTTCCAATTCTTGCACTAGTTTATCGGCGTATTCCTTCTCGTCTGTCATCAAGAGATCTAGGGCTGTTTTTGCTTCACCCATCCTCCCAGCTGCATTTATACGGGGAGCTACCTGGAAAGCCACATAACCTGAATCCAAGGCATCAATTGGTTTGTTAATAGCACCGATAAGTGTTTTTAAGCCGCAATTCTTGGAGTCACGCAGAACCTTAAGA
>CAWWAX010000073.1:0-7747 GCA_963935005.1 uncultured bacterium | reverse complement strand
ATGGACAGAGGTGATCGCGGGGACTTCTGAAATTCCTAGAGGTGACAAGCTTTTTCTGCGAGCTTGCAAGGTATACAAAGGGGCAAATGGAGAATTCGTCATTAAGGGTCCTTCTGAAGATATCATACAAACGATTAGGGAAGAGAGATTCGCTCCGGTTATCGAAAGACAAATAAAAAAAATATACAAAGAGAATGTAGAAATTGTCTATGAAACTGAAAACATAGAGGTTAAAGAAGTTCATAAAACCCAGCCTCAACAAGAACGGTTAGACGCTCTCATCGAAAAGGAACCCAGCCTTCAGAGAGCGTTAGATGAGTTGAATTTAGAGCTGCTGGATTGACCTGAAAGAATTGCATTTTTGAGGAGGGTAAGATGGTAGGTTTCGGAAAAATAATGGAGATGGGCCAAAAACTACAAAAACGTGTTGAAGAATTGCAAGAAGAACTTGAAAATATCGAAGTCTCTGGTTCTTCTAGAGGAGGCCTGGTGACGGCGATCGTAGATGGGAAAGGTTCCATCCGTCAGGTTAGGATAGGGAAAGCATTAGCGAACGGAAAAGATGAAGAGATACTAGAAAAACTAATTGTAGCTGCTGTTGGAGATGCCCAGCAAAAAGCCAGCAAGATCAGTAAAAAAAAGATGAAAAAGATAACAGGACGATTGCCCATCCCTTTGCCAGGGCTAGGTCTTTAGTCAAGTGTCAGGATTCCTTAGTGGTTATGTTGGCTATGTGAGGAGTGGTATAAAATGTCCTTAATTCAGGGGCTGGTGTCAGAGTTTAAACGACTGCCAGGAGTGGGCGAAAAAACGGCCCAAAGATTTGTTTATAGTCTGTTGAAGAAATCTGATCGAGAAGCGATGAGATTAGCCAGTCAAATTCGGGAAGTAGTTGAAAAGGTCCATCCGTGTGCTATTTGTGGAAGTTTCACGGAGTTTGAGGAGTGTGGGATATGCACTAATCAAAATCGTGATGTTAGCTTGATCTGTGTGGTGGAAGAGGCGCATGAAGTTGAAGCAATCGAAAGAAGTAGTGGTTACAGTGGTCTTTATCATGTGTTGGGAGGTCGGTTGTCCCCCTTGGACGGAGTAGGCCCACAGGAACTAAATTTAGCCTCCTTATTTGGGAGAATCAAAAATAGTGTCCCGTCGCTTCAGGAAGTTGTTATAGCTACCAATTCAAGTGTTGAAGGGGAAGCTACAGCAGTCTATCTTGAAGCGTTGATCAAACCTCTGGGTCCAAAGGTCACTCGGTTAGCTAGAGGCATCCCGGTGGGGGGTGATTTGGAGTACGTGGACACCTCAACCATAGTTGAAGCACTCGCTGGAAGGACGGAAATGTAAATAATGAAAAAAAAGATTAAAAAGACTGGGGTGGCAGTCTTAGGTGTAGCTTTATTGGGTATGTTGGCCGCTTGGATAGTTAAGGATCAGATTGCCCGACACAGGAGAGATCTGTTTAGTCCCAAGTTCCTAAGACGTTTGGCAGCTTTAGGCCATATGGCTAAGGTTGAGGCTTCCGTCGACAACATTAATCTGATGAGAGATTTTATTCTTTGGGAGAAGAAAAATAGTTTAAAGGAAAGAGCTAAACTAATAATCGCTCGTATGGAAGAAACTCTTGCACTTGGTTCACCGAGTTTTTGATGTTCGAACAGTCTCAGGCTTTATTGTTTAGGATGGAGTGATGGGTTTAGCTAAGAATTTGCCCAATTTGGTCACGGTAGGGCGTATGCTTTGTTGCCCAGCCGTCTTTTTTTTAGCTTTAGGTAACTCATTAGAAGCAAAGTTAGCGGCGTTCTTTTTATTTTTGTTTGCTGGAATTTCAGATCTATGGGACGGCTACCTAGCTAGAAAGTATGGCTGGATTACTGATACTGGGAAATTATTGGATCCTTTAGCCGACAAATTACTTCTCGTAGCTACCTTCATTCCTTTTTACATTATTTCTCATCGTGTAACCGATGGGTCACTTATACCGTACTGGGGATCTCTGCCATTGTGGGTCATGGTTTTAATCTTAGGCCGAGAAGTTTTCGTCACTATTTTTAGGCAATGGGCGGCCAGGAGAGAAGTAGTCATCCCAGCTGGGGTATCAGGAAAATATAAAGCTTTGCTACAAAACTGTTTTTCTGGAGGCCTTTTGTTTTGGTATCCTCTGCAAGATTTAGATAGGATCAGAGATTTTTCTGGATGGCCCTATCAAGTCTGGATTCAATTCCATAGTACCTGGATTGGTGTGACACTGGCTCTGGCATTGGTGTTTACCATTTATTCGATGTTTGATTATCTCTGGAGCTACAGGAAGCTAATTGGAGTAGGCGGGAGTGACTAAATCCAAAGGAATGAGTTCGGCAGTAGTTGCTGTGGGAGACGAGCTTTTGATTGGAAAAACTCTGGACGGCAATGGATCCTGGCTAAGCAAGAAATTGACAAGTTTGGGAGCCCCTGTAATGGGTAGATGGGTCACCGGTGATGACCCTGTGGCTATCAAGCAGAGTGTCATTGCGGCACTAGAGGGGTCAGACCTGGTAATAGTGACTGGTGGTTTGGGCCCCACTACGGACGACCTTACCAGGCCAGCTGTGGCCGATTTGTTTGATCTGAAACTGATTGTAAACCAAAGTTTAGTTGATAAGTTGCGTAGTCGATTTTCCGCTTTAGGCTATGAGAAGCTTCCTGGCCGAAATCTAGTCCAAGCCGAGGTTCCAGAAGGGGCTATCATCATACCCAATTGTGAAGGTACGGCGCCTGGTTTAATTATTGAGGATGGGCAGAAATCAGTGGTTCTAATGCCAGGTGTTCCCCATGAAATGAAGTCGATGTTTGACAGCTCGGTTACAGATTATATCAATGAACGTTTTCAGTTACGTTTGAATCCAATCTTGCAGAGAACTTTCAATACGAGTGGGATTCCAGAGTCTCTTCTAGCTGAAAAAATCGGTGAAGACATAACTCGTTTTCCCTCGGATGTTTCGGTGGCTTTCCTGCCCAGATTACAAGGTGTTTCAGTACGAATCACAACTCCTCTGTCAGGTGGCCAGGGACTTAGTAGTCTGGATTTCTGTGAAAATATAATAAAAAAGGCCTTGGCTCCTTACTGCTACAGTGTGGGCAAGAAAAATATTGTGGACTCGTTGGCTGATTGCCTGTTAATCGACAAGAAATCATTTGCTGTTGGCGAAAGTTGCACTGGAGGCCTTATTTCCAAACGCATCACGGATGTCCCAGGGTCTTCTAGTTACTACAAAGGAGGAATAATTGCCTATGATGTAGCGACTAAATCTGGAGTTTTGGGCATCGAAAAATCAGTGATCGAAGAAAAAGGAGTCGTTTCTGAAGAGATAGCCGCGTTGATGGCGGAGAAGACTAAGGAGATAATGAAAGCTGATTTTGGGATTGGACTTACTGGTATCGCAGGACCGGATGGAGGCACTGAAGACAATCCGATTGGCACGGTCTACTATGCTGTAGCAGGTCCTAGTCAAACTATGTGTTTTAGAAAAAATTTCCAGGGGAACAGGGAGGCTATAAGGGAAAGAGCCACTCAAGCAGCTCTATTTTCATTGTTTCAGATACTGACGGATAGACTGGTTTGAGATAGATTTGACATGGGTCAGAAAATCAGAAGAAATGATTCGACATTAACTTGGAAGCACAATGACTGAAGACCGTACTGCCGAAATAGAGGAAACTCTAGAAACAGATAGTGGCAAGGAAGAAAATCAAGCAGAAGATTTGTCCAATGGTTTAGAGATGGAAAAACTTTCTGAAGATGTGGAGCCTCAGAGCGAACTGGAGGCACTTGAGTCAGAACTAGCATCCAAAGAAGATAGATACATAAGGTTGATCGCAGAATTCACGAACTATCGGCGCAGAGTCGAAAAAGAAATTTCTAGGACTCGTCATAAGGGACAAGCAGATCTCTTAGGTGGGTTTTTAGAGGTGCTGGACGAT
The DNA here is from genome assembly GCA_963935005.1 of uncultured bacterium. Lineage (GTDB taxonomy): Bacteria > Gemmatimonadota > Gemmatimonadetes > Longimicrobiales > Gaopeijiaceae. Next base: position 3,790 of record CAWWAX010000073.1, on the reverse strand, counting down.
CTGGAACGTGTCAGCTGTGCTGAGAAAACTGATTATACTAGTGTGGCGGTTCTAATTGAGGGGATAGAGTTGGTAGAGAGGAAATTCCAGCAAGAATTAGATGCTGCGGGTGTAGAAGTGATTGATCCTCATGAGGATATGTTCGACCCCAATTTCATGGAAGCAATGGTCACAGTTTCAACCGACGTTCCCAAAGAGGATGGTCAAGTTTGTGAAGTGTTTCAGAAAGGTTATCGCCTTGGCGATCAGCTCCTTAGGCCTGCTAGGGTCTCTGTTCGAAAGGGGAAATAATCTTCAATAAAGAAACTTATGGCTCCTAAGAAAAATTTCTATCAAATCCTAGGTGTTCCAGAGAATTCTGCGGAAACAGAGATCAAACAGGCTTACCGAAGATTAGCCAAAAAGTATCATCCAGACCGAAACCTTGGTGATCCGAGAATTTCAGATCAGTTTAAATCTGTGGGTGAAGCCTATGGGGTTTTATCGGACCCCAAAAAACGGAAACAATATGATGAGATGCGCAGGCTTCCAAACGTTAATCTGAATCACAACGGGTTTGGATCTCAATCTCCACAAAATCACTTTTCACTTGACGACTTCGGTGCCTTCGGAGGTCTGGGCGATATTTTTAGCTCTATTTTTGAACAAACAGATGTGCGGAAGTCTTCCAGGTATCGTACGAAACCTCGTAGGGGTCAAGACATTCAGTACAGGCTGGAAGTTTCTTTCCAGACAGCTATAAAAGGAGGGAAGATTTCTATAAAGATACCTGTGACCGAGGACTGCAGCTTCTGTTCAAGGTTGGAGGCACAAACTGGAGGAGATCTACAGCGATGTGCTGAATGTCGTGGAACGGGAGACATCGAATTTAATCAAGGACCGTTCGCGAAGATTAGGCCTTGTCCAGGATGTTTTGGCAGAGGCGTGATTTCTGATAGGAATTGCTCGCTTTGTAAAGGGCACGGTATTATACGGAAGGAGCGACGTTTACATATTCGAGTACCCAAAGGTATTGATTCTGGATCGAAACTGAGAATCTCTGGAAAAGGAGAGCGAGGAATCAAGGGAGGTAACCCGGGGAATTTAATTATCAACTTTAAAGTAAAACCAGATAAAGTCTTCCACAGAAAAAATCTAGATATTTTTATGACTGAGAAAATTAATTTGAGGCAAGCCATGTTTGGAACTGATTTGCTCTTAAAAACAGTACACGGCAATAATGTTCGTTTGAATATTCCAGAAGGAACACAATGTGGTACCAAGTTCAAAATAAGGGGCAGAGGGTTAGAACGTGATGGTCGAGTGGGGGATCATTACGTGGAAGTGAATGTTAAAATTCCTAAACAGTTAACCGAAGAGGAAAGGCAATACGTTGAGAAGGTCACGGATGTTTCGGGGATGAATTCTTAGGGGATTGGCATATTTAGAGCCTGAGAGATAGCTCCTGTCGATCTAGGGCAGACTCAATACGCCCTCCTCCCAGCACCTGTTCTCCAGAAAAGAATACAGCCGATTGCCCAGGTGTCACAGCACGCTGAGGTTGGTCGAATTTTAAAACAATTGATGATTCGTCTATGGATAGAATTGTAGCAGGCACATCCAGCGACCTATAGCGGATCTGAACACCTACTTCTGACTTAGAATCAGGTGGGTTGTCCAACCAGTTCAAGTTCCTAATTTCTAGGCCAGGACAAAAACACTGTTCTTCCGTTCCTATGACTACTTCTCTAGTGGATGGCTTGATTTCAACCACGTAAAAGACATCTGAACGACCACCACCCAAACCCTTACGTTGTCCCACCGTGTAGTTGGCGAATCCTTCATGAGTCCCCACGATTTCACCATCTAAAGTCACTAGGTGTCCTGGTTGTAGGGAAGGATGGAGTGCTGGAAGTTGACGCTCGAGTAGATCCCGGTAGTTCCCCGTTGGAACGAAACAGATCTCCTGTGATTCTGGTTTGTCAGCTGTCATCAAATCGAGGTCGCGAGCTTTCTTTCGGACGGTTTCCTTGTCCAAGTTTCCAAGGGGGAAATGGAGAAAGGGCAACATCGTTTTAGGTATATCCCAAAGGAAATAAGACTGATCTTTTTTCCGGTCTGATCCTCTTGAGAGTACTCGATGATTTAACGTGTTATCAGTTATTCTGACATAATGTCCAGAAGCAATACCGTCACAGCCCAGTTTCCTTCCTTTTTCTAGAAGGTCTGGAAATTTTGTATTGGAGTTACATCGCACACAAGGGTTGGGAGTCCTTCCCACTGAATATTCGGATACGAAATCATCTATAACGTGATTTGTAAAGTGTTCTTCTACATCAAAGACATAATGGGGGATTCCCAGAACATCGGAGACACTGCGTGCATCGGTTATTCCGTCCAGTCCGCAGCAAGTCTTCGAAGAACTAGCGGTTTCCGAGTAGCAGAATGTCTTCATGGTAGCTCCAACCACATCAAATCCTTTTTCTACAAGAAGTGCCGCGGCCAAAGATGAGTCGACTCCGCCAGACATCGCTACAAGTATACGTTTCTTTTTCATTTTCAATTCAGCTGTGTTCGCATGCGTGAGACCACCGATTTGGTAGCTTTGATGGCGTTATGAATATCGTCAACACTTGTAGATAGACCGAGGCTGAAACGAATAACTGCGGTATTATCCAAGTCACCGTAGATAGATTCCAATACATGGCTACCTGTGTTGATTCCACTTGTGCAGGCGGAACCTGAAGAAACCGAAATACCCTCCATGTCCAAGTTAGCGAGTAGTGTCTCGTTATCTAGATCAGGGATTCCCACATTCGAGATATGGGGAGCCCTGATTTCACCATCTCCGTGAACCTTTAAATCACTGATTGCAGTCTTTAGTGCACTTTCTAGTGTATCTCTGAGGTGGGTGAGGCGGCTGCATTCTGCCGCTTGTTCTTGTACGCTGAGTTCTAAGGCTGTGGAGATGCCGATGGCCCCTACGACATCTGGCGTTCCAGGCCTAAGGCCACTCTCTTGTCCCCCTCCAAAGATTAGTGGTGCCATAGTAGTACCGTTTCTTACGAAAAGAATCCCTGTCCCTTTTGGTCCACAGATTTTGTGACCGCTCAAAGATAATAGATTAACAGGGATGTCACTGAGATTTATAGGTATTTTTCCGCAGGCCTGGACTGCATCTGTATGCATAGTGACATCATGGGATTGGGCGATCTCTGCTATTTCCCTTATGGGAAGGCATATCCCTGTCTCGTTATTGACAGCCATTACTGAAATGATGGTGGTATGTCGTTGTAACAAGGTTTCCAAGCTTTGTAAATTCAATTTCCCAGCCGAGGTCACAGGTAAAGAGGTTATCTCTCCTTTTGGTTTAACCGAGTTTGCAGAGGCCTCAAGGACAGCTTTGTGTTCAATCTCGGAGACTATCACTCGAGGAGTTATTCCTCGCTGCAATTCAAGTTGGACCCTTCCAAAAATAGCAAGATTGTTAGATTCAGTACCTCCTCTAACAAAATAGATTTCGCCTCGATCTGCACCTAATGCGCTAGCTATTTTTCTTCTGGATTCTTCTAATCTCAGGTTGGCCTTCCGCCCCCAATAGTGCTGGCTAGAGGGATTTCCGATGTCTTCCGATAGAGCTTGCAACATGGCCTCTTTTACTTCTGGACGGATTGGAGTTGAGGCTGCATGATCGAGGTAGATGGATTCCATGTAAGCTTCTAAGCCCTTGTAACACAAAATTCATAATGGTTAACTGTTGTATATAATAGAAGCATTTTCTTGATTCCCAAAGGTATCTTAGGAAAATCTA
>CAWWAX010000072.1:0-7796 GCA_963935005.1 uncultured bacterium | reverse complement strand
ATAAGAGATAGGGCATCCATGTCAGGTTGCGTATCCAGTTGATAAGGGGGTAGTCACGGTGCAGAGAAATCTCATGGAATTGTATTGCTCTAGGGAGTTGATGTTGTTTTCAGTCAGACACATATCTCAGGCTATACGGCTGGGACTGATGTCGCAATGGGTGAAACTACAAAGTAAGACTAGAACAATGTTGGGCTACTTTGAACGAGTGATAAGAAATCCCAGATAAGGTTAGTTCTTGTGGGCTGAGTAAGCCCACTTATCTTTAAAGCTGGTACAAAGAGGGTATTCTAATCCCATTCTGGACGGCAGCGTAGATAAGTTGATAGTTCGCCATGAGTGACACTTCAAAATCAACGGTAGTTCGTTTGCGTCGCGAGTCTCGTGCGTTCACAGCTATGCGCAGACGGCTAGAGCGTAAAGTCGAATCCGACGAACTGAAATTAGTAATATCTTTCGCAGAAATCTTTCTTTCTAAGGCGACAGAATCTTTGCTGCAAAAGAGGAGTCCTGATGCCTTGGCTCATATGACTCTTGGTGCTTGGAGGTTTCTGCAATCTACTGACTCTGAAGCTGTTGACGTTCAAGTTTTCAATCCAGGCGCAGACAATGAGGGTTGGCATGCTCCCGTAACCGTTTTTCGGACCAACATCTCGGAGAGACCTTTCGTAATCGATTCACTGCGCGAGTTCATCCACAGTCAAGAACTTTCTATAGAGCATATAATTTATCCAGTCATACACGCAGTGCGTAATGAAGAAGGAAAGGTTATTGACGTTCGTACTTCTGAAGAGGGTGAATCCAGAGAATCACTAGTCCATTGTGAGATCACCCAAATCACAGATGCAGAAACTCGAGTCACTTTGACGGATCAAATTCGGAGACGTCTCGAGGACGTAATACGGGTTACTGACGATTTTTCAAGTATGCTGGATGAAGTCGACGGGGCTATGGAGGATTTGAAACTGCGAGCCAAAGAATCCGTCGATCTTAGGGATGAGTTTCTAGAAATAGGAGACTTCTTTTCTTGGCTCCGTGAAGGTGCTTTTGTTTTCCTGGGTTCATGCACCTATAGGAAAACATCTAGAAACAAGATGGGGATAGACCCTGATTCGAAACTGGGCTTTCTCCGGTCCATTGATGACGGTGACGCAATATCTCTAAATGAACTGACTGCGGAGATGGATGGTTTAGTGCAGGAAGGACCTAATCTGGTTGTTACTAAAACCAATACACGGGCTACAGTACACAGACTATCACGGATCGATTATATCGGCTTGAAGAAGCTGGACGAAAAAGGAGAGTTGATAGAGACGAGTGTTTTCCTCGGGCTTTTTACCTCGAGAGTAGAACTACAATCTGCTGAAGATATACCGATTCTTCGAAGAAAATTACAAATGGTTTTGGAAAGTGTTGAGGCGAAGGAAGGCTCCCACGACTACAAAGCTATCAATACAATTTTTAGTTCCATGCCTAAGGAAGAACTGTTCCTTTCGTCTGTCGAGCGTATCTCTGCGGACGCACAAGTGGTTCTCACCTCCTATAACACTGATGATGTTAGGGTGACTCTTCACCAAGATCCAGTTCGCAGCGGTACATCTGTGATGGTGATCATTCCGAGAGAGAAGTTTTCTGGTAGTGTTCGCCGGGCTATAGAAAAAGAATTAAGCAGATCTTTTCAGTCGCAAGTTTTAAACTATCATCTCACCCTTGGGGATGGAGACCAGGCTCGTCTGCATTTCTACCTAGCTCCATCAGTTGAAAAATTGCCAACTATTGATGCAACAGACCTTGAACTGATTGTTCAAGAGATAATCCTTTCTTGGTCTGATCGACTTCTAAGGTGTTTTGAAAGGGTAAGGCCTGCGGATGAAGCCCGTCAGTTAGTGCGTGCTTATTCCGAGGCATTTGGTCTTGATTACAAAACTGCTACGGACCCAGAAATTGCTTTGCACGACATCCTGGTCCTGGAAGAGATGGTGTCCGAGGAGCTAAAAGCTTCGATTTCATTTTCCGATGGTTTAGGTGAGAATGGTGAAGGCACTACTACTACGGAAATGAAATTGTATTTGATTGACGAAAAATTAGTTCTGTCGGATTTTATGCCAATTTTAGATAACATGGCCTTGAGAGTCATCGAGGTAGTTCCCTACGAAATAGAGGGCGAAGAAATTCCAAACGCTGCGGTGTATTCATTTTCTGTGCAGCGGAGTTCTGGTGGTGCACTGATGGTTCAGAACGGGGGATCCTCTTTGGCCGAAGCGATTTTGGCAGTTCGCGCTGGAGATTCCAGTAATGATGGTCTCAACGCTTTAGTACTACGATCTGGTCTTTCCTGGAGAGAAGTCGATGTTTTAAGAGCTTATGCATCCTACGCCTTTCAGTTGGGTATGGTACAGAGTAGGACCTCTTTGACCCAATCTTTGATCAGGCACCCAGCTATTTCTAGAACACTCTTTGAGACCTTCGCAGTTAAATTTGACGGCAGTCAGTTGACCATCGATGAAAGAAGGAAGGAAGTCGAAGGTCTTGAATCTATTCTGGTGCATTCGCTGAGATCTGTAAAATCTCTTTCTGAAGATCGTGCTCTAAGGGGGATGCTTGCCCTCGTCGATGCCTCTGTGAGAACGAATTATTACAAGTATGGTGGGAAAGTACCCAACAGGAGATCTGGGGGGGTGCCCTATCTTTCTTTTAAGATAGCGGTGCGCGATCGTTCTGATGTCGCACGTACTAACCTCTTGTATGAGATCTGGGTGCAATCTTCGAGAATGCAAGGGATTCATTTGAGGGGTGCACGGGTAGCGCGAGGAGGGATTAGATACAGTGATCGTCCCGACGATTTTAGGACAGAAGTTCTAGGTTTGGTAAACACTCAAATGGTCAAGAATTCAGTGATCGTACCTGCTGGATCCAAGGGCGGTTTCGTCACTCTCCATGAGTCAGCTGATCCCTCTGAAATGGCTGAAGAGGCCAAAGAACAGTACAAGACTCTCATTAGAGGGATGTTGGACGTCACGGATAACATAGCTACAGATGGTTCGCCGTTGCCGCCCGACACTGTGGTGTGTTGGGACGGTCCCGATCCTTATTTGGTAGTCGCGGCAGACAAAGGCACTTCCAAGTATTCTGATATGGCTAATGATGTAGCTAAAGAATACAATTTTTGGTTGGATGACGCCTTTGCTTCTGGAGGTTCAAATGGCTATGACCATAAAGTGATCGGTATTACGGCCAGGGGTGGGTGGGAATGTGTTAAACGGCACTTTTCTGAAGAAGGAATAGATATTCAATCAGATCCGTTTACAGTAGTTGGGATAGGAGATATGAGTGGAGATGTTTTTGGAAATGGCATGCTTCTTTCAGAGCAGATACACCTTAAGGCCGCCTTTGACTATCGTCATATCTTTATAGATCCTAACCCCGATGCGGCCAGTTCTTATAAGGAACGGGACAGATTGTTCCAGTTGGGTAAATCGAGCTGGGATGACTACGATCGTAATTGTCTTAGTCCAGGTGGAATGATCGTTTCGAGGGAAGTCAAAGAAGTCAATCTAACCCCTGAAGTGCGTGTTGCTTTGGGAGTAGCTGAAGATGTTAAGGCCTTGAATGGAGAGGAGTTGGTGCGTGCGGTATTACAGGCCCCAGTAGATTTACTTTGGAACGGAGGAATAGGCACCTACGTCAAGTCATCAGAAGAAGAAGATTCAGATGTAGAGGATTCTACTAATGATAATGTACGTGTCGATGCAGATCAGCTCAGATGTAGAGTGGTAGGTGAAGGTGGAAATTTGGGCTTTACTCAGAAAGCTCGCATTGATTTTGCATTAAGAAGCGGTCGGATCAATACCGATGCATTAGACAATTCAGGAGGTGTGAACCTCTCGGATAGAGAGGTGAACTTAAAAATATTATTGGGCCAGGAAGTTAGGTCTGGTACAATGACAAAGGCAGAGAGAAACACCCTCCTGGAACAACTGACGGATGCTGTGGCGTTACTAGTCCTTGAGGATAATAAGGTTCAAAGTGTAACGGTATCATTAGACGAAATTCGGGCTAGAGTTGAGCCAGATGATTTTCGTGATGTAATATCTTTTTTGGAAAAATCGGGAGATTTGACTAGAGAAGAGGAAGATCTTCCGTCTTGGGAAACCTTGTGTGCACGAATTGAGGGTAAAGGTCGATCACTCACTCGTCCTGAGCTTTACGTTGTGATGGCGTACGTCAAAATGAAGCTTATGAGTTTACTTCTTCGGAGCAGACTGCCTGATGATCCAGCAACACAGGATTATCTCAGAGATTATTTTCCAGAAGAAGCGCTAGCGGTAATTAGTGATGGTGGATTGGGTAATCATCGACTGGGACGTCAGATCATTGCATCGCAAATGACGAATGACGTCACTGGACTGATGGGGTGCACTTTCGTACATCGAATCTCCAGAGACATGAATCGGACACCAGCAGATGTGGTGCGGGCTTGGCTGGTGTCAGCTCGCCTGACTGATCACAAACAAGCGATTTCTCAAGCCACTGACAATCTGCCGCATGGACTATTCTATCAATGGATGGTGAGTTTTTCTGAGGTATTAGAGCGATCAATTCGATGGTCACTGATCAATTTGGATATGGATGCTGACGCAGCAGGGATTGTTCAACAGAGCCAACCCAAGATCAATCAATTGATGAATACATTTTCAGATTTTGTTTCAGGTCAAGATCGTTCAGATTTTGACAAGCATCTTCTCCAACTAAAAAGTCAGGGTGTCACTGGTGCCGTTGCGGATCATTTGGTCAAATTGCAATTCTTTGATCAGTTGCTAGTGGTGGTACAGGTGGCTGAAGATACCAATTCAGAGTTGTCTTTAGCTGCTGAGACTTATTATGAAATAGCTGATGGGTTCCAGGTACGTTGGCTGATGAAGGAGATTCTAGAAGTTGTTCACAGCGATAGATGGGAAGAACGGGCAGCGAATACTCTTTTAGAAGACTTGAATCGCCATCTTTATAATCTTACTCGCACCAAACTAGTAGCTATCGAGAAAGAGAATGAAATGAACATCTACTCACGAGACCATAGATTATTCTGTTCTTTGATTGATGATATGAAGTCTGAAGACGCAATATCTGTAGCGGGATTATCCGTTGCTGTGCGGCAGATAGCTATGGTGGCCGAGAAGGCCAGGATAGCTATTGAATCTCAGGTCTGAATTTCTTAATCAGAAAGTCCCGCAAAACGGCATTGCCTGATGTCTTTGAGTAGGTAGAGGACACCCGCTATTCGTCCTCCTAGAAATGCCCAGAATGCCGAAATAACTCCAGCTAGGTCAAGGATCCACCCTGAAAGAATAAAGATTAGTGCGAGGGTCGTAACTTCAACAATAGTAGCGGTTGTGATCAGGTGTGTTATTCTGCTTTGGATATAGATAGATCGAAGGAACGACAAGAACACCGAAAGTGCTGGAACTGGCACTAAGATTTTTAGTGATGTAGTGGCTAGTTCAGCCAGATCCGGTTTAAGCCCAGCCACCTGTTCAAACCAAACAATTGAGAGAGGAGTAAAAGCTATCAGAGCTATTCCGACAGAGGTTGAAATTCCTAACCAGACTGCAAATCTAGCCAATCTAGGAAAATTCCCTTGGTTTTCTTCGAGGACGGCCAAGGCAACTTCTTGATAACTGAGACCGAAGGATCTAAAGAAGAAAGAAAGAGAGTGTACGACAGGGAAAACAGCCAGTGACTCTAGTGGTGATGGGGCTCTTCCCATTAGAAAAGTTAGTAAAGGTTGAACTGTTAAGCTTATGAAGGATGTCAGCGCTAAGGGATAATAGAACTGAATTATCTCGGGGTAGTGTAATTGTTTTTCAGAGTATGAATCTGGGGCACTAGTTTTTGCATCAAGTTCTTTGATAGTACTGGTCGCCATGATGCGTGCAACTACTGCTTCTGCGGCCACTCCAAGTGATAGTGAAGCTGCTCCGATCCAAGCCCCAGGTAGGTCCATGAGAGAGTAAAGGATCGTTGCTGTAAGGCACATGGCACTCAGCCTGAAAATCGTTCCGTACGCCAACAAGCGTGTACGTCCAGCTCTGATCAGCAGGCCATGAAGAAATCGGCGATAGCCGATAGCACTGGGCCACGGGAGAAGAATCCACAAGGCCCCATATGTCAATTGAGTTACTTCTTTTGGTAACCCTAAGAGCCCTACAGCAAGCCAATTATAAACAGGTGGAATCAACACAATCACAAGAAATCCTGTTGCTGTTGCATTCATGACGTGCATAAATTTACGGAGCTTCCTGTAAGTTTGAGCATTGTTAACCAGTGCTGTGGAAGCGCTCATCAACATGATGACAGGAGATTCAATCAGAATCGCAAAAGCAAAAGCAACACCGTAGGCTGCTAAATTAACCGTTGGGTCAGCTAGCCTCGCGATGACTGCGGCCAAGAAAGGGCCTTCCGTGGCCATCATGAGCCACTGGACAGAGAGCGGAAGCCAAAATAGAAAAATCGACCAGGTAGATCTTATCAACTTGCTGGAATTCTTTGAAGGGAAGGTGAGTTAGTTAATATCAATGGAAGAACGTAGCCTAAGTAAAGCTTTTGTGGAATCGTCAATCGTTAGCGGACTTTTTAGCTCCCCCTTGGGATATCTACTACTAAATACAGCAAGAAAGATTCCACCTTCTTTGAGTTTCATGACCGTAGTAGGATCCAGTAGAATTTCGCTAGTCCCTAAAAAATTCCCCATATCTCTTGTTGAGGAATTTTCAGGACCAATCCTGTCGATGATTCCGCCAACTTCCGGACCTTCTGATAACTGCAGTCCAACAGCATAGATATCTCCCAGGCTAGGATCTGTGAATGCAACTGAAGAAGTCAGCTTATTGGTCTCAGTGTAAAAAGTAAAATTGGCTTCATAGGTTGTCTCCGATTGTAATTGGGTCGAAAAATGGAGCTCCGATAAACCTGGTTTCAATGCAGGAGGCTGTCGATTGTCGCTGTTTTGTTCAAAAGAGTAACCAAGTGCTACCAGTTTAGCATCGGTCAGCGGAAGTCCCAAGAGTTCTATACCAAATGGAAGCCCGTCCTTGGTGAAGCCAGCTGGAACGCTAAGTGCTGGCAAGCCAGTGGAAGCGCTTAGCTGACAGGTTGATCCTGCCTGAGGAGCTCCAATTATGGCGATTGGCCTGCGCATAGTCGGGTATACAAGAGCGTCTAAGTCCATTGTCTCCATGAGGGTAATAACGGCTTTTCGTAGAGCTTCTTGTTTCTCCAAGGCTTGTCGATATTGGGGATCTTCTCTTTCTTCATCAAACATTCGTCGGCGGAAGGTTCCTTCCATAGCAACGTGGAAAAGACCTAGTTCAACAATTTCTTCCAAAGAATTGACGGGTGGTGCTTCTGAAGCTTCCAGATAATCGATCAGGTCCCATTTAAACTCATGGGCAATAACACTGGAACCCTGTAACATGGATTCTAGTTTTGGTATCGAGACTTCCATGGCCTGAGCTCCAAGCTCGCCCATTTTCGTGATGGCTTGTTTGACTAAAAGTCCAATCTCCTGATCTGCCGGTTCATCACCGAATAACGACGTGAGTATGCCGATTCTGGAGTCCTTCAGGGCGTCTTTATCCAAGGCGGCAACAAAATCGGGTGTATTGGTATTTGTAAGAATACTGGTGTAGGGGTCTTCAGGATCTTGGCCTACGATGGCGTTGAGTCCAATTGCAAGATCTTTTGCTGAGCGAGCTAAAGGCCCACCAACATCCTGCGTATGGGACAGTGGTATAATTCCT
>CAWWAX010000071.1:0-7848 GCA_963935005.1 uncultured bacterium | reverse complement strand
TGAGCGAGCTAAAGGCCCACCAACATCCTGCGTATGGGACAGTGGTATAATTCCTTGAGTACTCGCTAATCCTTTGGTTGGACGAAGTCCAAAAAGATTATTATTGGAAGCTGGGATGCGAATAGAACCACAGGTGTCACTACCCCATCCGATAGCCGCAAAACTTGCGGCTATCGCCGCTCCTGTGCCACCGCTAGAGCCGCCCGGATTCCTGCTTATGTCATATGGATTCTTGGTTTGTCCTCCAAGTGAACTTATTGTGGTGATTCCAGCGGCCAGTTCGTGCATGTTGGTTTTACCGAGAATGATGGCGCCAGCTTCTCGGAGTTTTTTTACCTGGAATGCATCACTTTCTGGGAAAAAAGACGAGAGAGCTATGGAGGCCCCACTAGTGGGCATATCCCTCGTTTCGTAATTGTCTTTGAGGAGAATTGGTATTCCGTGAAGTAGCCCTCTCATCCCTTTTTCTTCTCTCTCTCTATCCAAAGTAATGGCTTGCTCCTGAGCATTTGGATTCAGCAGGATGATGGAATTCAATTTGGGGCCATTTTTGTCGTATTTATTTATACGGTCTAAATATGCGTTTACTAGGTCAAGGCTAGATACTTGACCCTTCAACAAATTGTCATGCAGTTCCGTGATAGTAGCTTCGGCCACTTCAAAATTGACCGAATGTACCACGTCGACGTTTGAGGATGGATCACAACCAAGAAAGAGAAGAAGGCTGACAAGCGTCCCACGTCCAGGAAAGTATTTTAGTAAATGCATGTCACTCCATTTTTCACATGACCCATCTGTTAACTATGGGGTCATTATGTTCTTAATCTGTTCTCTCAAGCTATATAATCTTATTGTGACAGGCACCTACTGTATTAGAAAATAGGAGAGATAGTGATTTTCAAGGGGACAATCCTCACAAGTATCTGTTTGATGGGTCTTTCCTCGACTGTGCAAGTTTTGGCACAGGTCGACCCGTCATACAGCCTGCACATGTCTCCGGTTCAAAATGAGCGGGGGAAAATGGTGTATGAGAGTCAGTGTGCCAGCTGCCATCTTTCGAGCTTTCAGGGGTCGTTCGAAGCTCCTCCACTTGCGGGCCCTAATTTTACATCGGTATGGGCCCAAAGATCTTTTGAAATGTTGGTTGAAGAAATTAGAGCCATGCCACCGATGTCACCGATGTCCTTAAACGCAGATGACTACGATGCGGTTGCAGTTTACCTATTGAATGCAAATGGGGTTCCAGCAAACGGAAAATTGCTCAACTCTGAATCGGTGGATTCCCTGGGTACTCTTTTGTCCTCGGCGTCAGGTACATCCATGATTGATATTTCTGAGAATGATCAGGCTAGTCCCGTGAGAGGGCCTTATGGTGTAACTAATACCTGGAGAGAAATTTCAGACTTCAAATCCGTTACAGATGAGGATCTGATTAGGCCCGATCCCTCCGAATGGATCATGTACAGGCGCACATACGATGCTTGGGGATATAGCCCTCTGGATCAGATATCCCCAGAGAACGTAAGTAGTATGCGATTGGCATGGGTTTGGTCTATGGGTCCTGGTACTAATCAGCCGACTCCACTTATTCGTGATGGGATCATGTATTTGGCCAATCCACGCAACATAATTCAAGCTTTGGATGCTGTTACTGGTACACTTCTTTGGGAATATCGAAGAGAATTTGCAGAAGACTTCAATGTGCCTTTTTTCAGCCAGCTTAGAAATCTTGCTCTTTATGAGGACAAAGTTTTCGTCGCCACGAGCGATGCCTACATGCTGGCCCTAGATGCTAGGACTGGAGAAACAGTGTGGGAAACTCAGATCGCAGACTATCGTCAGGGTTTTACCAACGTATCCGGCCCAATTGTGGTTGAAGGGAAAATCATCAATGGGATAAATGGGTGTGCACGATTCTATATGGAAAGCTGTTTTATTACAGCCCACGATGCTGAGACTGGAGACGAAGTTTGGAGAACCTTTACGGTTGCTAAACCTGGAGAGCCAGGGGGAAATACGTGGGGTACCCTTCCTTTTGAACTCAGAGGTGGTGTGGATGCATGGACCACGGGAAGTTACGATCCAGAATTGAGACTGATTTACTGGGGAACTGCTCAGGCTAAACCTTGGGTTCCCGTGAGCAGAGGCCTTACAGTTGACGATCCAGCATTGTACTCTAATTCCACACTTGCTCTGAACCCGGACGACGGGAGCATTGTTTGGTATCGACAACATATTCCAGGAGAGGCTTTAGATCTCGACGAAGGATTTGAACAAGTTCTGATAGATCGGAATGATCAAAAGCTTCTTTTTGCGATGGGCAAGCATGGCATCTTTTGGAAACTGGACCGAGTGACTGGCACTTTTTTAGATCTAAAAGAGACTATTTACCAAAATGTTTTTGAAAATGTCGATCGTCGAACAGGTAAGGTGCGCTATCGAGAAGACATAGCATCTGCAGGTATAGGTGACACGCTCTCTGTTTGTCCTAGCACTGCCGGGGGGCACAATTGGCAAGCGATGGCATACAGTCCTGAAAGCAATTCATTGATTGTCCCGATGTCTCAAAGTTGCTTGAGGATAGCCGCACGTCCAGTGGTATTGGAGGTGGGATCTGGCGGTACTGGTGCCGACAGGGAGTGGTTTGAAATGCCTGGTACAGAAGGAAAATTAGGCAAGCTAGCCGCTTACGATGTAGATAATTTCGAAGAAGTTTGGAGCATTGAGCAAAGAGCAGCCTATCTCACCTCGGTTTTGACTACTGGTAGTGGCTTGGCCTTTGTAGGAGACGTAGACCGTTATTTTAGGGCGCATGATGTGAGAACTGGCGCAGTTTTATGGGAAACTAGGCTAGGGACTTCTGTCCAAGGTTTTCCTGTCTCATTTGCAGTTGATGGAGAGCAGTACGTTGCTGTAAGTAGTGGTGTGGGTGGGGGAAGCCCTAGGACAGTGGCCAGGCTTCTGAGTCCAGAACTCCGACATCCCACGAGTGGCAATGCTTTATATGTGTTTAAGGTTCCTAATTTTTAGTTCGGCCATTATCTTCGCTGCACATCATTTGATAATCTGTGAGTTTTTATAACTTACGGCAAAATAGAAGATCTTTAGATTGTTAATTGTAAATAATAGAGCTGTGTCGGAGTAGAACGATTTTCGTAGCTAATTGATTGTAAGGGGGGTCTTACGTATGGGTAAAGACAGCGAAGGTAAATGTCCGTTTTCTGGAGGATCTCAGCACACTGTAGGGTCGAGATCGAACAAGCGCTGGTGGCCGAACCAGCTGAACCTAAGCATTCTCCATCAGCATGATAAAAAAGCTAACCCTATGGGTGAGGATTTTGATTATCGAGAAGAGTTTAAGAAGCTGGACTACGGTGCCTTAAAAGAAGACCTCCATCATCTTATGATGGATTCACAGGAGTGGTGGCCTGCAGATTATGGTCATTATGGGCCATTCTTTATCCGCATGACTTGGCATGCAGCAGGTACTTATAGGATAGGTGACGGCCGAGGTGGAGGTGGCACTGGTGCACAGCGCTTCGCACCACTGAACAGTTGGCCAGATAATGGAAACCTGGATAAAGCGCGCAGGCTTCTTTGGCCTATTAAGCAAAAGTACGGCACAAAGATTAGCTGGGCTGACTTGTTGATCCTAGCGGGCAATGTGGCTATTGAATCAATGGGTGGTAGAACTTTCGGCTTCGGTGGAGGGAGAGAGGATATTTGGGCGCCAGAGGAGGATATCTACTGGGGCAAAGAGGCAGAGTGGCTTGGCAATAGACGTTATACTGGTGAGCGTGAACTTGAGAATCCACTGGCTGCAGTTCAGATGGGCCTGATTTATGTGAATCCTGAAGGGCCAGACGGCAATCCAGACCCACTTGCAAGTGCAAAAGATATAAGAGAAACATTTAGCCGTATGGCTATGAATGATGAAGAGACGGTGGCCCTTACTGCAGGAGGACACACTTTTGGAAAGGCACACGGTGCCGGGGACGCTGGTCTTGTGGGAGCAGAACCAGAAGGTGCTACAGTTGAAGAACTGGGATTGGGCTGGAAAAATGCACATGGCTCAGGTATAGGTAGGGATAGTATCACGAGCGGCCTCGAAGGAGCCTGGACTGCCAATCCAACTCAGTGGGATAACGGCTATTTCGATCTACTTCTGGGTTACGAATGGCAGGTTGTTAAGAGCCCAGCGGGTGCATATCAATGGCATGCTGTAAATCCTGAACCAAAGGATCTCGCACCAGATGCGGAAGACGCTTCAGTACGTGTGCCGACGATGATGACAACAGCAGATATGGCAATGCGGGAAGATCCAATCTATAAGGAGATCTCAAAACGTTTTCATGCCAATCCAGAAGAATTTGCAGAAGCATTCGCTCGTGCTTGGTTCAAGCTGATCCATCGTGATATGGGTCCCCGTTCAAGGTATATGGGTCCTGAAATACCTGAGGAAGAACTTATATGGCAGGATCCAGTTCCTGAAGGTAATACTGACTATGATGTAGGCCTCGTTAAGGAGCGGATAGCGGCAAGTGAATTGACGGTCCAGGAGATGGTAGAAACAGCTTGGGCTAGTGCTTCAACATTCCGTGGTTCAGATATGAGAGGTGGTGCTAACGGATCTCGGATTCGACTAGCTCCCCAGAAGGACTGGGAAGTCAACAAGCCCACCCAGCTCGCTCGTGTACTGTGTGTGTTGCAAGAGATTGCTACGGAGAGTACCGCGTCTTTAGCAGACGTTATCGTTCTTGCAGGGAATACAGCTATTGAGCGAGCATCGGGAGTGAGTGTGCCATTTACTCCTGGCCGTGGAGATGCTTCTTTGGAACAAACGGACGTAGACTCATTTGCAGTACTTGAACCTGTTGCTGATGGTTTCCGCAATTATCAAAAGACCGAGTTTTCGATCAGTCCTGAAGAGATGCTGCTTGACAGAGCGCAGTTGCTCGGGCTTACGGCGACAGAAATGACTGTGCTTGTCGGTGGTATGAGGGCCCTGGGTATCAGCACGGATGATCACGGTGTCTTTACTGAAACTCCAGGTAGATTAAGCAATGACTTTTTTATTAACCTGCTTGATATGAGTGTCGAGTGGAGTCCAACAGGAAGCAATTCTTATGAAGCGGTTGATCGTGCTTCGGGTGCAGTGGTTAGGACTGCCACCCGAGTTGATCTGGTGTTCGGATCAAATTCTCAGCTGCGAGCTATTGCCGAAGTCTATGGCTGTGAAGACTCTAAAGAGAAATTTGTGACAGACTTCGTAGCTGCGTGGAGTAAGGTCATGAATTCAGACCTATTTTGAGATCATTAAAAGAGGGCCTCATGACATTCGAATCGGTCTTAGGTGTCATTAGACTTCCCAGGCTGGGCACGGTTCTTGTCTGTGTCATGCTCATGGGTTGCTCTTCCACTGATTTTGAGCACCAGAATCCAGTGATTGCCTCCTGGATGCGAGGTGATCCAGTTTTCGGAGTCTTCGCTCCGAGTGAACCAAGGCCAGGAGGTTCAAGAAGTTCTGGAGAGGCGCGCCCTACACCATTTTATACTTTGGAAAGTGCTAGAGCTTTGGCTGAAAATCCTTTGTATGACTTTGTCTTTCTTAACCTGGAAGCATCTTATGACTCTGAAGCTGTTAAAGTGATGGTCGAGGGCCTAAAGGCCTACCAGGAGTCACCCAGAAAAACATTGTTGGTGCGCATTCCCTCTATTGCTAACGATGGTGAAGAACTGACAAAAAGAAGGGTCGAAGAAATTATGGATTTGGGGGCAGATGGGGTCGTATTTCCACATGTACGAAATGTGGAAGAAGCTCAAATGGTAGCTGGTTTCTTTCAGCATTTGGATATTGAGGTATGGTCACCCACAAATCCGACAGGTGAAAAACTGGCAATGATCATGATCGAGGACCCAGTGGCGGTGGGGTTGGCGGCTCAAATGGCCGACGTGCAAGGATACAGTATTCTCGCCTGTGGGATAGGGAGTTTGACCAGGGCGTTGAGTGGGGACAGGGAGGCGAGCGAAGAGGGTAATTTAAACGTTCTTGCTGAAGCAACGAGGGTTGGTTTGCCAGACATGATTACAGCCAACGTCGGGAATGTGCAGCAAAGGCTGGACGAAGGATTTCTGGCTTTATTGATGCAGGGGTCTGAAGCGGATGACGCTATTCGATTGGCCAAGGAATTGGTGCGCCCAGACAGATGAAAAACTGGCCTTTAAGATTAGATCAATAGATTCACCGAGGGCGGTCGCTCTACTCTCTAGTTATTGTTGGACGGGCCTTCAGCTTCATCAGAATTGGCTTCCAGGTATGCTGCTGAAAAGCTTTCAATCTCTGCTTGTACCGTCTCGACTATGTTTGCCTGGAGATCTTCTGCTGAACCAATTCCCATTCCTGTAGAATACCAAGTCACTCCTTCTGGCAAACTGATTTGGGAATCGCGGGTCATTTGGATAGACTGGTGCATTCTGACTGAAATGAAGTAGGCCACAGTACCTTGATCTACTAAGCACTGTGAAGAAACTCGTAATTCTGGCAAGGCTGGGTTTCGGAGCATCTCCTGTTCTGTTAAAAGTTCGACTTCAGACTCTAACAAACTTCGTTCGACAACGGCCTGGGTTTCGTTAGTACTTATCCCAGCTAGTTCGCACGCAGCATTTGTAGAGGTGCGAACGAACACGCCCCCGATTCCTTCCAGAGTATAGTTATTCCAAGTACTGTTCTGGGCTTGTGCATCAGAAGATGCGAACGATAGAAACAATGCTATAAAGGTCGATTTATTAAAGATTTTCATTTTGATTATTTCCGCATCTAGGGATTTTAGCCGCCGCAGGATCGGCAATTGTGGTTATTCTTCGAGCCGAGCTTTTCTAATAATGCGATGGTTATTGGGTGAGGTTGGGCCCTTTGCTCCGGACTATTCGCCAAGTCTGCGGTAGTTTGACCCCGGCGGCTGATTACGTGAACGTCAGCACCTTGCGATACAAGATAGAGGATGATTTCGTTATCTCCTCTAGCAGCTGAATGGTGAAGGGCGGAATAACCGTCTTTATCACGGAGATTAGGATCAACCCCAAGTTCTTCAATTAAATATTTTGCCGCAGGTAGCCAACCGTCAGGAACTCCTCTGTGTTGCTGGGCAACACGAGAGCTACCGAATCCGACTCCAGTAGCTGCGTGTAGAGGGTGGACACCCAAACCTCCATGCTCTACTGGAGGAAGGCCTGAAGGGTCTTCCTCATCCTCTGGTTGGTTATTTCCCAAAAAGAATCTTCTTCGGGGGTCGATAATGTTGTATGTCCAGATATTTGGGTCCGCTCCATGTGCTACTAGCAATTTCATGGCTTCTACGTCATGGGCATATGAAGCTCTCCAAAAGGGGGTTGCTCCGGAAAAGTCTACTCCCATTCTCCCAGCATTATATGCAGCGTACCAGATGTGAGTACTGACTCTTTGATCTGGGTCCGCTCCAGCAAGTAGTAAGTGTTCCATTAGCTCTAGATAATCGGTTTTCTGCTGGCGGAAAGCCTGGGGCTGAGGGTACCAAGTTCTCAAAGACCACTCAATGTTTAAGGTGGCGAACAAGGGACCAGCTCCGTCATCACTAAGAATGTTCGGATCGGCATCAGCCTCCAGAAGTTCTTTGGCGAGATCGTAATTCCCATTAATGACTGCTACTAAAAGAGGGCTAGATTGATCACCTATCGTGGTTTTATTGACATCCGCACCTCCTTTGATCAAGAGTCGTGCTGATTCTATATTGCCATCTCTTGCAGCAAAGTGTAGGGCCGTAAATCCACCTTGTTTACCGATTTGTTGGATGGAGGAAAGGACTTCAGGTC
>CAWWAX010000070.1:0-7858 GCA_963935005.1 uncultured bacterium | reverse complement strand
TGGATCGGAAGCCAGCCCCTTCAAGAAAGCCACCCTTTCACTACTTTGTAGTTGCCATTTGTCCCATTGATCTTCTGGAACTGGATCGCCAGATGGAAGATCAACAGCCAAGGGATCTTCATGCCGCCCGTGCAGTAACATTTCATAATGCAGATGAGGACCAGTGGCCAAACCAGTCATTCCAACGTAACCGATAACATCTCCCTGTTTAATCCTGCTACCCACTGTGATACCTGAAGAAAAACCATTCATATGGGCATACCTGGTGGTCCACCCATTTGGATGTTGAATGTCAATCCTATTCCCATAAGTAGATCCTCTGGCTCTGTGAACTACCACTCCATTCCCAGTGGATTGGATAGGTGTTCCTGTCGGCGCAGCATAATCTACACCTCTATGAGCACGCCATGTCCTAAGAACAGGATGAAAACGACTATTCGTGAAACGACTTGAAATACGGTGACGCAGTTCAATAGGACTTAGCAAGAAGGCGCCTCTAACCGATTTCCCATCTAGATCGTAATACGTTCCTTCTCCATCTCCGTTAGGATCAAACCAGACAGCAGTATAACTTCTATCTCGGTTAACAAGCTCAGCAGCAAGTACGTGCCCTGTTCTCATGGTGCCACCCGCCCTCACTTCCCTCTGGAAAGCAAATCGATATGAATCTCCCGATTGAATCTGACGGACAAAATCAACCTGCCATTTAAAAACATCATTCAGTTCAAGAACTAACTTCTCACGATCTGTTGGATCAACTTGAGATAGATGACTATTCCTAAGCAGAGAGTTCCAAAGTGAGGATTCAATTTCACCAGAAGCCCAAATCGTATCAACCGTAGTTGGCGTGCTAATCAATTGGGAGACCCATGACTCGCTACGCGAAACCAATTGCACAGTCTCATCGGCGTTCAAGGTGACTTCCACCGATTTAGGACCTGCTAAATCTCCACGCACACTTCTCACTGTCACAGTAGTCCCCTCGCGCACCCGTCTTGGGTCGATATGTGCCCGTAGTTCTGACAGCAAGGCATCTTGGTCATTGGGACTCAAAAACTTAGTGAAAACATCTCCCAAAGTCTGATTCGTTTTCAACTCGTAGACAAATTCATCTTCGCGAAGCTCCGCAGAGATCGGATAACCTAGCTCAACAGTGGGAAGCTCCTTCCCTCGGACTAAGAGGGCCAAACCCGCCAGCAGAAGCAATCCAATGCCGCGGAGCGATGAAATAATCCTAGGGCTTTGAGACACTAAATTTCCTCCAGAACCAAAACCAAACATGAACCCTGTAGTAGGGAAACAAATCCCACTACCACATAAACTATCACTTCAATCCAAACAATGGAGTAGCAATCAGTCCATTTGTCTGCGAATGAAGGTTGGGACGTCGAGTTCACCAATTTCTTGATGTGTAATAATACTCTCGGTAAGAGGGGTCAATGGAACTACCTTAGCAAGGCTCTCTTCACCACCTACACCCTCTGCTATTTCTCCTTGATAAACATTTGCCCTAACAGGACTTTGAATTGGAGTTTTGCTCTGATTAACGGCAATAGAATAGGCAGGATTCAAGATGATGGGTGCATCGACTGCGGAAGATTGGGCCTCAGTCACATCATCAAAACCCGTTGCTATTACGGTCACTCTGACCTGTCCTTTAAGCTTTTTATCATGGACCATACCGAAAATAATTTCTGTTTCCTCTCCAACTTCATCGTGTATGATTGTTGATATTTTATGCACTTCATCAATGGCTAAGTCCATCCCTCCTGTAATATTGATCAGGACACCCCTGGCACCCTTTATAGACACCTCATCCAAAAGAGGAGAGGAGATAGCTTCTTGAGCCGCTTCCTGAGCTCTGTCCTCACCTTCGCCAAATCCAGAACCCATCAAAGCAGGGCCACGAGATGCCATTATTGTACGGACATCGGCAAAATCTACATTCACTTCCCCAGGGTTTTTTATCAGATCACTGATTCCTCTTGTTGCGTTAAGCAGAACTTCATCCGCCTTTTTTAAAGCATCTCTAAACGATGTCCCCTGAGGCACTACTGACATAAGACGATTGTTGGGTACAACTATCATAGTGTCTACACTTCTGCGCAATTCGGCTATTCCTTGTTCTGCTTGCCGTTCCCTTGTTTTACCCTCGAAAGAAAATGGTTTAGAGACTACACCCACGGTCAATGCTCCCATTTCTCGGGCGATCTCACCTACAATGGGAGCCGCCCCAGTACCTGTACCACCCCCCATGCCAGCAGCCACAAAAACTAAATCTGCTCCTTCTAATACTCGACGAATTTCTTCATCACTTTCAGCAATGGCCTGTCGTCCAATTTCAGGACGAGCACCGGCCCCTAATCCTCTTGTCAAGTTTTGTCCTAACTGAATAGTAACTGGAGCCTTAGAGCTCCTAAGGGCCTGGGCATCCGTATTGGCCGCGATAAACTCTACACCTTCTAAGTCTTCATCAATCATCCTGTTTACTGCATTGCCACCAGCTCCACCCACACCAATAACCTTCATACGGGCAGTCTGAAGTTCTGTATCATCAAATTCAAATTTTTTCATCAGTCAACACTCCTACGATAAAGTGAAATATTAAACGTACCATTAGAAGAATTCCCTCAACCATTTTCTCATCTTGCCAATCAGGCCAGAAGAAAGGCTTGAAGAACCAAAGCCTGTTTCCTTATATCGATCAAACCCACTTAGAACCAATCCCACGGCGGTCGAAAATTTTGGTCTTGCTACGGAATCAGCTATCCCCGCTAGTTCTTCTCCCGGAGAACCATTTCGCACTGGAGCAGCGAAAACCTGTTGTGCGAGGCTGTTGACTCCCTGGAGGGCAGATGCACCTCCAGAAAGGACAATTCCAGCATTCAATTTTGATAGTAGTCCTTCTCTCTGTAGTTCAGCACGAGTCATAACCAACAGTTCATCCATGCGAGCCTCTATCACATGGGCTATTAGCTCTCGTGCTACCTGTCTGGTCTGTCCTCCGACGAGACCTGGTAATTCGATCATCTCTTTCGGATCAACCAACTGTGAGCATGCTATCCCAAATAACTCCTTCGTTTTCTTTGCTTCTACAAATGGAATCGATAAGCCTTGAACGAGATCATTGGTGACCGTATGTCCGCCTAAAGGAAGAACTGCTAGATGTCTGATCTCACCATCGACATAGGCCGCTATATTAGTGGTAGCATCCCCTATTTCTACCAAAGCGACTCCTACTTCTTTTTCATCTACCGTCAGAACAGACCTTGCTGCTGCCAACGGTTCCAAAATTAAATCTTCAACCTGATAACCAGCCCTGTGAACAGATCTTCTGATATTTTCTGCGGCTAGTGCTGATACAGTGACTAAATATAATTCTGCTTCTAATCTTGTACCCATCATTCCTAAGGGATCCTTGATTCCTCTTTGCCCATCTACCACGTACTCCTGTGGAATCGCATGAATCAGTTCACGATCGGGGGGGAATGCCACCGCTCTTGCCACTTCATGAACCCTTTCTATGTCGTGACGAGAAATTTCATCCCCCTGGACCGCAACTATACCCGGTGACATCATAGCTTGTATATTATCGCCTCTAACACCTACGTAGACTCTGTCCACTTCTGCACCAGCCATTAGCTCTGCCTCCGCTAGAGCGTTCTTTATAGACTCAGTGGTCTCATCTATGTGAGTAATCACTTCCTGCATACCAACAGTCCTCGCTTGTCCGACCCCCAGTATATTGATTTCCCTTCTAAGCATTGGATCTTGAGGGACCTCGGCAATCACCGCGCAAGTTTTAGTGGTTCCCAGATCTACACCAGCTATGAGGATAGGATTCACTGCCTACCTCCTTGCCCATAAGAAACCACAATCTGATCTTCAAATCTCAGGTCAATTACTATGGTGACATCTATAAGTTGACGTTTTTTCGCATCTGCTAAAGCAGCTAACCCTGCTTTTAATGTTTGACGCGACAACGGTGGTGTGAATCGAACCACAATATCTCTATCTAAAATCACCTCCGCGTTTCCATCACCGTCAATCGATATCTCTGACATGTCCTTTGTAAAAGAAGGATTGTCAGTAGCCAACCTGTCCAACTCCAATGCCATAGCCTTGATCTGTGCCTCTTCTGACTCATCTCCCTGGCTTCCTTCTATCCTCATAAGAGGCAGGTCAAAATGATATCGGCCTGGATCCAAAGGAAGGGTGTTTCCTTCTCTGTCGACAGGTATCAGCAGCGGACCAGCTAGTAGTGCAAGAGGAATCTTCTCTTCTATGGTCAGAACAACTCTAGGTTGCCACCACCACCACTTACTTTCAATACTGGCCTCAAGGATCATTTCATGACCCTCCAGCAGGAGCTCTGCCCCACTTAAATCATCGAGAATACTAGTATTTGAAGAAAATGAAGCTATTTCCAAAATGGTTTCATCGGTCAAGTACTGGTTCCCCACAACCATAAAATCTCTTGCTTTGAAAAACTCCGACCCCTTCACATACTCTGAATTCCTATATACACCAACCACTCCAACAACGAAAACACAGAGAGCGAGCAACACTTTAAGATGCTTACTCATCGAGATCACCACCCTGGAGTAGCACCTTTATCTCTTCTGAGATTTGACGAATGGAACCAGCCCCTAGTGTTATGATGAGGTCGCCAGGTTTCAAAAACTGGATCAAAGACTCACTGAGTGTATTCATATCAGCATGATACCTGACTGCCCTTCCAGAGTCTTCGATAGAACTGGCTATCAATCCTCCTGTTACTCCTTCTATCGGATCTTCCCGAGAGGCAAAGACATCTGTGACCCAGATTTCATCTGCTACTAAAAGACTGTCTCCAAACTCCGAAGCGAAATCTTTCGTCCTAGTAAATAGATGAGGCTGAAACAATGCAACAATCCTACGGTTTGGATAGGATTTTCGAGCCGCCACAAGTGTAGCCATAACCTCTGAAGGGTGGTGAGCATAGTCATCAACTATCAAAACATCTCGATGGAAACCAATAATCTCAAACCGTCTTTTTACTCCTTCATAAGAATGGAGACCTTCACGAATGTCTTCCCATGAAACTCCCAAACAGCGAGAAGAAGCAACTGCAGCCAATGAATTCTGTAAATTGTGCAGACCAAGAGACTTTATTCCAAAGCGACCACAGTTAGTGCCCTGCTCCATCAGGGTAAAACTTACGCCATCTTCATCCTGGTGAACTTCTGTTGCTCTCAATTGTGCTCCAGGTTTCAATCCGTAGCTCACTTTTCGACCCTCTAAACCATTCAGAACTCGTCCAGCGACCCTATCGTCACCACAAACCACAGCTGTACCGTCGGATGGCAAGGAACCGAGAAATTGACGAAACGCAGAAATTATTTCGTCTAAATCTCGGTAGCAATCCAGATGGTCTGCTTCGATGTTGGTAACTACTGCGATATCTGGTTCTAGTTCCAGAAAAGATCTGTCATATTCATCTGCTTCCACCACATATAGATCGCCACCGTGTCTGAGATTTCCGCTCCAAGAAAAAACATGTCCGCCTGCAATCCCAGTCGGATTCATGCCTGCAATGTCTAAGATTTCTGTAGCCATTGCGGTTGTGGTAGTTTTTCCATGCGTTCCAGAAATGGCCAGAACCTGACCATGATTAACACATTGACCTAATGCTTCAGCTCTTTTTAATACTGGTATTTGTAGACGGATCGCTTCTTGAATTTCTGGAGTATCCCAAGGAATCGCAGAACTCACAACCAAGGAACTCACCCCAGAGAGATGGGATTCGTGATGATTTTCGTAGATTTTTGTGCCCTCGAGTTTTAGCTGCTCACTATTTTCATTTGGAACAAGATCACATCCAGATACCAAGTAACCCCGTTGTCGAAACAACTCCGCAAGAGCAAACATTCCTGCTCCTTCAATGCCCATGAAATGAGTGTGATGACCTCTGTCGATTTGATCAGTGATTTTGGGAGAGATCTCAGAATTCATGACAAGGTTAGTTTTCATTAAACCACCCTTCCTGCAGATTCTGGTAGCAACTCCAACATATGGGACACCACTTTCGCAGTTGCTTCTGGTTTACCACTTTTTATGGCCTGGCTCGCCATTTGACTTAATATCTGGTCATCGTCAGTTAACCGATAAATCTCCGACCAAAGCTCTTCAGAAGTTAAGTCCACCTGGGAAATGCACCTCGCCGCTCCAAGCTTTTGAATAGCCAGAGCATTCAATTCCTGATGATTTGCTGCAGCTCCAGGTAGTGGGATGAGTATCGCTGGTACACCCCATGCCAAGAACTCGGAAGTGGTCATCGCACCCGCTCGACTGACAGCTAAATCAGCTAAGCTTAAAGCCAAAGGCATACGATCGACGTAAGGAAGAATCTTAACACTAGTACAACCTTCTATTTTACTGACCTGTCGACTGAGCGATTCATAGTTGTTAGGGCCAGCAATCCAGAGAATCTGCCATTTAGAGAAGAAATCTTCCCTTCCCTCGAGATATCTTTGAAGGTTCTTCAAGACTAAATCATTCAAAGCAACAGATCCTTGGCTCCCTCCAGTAACCAACAACACTTTGGATTTGGGATCTAAACCAAATTCTTCATATATTTCTTCACGTTTTAGTGAGATTTTCCCAGGAGGCTCAATCGGACAACCTGAATTTAAAGCTATGGTCCTAGCCTTCGCGGGCAGGTGCAAAATCGCTTCGGAAAAAGCAACATGCATCTGTTTGGCCCATAACGACAGGATCCGAGTCGTCACACCAGGATGGGCATTTTGTTCCTGCAAAACTAATGGTATGCCCATTATCACTGCAGCTAAACCAGCTGGCGCACTCGAGTAACCTCCAGTCACGACTACAAGCTTAGTATTGTACCTCTTATGTAGTTTGATAGAAGAGAAAAGAGATTTTAACAGGGCCCAAGGTACTCCTATATTGGTCCTGAATTGGCCTCTCTTCCAGCCACGAACAGGTAACAAGCTATACTCTAGTCCCTTCTCAGGTAGAACCCTGGATTCGATACCCCTACTTGCTCCTATGAAAACGGGGCGGATCTCAGGCCGTTGACTAACCAATTCTCCTGCCAAGGCCAACGCTGGATAAAGATGCCCACCAGTTCCGCCTCCCGCGAACGCTACCGTCCACAAATCACGCACGAGCGACCCCCCTACCCCCACGGCGCTTTCTTTGTTGTGGCTTTGCTATACTTATGAGAATGCCTATACAAACCATACTCACCAATAGGTTGGAACGACCATATGAAATGAACGGAAGAGCTAACCCTGTAGTCGGAAATAGACGCAAGCCAACTGCCATATGTAACATAGCCTGCATAGCAATTAAGCTCGAAATTCCAGTAGCGAGAAGTTGTCCCATTAAATCAGACGCCTTAGCCGCGATGTGAAATCCAAGTCCGATGATACCCAGATACATGAATACAGTGAAGATAATCCCTAGAAGTCCCAATTCTTCCCCTATCATGGCAAAAATGAAGTCGTTGTGACCTTCGGGAAGAAATCCAAGTTTTTGTCGACCCTTTTCAAATCCTACACCCGCGAGACCACCAGAGCCTATAGCGTAAAGTGATTGCCGAACTTGGTAGCCTGCACCAGCAAGGTCGATTGCAGGATCCATCCACGCTTGCATTCGCTGAGATCTAAAACCAACCCCCATCAATTGCTGCCAGAGCAATGGTATACCTAGCATAATCATGAAAATAAAATGGCCAAATCTGCCACCTGCCATAAACAAAACGAGACAGCCGAGAAATCCAACCAATAGTGCGGTCGACAAATCGGGCTCGAGGGCAATAGGAATCATCATCGCTAACCAAATGACAACAAAGGGC
>CAWWAX010000069.1:0-7865 GCA_963935005.1 uncultured bacterium | reverse complement strand
CACGGCAGGGGTATCTACATAGTAGATGACATTCGTCCTTTGCGGGAAGCTGCTCAAGATCCATCTCTTCTCGAGGAGGAATTGCGAGTGTTACCAATAGCACCAGCACAGAAATATATCGTAGCGGAAGCTATAGGTTATCGATCAGTAGGGCATGCCATGATGTTTGGAGAAATGCGTCCCTACGGAGCAATGATTAACTACTGGTATGGTGGTGAAGAAGGCGACTCAACCATCGTTGAAGTACACGATACACAAAATATACTTGTACATTCCTTGGTCGATTTTCCCAAACAGGGCTTGAATCGGAAGGTATGGGATCTAAGGAGGACTGTTAGAGAAGAAGGAACAGTTGATATCCGAGGTGTTGAAGTCTTGGCTGGCGACTATACGATTACAGTCAAAAATGAAGATATCGAAATGAAGGGGAGTCTAGAAGTTTTAGAGGATCCTCGTTTCAATATTTCGGTAGAAGATCGGCTTGAAAAAATAGAAGCTTTAGGAGAGTTACAGTCTCTGAGTTCAACGTTAGAATCGATTCGAAATGAACTAAGTGGCACGATTGAAACCGTTGGGACAGTCCTGCATACGCTGAGCGATGATTCACAAAGTGAAGATCTAGTTGAAGCAGGCCTAATCTTAGAAGGCTTTCTGAGAAGTGTCATGGAAGAACTGTTTACGGGTCCGGTGTGTCAGGGGAGTTGTTCAGGGACTGTTCCTGGAAACGTTGTACTCCAAACCCTATCTAGGACCCTGGGTAGTTCCATGGGCAGGCTTACGTCTAATGAAACTCTTATGCTGAGCCAAGCAAGAGATGGTGTCGAAGCTATAGTCGAACGAGTCAATGCGATTCTTGGTTCAAGAGTCCTGAAGTATAGTGAACAGCTCAGCGATCACGGTTACTCCCCTTTTTCTGATATGGTAAGGATTCGAATGCCAGGCGAAGAGCGCTAAAGTGCTCAGAGAACTTATACTTTGGGCCTCAGAGAATGACTTCCTGAGGAACAGGTTGACTCAGATGAGGTTTGTCCGTCGTGCATCTTCTAGATTTATGCCAGGGGAAACTTTAGAGGATGCCCTGGAAGCTGCAGTCGGTTTGGAGCGAGAAAAAACAATGAGCGTTTTCACCCTATTGGGAGAAAGTGTTTCAGACCAGAATGAGGCGAAAGGGGTGACAGAACACTACAGGACACTGCTGTCCCAAGCGGACAGTAGAGGTCTAACGTCAGAGATATCAATAAAGTTGACTCAACTTGGAGTAGATTTACATAAAGAAGTTGCCAAGAATAACCTCGACAAACTGCTCGAATTTGCAGGACAGCTAGATTTATTCGTTTGGATAGATATAGAAGGGAGTGATTACACGGAGATTACTCTCGAGATCTATAAAGAATCTCTTGCGAAATATCCAAACGTTGGTGTTTGTCTACAGGCTTACTTGTATCGAACAGAAGGTGATATCGATGAGCTCGCATCACTCCGGTCAGCCATTAGATTGGTAAAGGGAGCCTATCTTGAATCAGAACAAATAGCTTTTCCCGAAAAAAGAGATGTGGACCAGAACTACCTCAGGTTAGCCGACCGATTACTTTCAGCTAAAATAAAGGGTGAAGTGAGAGTTGTGTTCGCTACACACGATAGTCGGATAATAGAAGCGATCATGGAAAGCGTCGAGCTATATAGAGGGTTGGATGTTACAGATTTAGAATTCCATATGCTCTACGGTATTTCTAGAGATGTTCAGAAATCTCTTCTCAAAAAAGAGGTGAAGGTGGCGGTATTAATAGCTTATGGTACAGCCTGGTTTTCATGGTATATGCGGCGCCTGGCTGAGAGACCAGCGAATCTTTGGTTTGTGTTAAGTAAGGTCTTAAAAAACTAGCCGTGAAAATTGAATTTAGGCGTTGGCTGATTCTTGCCCTAGTCGCTTGTGCGGTAATGCTAGGCATGTCCGTGTGGCTTACCGCTGCAGCGATAGGGAATGTCTTGCAGTTGAAATGGTCTCTTGGCGCGAGTGAGGTTGGCTGGCTGGTCACCGCAGTGCAGCTGGGATTTGTAATCGGTGCCTTTGGCGCAGCCGTGTTCAACCTTGCTGATTTATTTCCAGCCAGGGTTTATTTTTCATTGTCGGCGATCCTAGCTGGGTGTGCGAATGCTGGTTTGATGATTGTAAGCAGTTATGAATGGGCCTTGGTACTCAGGTTTCTAACAGGATTTTGTCTCGCGGGTGTATACCCACCCTCAATGAAGATGATTGCCACATGGTTTCGAACTTCTCGTGGTTTGGCAATCGGAACTGTAGTGGGTGCTCTGACCATTGGTAAGGCGAGCCCTTATTTGTTCAAAGCACTTGGGGATTCTTCTTTTTTAGTGGTTTTAGGGGGAACTTCTTTGGCCGCCTTGATAAGTGGTTTGCTTGTATGGGTACTTTATGAAGATGGCCCGCATGGTTTTCAGCGCTCTTCTTTTTCTTGGAACCATATATTAGTCGTGATAAACCATCGCCCAACTCGCTTAGCAACCTATGGTTACCTAGGACACATGTGGGAACTTTACGCGATGTGGACCTGGGCGCCTGTCTTCATCCTTGCCAGTTTCACCAATTGGTTTAACGGAGCAGAAAGCTCGAGAGTAGAATTGTGGGTTGATTTGACTTCTTTTGCTGTCATTTCGATAGGGGGACTGGGTTGTATATGGGGCGGCTTTATGGCTGACAGGATTGGTAGGAAAAAATTGGTTAATGCGGCTATGACTGTCAGTGGAGCTTGTTGCGTCATCGTTGGATTCTTTTTCGAGCAGAGTCCTTGGTTGCTAGTACCTTTACTGCTGATTTGGGGATTCTTTGTTGTTGCGGATTCGGCGCAGTTCAGTGCAATGGTCACTGAGGTCGCACCCCAAAACGCTGTTGGCACTGCTCTCACTCTTCAAACTTCGCTTGGGTTCTTACTCACCATGTTGACGATTCAGGGAGTTCCTTGGTTCATTGAAATCGTTGGTTGGCGTTGGTCTTTTGCGTTTTTGTCTTTGGGTCCTTTAGTGGGTATTCAGTGTATTAGAAAGTTGAGGGTTATCTAGGCGGTGAGTGGATAGTTGGCAAGGTCTTCCAGGCTAATGTTCCCACCACTTAAAATTGCTACTGTATGTCCTCCGCTGGTGCACTCGATCTTTCCAGAAAGGAGAGCGGCAATAACCGCGCAACCCGCTGGCTCAACAAGAAATTTTGTTCGACTGAGGATGAACGACATGGCTTCAGTAATCTGCTTATCACTGACTACGATGATCTCATCTACATATTCCTGAGTAATTTGGAAGGTCAAATTTCCAGCCATAGGTGCGGCCAAGCCGTCAGCTATGGTGGAGACACTGTCTAGTTGTACCGCGTGGCCTTCAGTCAGGCTGGCGTGCATTGCTGCTGCGCCCTCTGGTTCCACTCCGTAAATCTTAACTTCGGGCCTTAGGTAATGTTTCACCAATGCGATTCCTGAGATCAGTCCTCCTCCTCCTATAGGTACAATCAGATTCTCTATATTCCTGAGATCGTTGAAGATTTCTAGGCCCACCGTGCCCTGACCTGCTATTACGTGTGGGTCGTCGAAAGGGTGAATAAAGGTCATGCCTTCCTCGTTAGCGATTTCTATAGCTAACTGGAACGCTTCTGATGGAGTTCCATGGAGAATCACTTTACCCCCATAGCTTTCAGTGGCTCTTGCTTTTGTCCTTGAAGCTTTAGAATTCATGACTACTGTAGTGGGGATGTCCAGTTGTTGGGAGGCCCAGGCCAAAGCCTGTGCGTGATTGCCAGCAGAAACTGTAACTACCCCTTTTTCTCGGCTAGCCTCATCCAAATTCATGATGCTATTGAGGGCACCCCTTACCTTGAATGATCCTGTTTTCTGAAAATGTTCACACTTCAAAAAAATAGATTGTTTACTTCTTCCATTTAAACTTTGGTTAGGAAGAAGCGGTGTGTGGTGTACTCTGTCCACTATTTTTTTATGTGCAAGCTGTAAATCTTTGAGAGTAGGTTTTGAAATCATAATGTTGCGATAATATTTTTTAAAGGTGTTGGCGTTGCACCTATATTCTTACTGATGTACTGTTGTTATGCAATTCGGTCTTCATTTTTTCGATGTAGTTTGTCGTGATCATGATTGTTTCAGAGTTAGTTTTTTTCTTGTGTTTCTCTATTTACCCAAAATCAAGAGGTCCGGTTATGCAAGTAAAGTCAGTAGTGTCAGCTGGTCTTGCCATCAGTTTTTTGATAGGGTTCACCCAGTTGTCCGCGCAAAGCGGTACTCTGAGTGGAACTGTTGTTGATCTGGAAACGGGCACGGCCCTGACATCAGCTCAGGTGGAAGTTCTTGCAAGTGAGGAGGCGGTCGTCCTGACTTCGTCCAATGGTCAATTCTCATTCTCAATATCGCCAGGAACTTATGCTGTAGTGGTAACTGCTTTGGGATATCGTCCTTACCGCGAAGATGGAGTTAGTGTTGATTCAGGTGGTTCGGTATCTCTACAGATCAGTTTGACCTCGCAGGCCTTAGAGCTGAATCCGCTTGTTGTGACTGCATCGAGGACTACTGAGACCAGTGCCTCTGCTCCAGCTACTGTGGTTGTGATAGGGGAGACGGATGTAGCCGAACGGCCAACCGTGACACCTGTGGACCACCTTCGGGCAGTTCCGGGGGTTGATGTTATGCAACAGGGCGTTCAGTCTACCAACGTTGTGGTCAGGGGCTTCAATAATGTTTTCTCTGGATCTTTGCATACGCTGGTTGATGATCGAATTGCTGGGGTGCCATCCTTACGTGTGAACCTGATGCATTTCATTCCTTCGCAAGACGAGGATTTAGAGAGAATAGAGGTAGTGTTAGGTCCTGGATCTGCTCTTTACGGGCCTAATACATCTAACGGCGTGGTACATTTGATTACGAAATCTCCTCTTGAATCACAGGGCTCGACCGTAACTCTCGGTGGAGGTCAACAAAGCGTATTCGAAGCTGGTTTCCGGACGGCTCGAAAACTGTCAGATAATTTTGGATTCAAAGTTTCAGCCAAGAAGATTCAGGGGGATGATTGGAGCTTTGTAGATCCAATTGAAGCTGCCGCTAGAGCTTCCGCTCTTTCTAACAAAACGGCCTTCATCGCAGAGAGAATAGCTTCTGGAGCTACTGCGGCCACTGCGGCTGCGGCCTATGACAACGTGGGTAACAGGAACTTAGCTTTCAATCGTGAGTCTGTTGATGCTAGGGCAGATTGGGATGTGGGTGAAAACACTCGCCTTATGTTCAACTATGGTTTGACGAGTGCGTCAGGCGTGGAGCTCACTGGCTTAGGTGGAGGACAAACAGAAGATTGGAAGTATCAGTTTTACCAAGCTCGGATCAGGTCCAACAGAATGTTTGCCCAGGCTTATCTGAATACAAGTGATGCTGGCCCTAACAGTTTCCTCTTGCGGAATGGAAGTCCTCTTGTCGACAAGTCACAACTTTGGGTGACACAGCTTCGCAATTCGACTTCGTTTTTTGACGGACGACAAGATTTTACTTATGGGATGGATTACACCAACACAGATCCTCGTACTGAGGGGACCGTGAATGGTGCATTCGAAAATGATGATGATATTCAGGAACTGGGGATATACCTGCAGTCTAAGACTGCTTTGACAGATCAATTGGATTTTATCGTTGCTGGTCGCAGAGACACGCACTCTCGGCTCGATGAAAACACTTTTTCACCAAGAGCCGCTCTTGTGTTTGAGCCTGCTGCTAATCATAGTTTCAGGGCGACGTACAATAGGGCGTTCTCAACACCCAGTAGCTTAAACATGTTCTTGGAGATATCTGGTGGTCAAGCTCCATCCCCGCTTGGCCCGCTAGGCTACAGAATCAGGGCACAGGGCAACAATAAAGGTTATGTCTATCAAAATGCTGATGGATCACTGAAAGGGATGAGATCCCCATTTAACCCAGCGGCAACTGGAGGAGCCAGTCAGCTACTACCAGTACAGCAGTCAACTCTTTATGCAATGGGTGTTGGAGTTATGCAAGCCCAGGGGGCTATCGATGCTGCTACTGCAGGGCTGTTAAATAGTTTTGCTGCGGATGCTGGAGCGATAGGCATCAACTTATTGAATATAAATAATATGGCGGTAACTCCTTTGGCTACTACTGTGGTTCCAAGCACTCCTAAATTGGAGATAAGCACAAATACCACTTATGAAATGGGTTATCAGGGCCTGATTGACGATAAGATCTTATTTGCGATAGACGGATGGTATAGTCAGAGGAAAAATTTTGTATCGCCACTCATGGCCACCACTCCTATGATTATGCTTGATCCCACGACTATGGTAGGGTTCCTAACACCAAGGTTGACTGCTGTTTATCAGGCGCAGGGAATGGACGCAGCTACAGCCGCAGCTACAGCCGGAGCTGCAGCAATGCAAATAGCACTTGGTGGTGATGGAGTTGGTGGAACTCCTGGGTTGGCAGAGGTCCCCCTAGCTGTGGCATCTACAGCTGATGTAAATGCCGAGGGTGCCGAGTTGTTGGCGACTTATATGAACCAAGGTGACCTGAACGTCTGGGGTGCAGACTTTTCCATGAAAGCATTTCTGAATGATGAATGGACCATCGCATCAACAGTATCATTTGTGAATGATGATTATTTCACAATTGCCGAAATGCAGAATGCCACTAGTGCGATTTATCTAAATGCTCCGAAGTCAAAAGGTACTTTAACACTCGGTTACAGAGGTGTGCGATCTGGACAAAACTGGGAGTTGCGAGCGAGAGTGACCGATGGTTTCCCAGCTAATTCCGCGGGTTTTGTAGGAACTAAGTGTGTCACCAACGGGCAAGGTGGATTGGGAGAGGAAGAATGTGTTAAGGGTCATTTTTTAATGGATGCAGTTTATGGAGTGAAGATTCCAAATAGTGCAGCGACCTTGCAGTTAACAGCTACCAACTTGCTGGGAACTAAATACCGCAGTTTTGTCGGTGTTCCAGAAATGGGGAGATTTGTCATGGCCAGAATCAAGTATGCTTTCTAGGTCTACTACTGGTTAGCAATCTGAGTAAACAGAATGCCAGATGTTTCTGATGGTTATATAGGGGAGATGGACCACGTCCATCTCCCCTATATAATTTAGATGCCTTTCGAGTGCTGTATAATTTTGAAGTTCGGGTGAAATGATCAGAACAGAGTATGGAGTTTAAGCGATGAAAACAGTGACACTGCGTTGCATTTTTTGTCTAGAACTAAACCAAGTGAACTTAGACGTGGCAAGCGATGAAAAACGCTGTACGGAATGCTCCAAACCATTTTTAATGGACAGGCCAATCAGGATAAACCAAGAGGATTTTAAGACGACTGTCCTGGATTCAACGGTGCCTGTGTTAGTCGACTTTTATGCTGATTGGTGTGGACCGTGCAAAATGGTCAACCCGATTATCGATGACCTTGCTGAATTTCATCAGGGAAACCTAGTTGTAGGAAAGATCGATGCGGACAGAGCACAAGATTTAATGCAAAAAATAAAAGTTACGAGTGTGCCAACATTGATACTTTTCAAGAGTGGAGAAGAGGTATCTAGAAGTATTGGATTGGAACCGGAAAAGATCAAAGAAATGGCAGATACTGCAGTCGAGAGAGATCTGCCAAATGGATAAGAAAAAACGATTAGAGACTATTTTGAAATTGGTCAAGAGTCATCCGGTCACTAGTCATGAATTTCTTGGACGTTTGCTGAAGGATAGAGGAATTGCTGTGACTCAGACCACGTTGTCGCGTGATATAAGAGAGCTGAGACTCGTTAAAATGCAAGGGGCGAAAGGTGTCGGGCAGTACAGGATTCCTGACGA
>CAWWAX010000068.1:0-7982 GCA_963935005.1 uncultured bacterium | reverse complement strand
AATTCTATGTCCTCACACACACTATTAGCAGTTCTGGCTCATCCAGACGATGAAGTTTTGTGTGCTGGAACATTGATGGCACAGAAAGCAAAAGGAAGCCGAGTGGTTGTACTTTGGCTGACCAAAGGTGAAATGACCAATGCCTTTGGCCCAATCAGTACAATGGAAATTGCTAATCGTCGCAAAGACCTTGGTTTTGAGGCGCTAGAGATAATTGGCATAGAAGGAAGATTTCTTGATTTTCCAGATTCAGCAGTGGAAGTGAGTGTTAAAGCATCGAAAGAGGTTGCGAAGGTACTAGCGGAGATCAAGCCAGATGGGATTCTTACATGGGGCGATGCTTGGGTAAGAGGATTCAGGCATCCCGATCACCAAGCTACAGGAAAAATTGCGCGAGACGCTGTTAATCTTGCGAGGATTGCTAACGTGGTAAGTCCCGAAAATCCGCACCGAGAATTCTGTCCGATATTTACTCTGAGAGATTTTCACTCAAGAATGCCCACTGTGGGTGTAAATGTCAGCAGTCAAGTAGAGAAGATTTTTGAAGTAGCTGATCACTATCGGAGAGCAATTGGTTTCGGAGATGTTGACTGGTTGAAGACCCGTTTGCACTTAGCTGGTTCACGTTGGGGAGTCGATTATGCAGAAGAGTTCGAAGCCTGGGAAACGGGAGAAGGTTTGACTGAGGCTTTGTTACCACATATGAGCGCTGATTTCGACCATCATCCACCAAGGTCTTCTGGTAAAATAATTTAGTGATGCCCATAGGTGGGATAGGTAAACATCAATCCTTTGAAGGTATTAGAGGGAAGACAGAGAAATGAACTCCTTTATTTTTCGCAGTGAATTCAAAGAACCTTTGCAGGAGATCTTCGATTGGCATATGCGTGCTGGAGCACTCGAAAGGTTAATCCCACCCTGGGAGAATGTTAGGATTCATAAATCAGGAGCACCCTCTGAGAGAGGGGAGGTACATTTGAGAATGCGGAGGGGTGGAATCCCCTTCGACATGAGGGTTAAGCATACGGAGTTTTCAAAAGATCAAAGTTTTCAAGATGAACAAATGAAAGGACCTTTCAAACACTGGAAACACACTCATCTATTTGAGGAGGATTCTGAAGGCGGAACCATTATGGAGGATCATATCGAGTGGACTCCTCCATTTGGGTCTTTGGGCAATTTCCTTAGTCGAAATCTGATTGAAACTGATTTATATCGTTCTTTCTCTTTTAGGCACCAAAGGTTGAGGAATGAACTAGAAAGGATCGGGACCATGAGGGCCG
Source organism: uncultured bacterium (assembly GCA_963935005.1). Taxonomy (GTDB): domain Bacteria; phylum Gemmatimonadota; class Gemmatimonadetes; order Longimicrobiales; family Gaopeijiaceae. The sequence goes on along the minus strand of CAWWAX010000068.1, from coordinate 6,699 downwards.
TTCGGCCATTATCGATCGGCGTCACCGGTTCAACCGGATTGATCGGTCGGTCGCTTTGCCATGTGCTTACAACCAGTGGACATCAGGTATTACAAATAGTAAGGAGTCGGGATACAGCCCAATCTAGTCGAGCTTTCTGGGATCCAACTACAGGTGAAATAGACAGTGAAAAACTAGAGGGCTTGGATGCCGTAATAAATCTGGCTGGAGAGCCACTTTGGGGGGCTCGTTGGACGCCAAAGAAAAAAGAAGCAATTTGGCAGAGCAGAGTGAAGGGGACTGAGTTGTTGTCTTCATGTTTGGCCAACCTTAAGGTCCCACCAAAGGTTTTGATCTCAGCATCAGCAATTGGATTTTACGGTGATCGAGGAATGGATGAATTGACAGAGGGCGATGCACGGGGTGAGGGTTTCCTGCCCAATCTATGTGAGGCATGGGAACGTGCCGCTCATCCTGCAAGGGAAGCTGGTATACGAGTCGTTCACCCCAGGATAGGGATTGTAATAACACCTTCCGGCGGTGCGTTACGGCAGATGTTGCCAGCTTTTAGAGCCGGTGTAGGTGCAAAATTTGGAAACGGAGAAGGGTTTATGAGTTGGATAGACCATGATGACCTACTCAGTCTACTGATATATTCTATGATGAACAATGATATTGAAGGTCCAGTGAATGCAGTGTCTCCCATACCTGTTTCCAATGCCACATTCACCGATATTCTTGGTAAAACCTTGAGTCGTCCTGTCATTTTCAGTATACCTGATCTGGTCACGAAAACATTTTTGGGGGAATTAGGCACTGAGATGCTCTTGTCGAGTGCTAAAGTTATACCGCAGGCTTTTGATAATCATGGTTTTAACTTTAAGTATGAATCACTAGGAGATTCTCTCTCCTTTCAATTGGGTCGGTAGAAATCAAGCATCATTGAACATATTTTTGCTGGAAGGATTGGTACCCACGAGTATTAGAAAGGATTACAATAGGGGTCGGCAAAAGTAAGGTATGATTAGCCGGGGTGGCGAAATGGTATACGCAGGGGACTTAAAATCCCCCGGGAGAAATCCCATGCGGGTTCGAGTCCCGCCCTCGGCATTCTAAATTCTTGTTGTGAGTGTCGGCTGGGCAGGTTACTATCAGCACTTCTTAGCTTTGGAATGGTCGAGACTAAGTCTTTTAAATGGTTATCAGTTACTCTTTAGATAGAAGGTGTCGAATGTTAAATCGTGATGGGTTGAATCGAAGGAGCTTTTTGAAAAATGTTGGCCTGACTGCAGTTCTAGCAGGCTCACCGGCTTCTTTGGACAATTTAAAAATTACTGAAGAAGATTCTGACAAGAAGGGTGCTAACCAGCAACAGGTGAAGTACGATTTTGATGAAATCTATGACAGGGTTGGTACTGATAGTGTGAAGTGGGATAGGGCCGGTCAGAGACATAGTTCGGGGTTAGATGTAGGAATGGGAATAGCTGATATGGATTTCAAGGCTGCTCCATGTATCGGCGAGGCCCTGGCTGAACGTTGTGAACATGAAAATTGGGGATACCTGAGCCAGCCATCCGACTATGTAGAATCGATAATTTCATGGAATCAGAGACGATATGGCCTGGATATAGACCCTTCTTCTTTGGTTTTAGCTACTGGGGTACATCCAGGGCTGATTGCTGCCCTGAAGACGTTTTCGCCTCCTGGGACTAGGACTTTGATTTGTACTCCGAGTTACAATGGGTTTTATGGCGACCTGAGGGCAAGTAAGACAATAGCCGAAGACAGCATGATGACATTAGTTAATGGCCGTTATGAAATCGATTTTGACGATTTTGAAAGAAAGGCTGCACGTTGTAATGCCTACTTGCTTTGCAATCCACAAAATCCAACTGGAAACGTATGGACTGAGGAAGAATTACTTCGAATGGGTGAAATCTGTTTGAAGCATCGGACTGTCGTTCTCGCGGACGAGATTCATTGTGATTTCGTTATGAAAGGGCAAACTTACACTCCTTTTGCGAGCTTGCCAGACAGAGATATTGTTAACAATAGCCTTACATTTAAGGCTGCAAGTAAAACATTTAGTTTGGCAGCTATGAAGGCTGCTTGGTTTTTCTCCACAAATGATGATTTTCTGAATCGAGTCAAAGAGAATCACAGAGCGGATCTGACCACCCTCGGAATGGTCGCGAATAGAGCAGCTTTGACAGAGGGTGAAGATTGGTTTGATCAAGCGCTAGCATATATTGATGAAAACCAGGATTTCGTTGCTTCCTACATCAAAGAGAACATTCCGCTGATCACTCATCATAAGCCCGAAGGGACCTACTTGGCCTGGTTGGATGTGAGCCGGGTGATTGACATAGTAGGTGCCAAAGAAACAGCAGCCGAAAGAGATCGCATGTCTGCCGATCCAGTAACCCCAGAGATGGTCATGCAAGAATGGTTTGGCCAGAATGCAAGGGTAGATTTGAATGCAGGATCTTCTTACGGAACTGGTGGAGCTGGACATATGCGCATGAACATTGCGGCCTCTAGAAAATTGCTAAAGATAGCTTTGGATAATATCGCGGAAGCCCTGGATAGATTGCCTAGAGTCTAAGTGTCGGGCGAATTAGTATTCGCGCCAACGAAAGCTTTATCTAGTATTTGTTGAATGAGTTGCCCTTTGTACGGCGAATAAATAGTGGCCGATTCCCCATTCTTTCCCTTGATCATAACCAAACATTTCTTCACAGGCCAAGAAGAAAAGACGCCATCGCTGGTACCATCGGGAATGTTCAGAGCCGTATGTATTTCCAAGCATTTTCAATATTGAAGGCTTTTTCCTTTCTAAATTTACTCTCCATGCTTCTGCTGTTTTTTGGTAATGAGTTCCATCTAGCCACCATTGTGTTTGTAGTGTTAAGCAGTCGTTATGCGATGGAAGATATTCATAAGAGGGCATCATTCCACCTGTGAAAAAAAACCTTCCCATCCAATTATCCGACCCCTGAGTTTCGAAAGTGTACATTGCTTTTTGATGACAGAAAACATGTACGAACAGTAATCCAGTAGGAACTAGCCAACTTGAAATGTTACTAAGTAGTTGTTGGTGGTTTCGAACGTGTTCAAACATTTCAATGCTGACGACTCTGTCAAATTTTTCAATAGGAGCGAAGTCATTGATGTCCGTAGTCACGACTTTAATATTCCGTCTGTTTTTAGAATTGATAAAATCGGCTTGGGATTTTGAATTGGAAACACAAAGGATTTGAGAAGTTGGATATTTGTCTGCCATGTAGAGTGAAAGTGACCCCCATCCACAACCCAATTCTAAAATACTTTGTCCGTCTTTAAGCTTGGCTCTTTCACAGATCATTTCTAGTGATGCCATCTCTGCATCTTCCAGAGAGTCAACCTCCTCTGGCCAGTAACAGGCACTGTATTTGAGGCGCTTTCCTAATACGTTGTAAAAAAACTCGGCTGGAATTTCATAGTGTTGTTCATTTGCTTTGTCCGTATGGAGAGCTATCGGTCCAGATCTCAGTTCATTCGCCGAAATGTCGCTTTCATTATCTGAGTAGATATCCTGTAATCTTTTCTTGATTAGAGAGCGGACACCTAATTTGAGAATCGGCAACGGTATCAGACCTTTTTCTGCAAGGCGCAGTCCTAAATCTAGAATCATGGGTTGCTTTTCCGAGGAAACCAAGGGATGAACACACTTGTAGTTTTCTGATAGTTTCGATAGTCATCTCCACGGCTTTTCACCGCCTGAATTTCAGTGTAAGGAATACCAGTAAAGCGGAATAGAAGCAGGAGCATTATAGGTGGGCCTAACCAAGTCAAGAAAGCACCCTGACCTAGTAGGACGTAGGTCCACCAGTGTAGGAATTCAAAAAAATAATTGGGATGCCTCGAAAATCGCCAGAGCCCCTTCCTGCATGTTTTCCCTCTGTTTTCTTTGAGAGAACGAAAAGCGGCCAGTTGGTTGTCGGCAATAGTTTCTCCTCCAACCGAAACAATCCATACACCGATTCCCAAGCCCAATAATAAATTGCTGGGGGAAGAGTTCATCGCGGACAAAATTGGCAGTGAGAAAAGGAGTGCGATGACACCTTGGGCTTGATAGAACCAGAAGAATTTAAAAGAAGCTTTATCTCCCCAGTGTAATCTGAGTGCTGCATAACGCCCGTCCTCTGAGGAGTGCTTCAGGACCCGATCCTTCAAAAGAAAGAGACCCAGTCGAGCTGACCAGATGAAACCTAAAGTTCCGACTAATCCTGCCTGGAAAGGCTGACCAGTAAATGTTACAGCATATATTAGAACCAAGGTTGAAATACCAAAGGACCAAGCCACATCAACGCTGGTAGCATTTTTTGTTTGTTCTTGTTTGTACCAAAGGGTAGCCAATAAACCTGCGATGACGATCCATCCGGTGAGTATGATATTAGTCATTTTAGATTAGACATCTTGTGTTGAGTGATACATATCCAAGGCGGCTGAGGGTTTGGCAAAAACCAGTTGATGATCCTCAAGGACTCCTTCCAAGAATCCTCCCTCGCAATAGGAAAAATACATGTTCCAGATTTTTTGGAAAGCATCATCATAACCGAGCCGGAAAAGTTCTGTTCGGTTTTGGAAGAAGTTTTCTCGCCAAAGCCTAAGAGTTTTAGCATAGTGTGGTCCGATATTTTCACTATTAATAAGTCGCAGATCAGTAGGACTCATCGCATTAAAAAGGGCTGAGACAGAAGGGATACAGCTCCCAGGAAATATATATGCTTTGATGAAATCCACTTCTCGTCGAGCTTGCTCATAGTATCGATTCTGAATGGTAATAGTCTGTATCGCCGCCATCCCTTGTTCCGTCAGTAAAGATGAACATTTTTTGAAAAAAATGGGGTAGTGATCGTGGCCTATCGCTTCGATCATTTCAATCGAAACCAAATGGTCGAACTCTCCTTGTAACTCTCTGTAGTCTTGGAAGAGTAGCTCGATCTTGTCCTGGAGGCCTTTGGCTTCTATGAGTTTACTGACGTATTCGTACTGGTTTCTCGAGATGGTTGTAGTGGTAACATGACAACCGTAATTGGTGCTGGCGTGAATCGCAAAGCCACCCCATCCCGTGCCTATTTCTATGATCCTATCTTCCTTGGTGATCTGAAGTTTCCTACAGATACGGTCATATTTAGCCAAAGAGGCTTCTTTGAGGGAGGTGTGTTCGGTTTCGAAGTATGCACACGAATAGCTGAGGGTCTCATCGAGGAATTCTTGGAATAGTTCATTTCCAAGATCATAATGAAGAGCAATATTTCGCAAGCTTCCCTTTGGGTTATTTCTTCGAAATGTATTTAGGAGATTTCTTATTGGATGAAGTAGGCGTGTAGGGCCTGTTTCTAGTCCGTCTAGGATGGATCGATGCCTAAGAAGAAGCTGTATAACTTTTGTTAAGTCTGGGGTATACCACCAACCTTTGGCAAAGGCTTCAGATGCACCCAGATGTCCTTGTAGTAGTAATTTACGGTAGAATGCAGAATTCTCTACTGTGATTTCAGCCGTCATCTCGGCAGGGTCACCGAAGTTGGTTGTACCCTCTCCATCGTTGACGATGAGATGACCTTTGTTCAATCCTTCTAGGCTTTGAAAGGCAATGGTCCGAAACCAGTTGTCGATTAGATTCATACAGCTTCTTTTTTGGATGGATGAACAAAGAATGGAGTCTTTTTCAACCATAATTTTGTAGCCTGAAGATAAATTCCTGCTGTTACTTTCATAGTCATGAAAGGATGTTTCATCAAAATACTTGTCAGCCTCCCAGTAGTAATCTCTTGCCTGGACAGCAAAAGGTTTACGTCCAGAAATTTATGGCCTTGCTGTGAGTTTTCCATATAAACTGACAATCTTCTACTTGGCACTCTAAATTTCCAAAGGTAGTCGTGGTCCATGTCCATGAATGGGGAAATGTGAAAGGCTTTTTTGAATCGGTGTGAGCTTTGTGTCCCTGGCGCGATACTATTGTTTGCTTCTAAAACGTAGGTGTGCCGTTCATTCCAAGGTGTATTAGTGATCTCTGTGACCACTACTTCTAGCTCGTTTCCATGTTCATTAAAGCAGTAATAAAAAGTAACTGGGTTGGTGAGATATCCGAAATATCTCAAATGAGTCAGCATGCGAATGGGTCCACTAGGTCGGTAACCCAGTGTTTCCTGCACTTTATTCTTGACAGCTTCTGAAAGAGGGATACTAGGGTCACCCAGATAATCGTTTCTTCTGAACTGCGCTACTGCAGGCCGATTTTCTCCCCACAGCCAATTGGATGCACACACATCGGATATTTCAGAAAGGTCGAGGTACATCATGAACAATCGATAGTTAAATGTATGCGTGGTTGGCAAGAATCTTCGGTGTCGCAGGATTCCGGAGTATATCGCACTGTTCATGATTGAATCCCAAAGGCCGAGGCAACCCTGAGGGCGCTATTGACTCCATCTTCGTGGAATCCGTTACCCCAGTAAGCTCCGCAAAAATGAGTTCGATTCACTCCAGAAATTTCATTCCATCTTTTCTGAGCCCTCACGGCTTCAAGGCTAAATCGGGGATGGGAATAAACATATCGGTTCAGGACTCGCTCAGGATCAATTAATTCAGGAGAGTTTAGGGTTACACAAATTGTCTGATTTATGTCGAGATTTTGGAGTATGTTCATATTGTAAGTGACAGCCACGGGCGAGT
>CAWWAX010000067.1:0-8004 GCA_963935005.1 uncultured bacterium | reverse complement strand
CTATCCCCTCTCCGAATGTCGATACATCTGGTTCATTCCAGATGTTAGTTTCCACGTTGGATCACTCCAACTACGTAGGTCGTATAGGGATTGGAAGAATCGAGCGTGGGGTTGTAGCTGTAGGCGACCAAGTCTTACTGCTTCCTCTTGGTGAGCCTGGGGAAGTACCCTTGGATGAAGGCACCAAGGCGAAAGTTACTAAAATATACGGATTTGAAGGGTTGCAGAAGATAGAGGTTGAAGATGCTTCTGCTGGTGATATTATTGGAATTGCCGGTATCGATGGCGTAGAAATTGGAAAAACTATTTCAGATCTACAAAATGGGGAAAGGTTAAGGGGGATAGCAGTAGAGGAACCGACCCTTTCAGTAGACTTTATGGTCAATAATTCTCCCTTTGCCGGAAAATCTGGACGATTTATTACTACAAGACAGATACGAGAAAGGTTACTAAGAGAACTTGAGCGGAACGTCGCCCTGAGAGTGCAAGAAGATGGAGGTCCAGACACTTTTACTGTTTCAGGAAGAGGGGAGTTGCACTTATCTATTCTAATGGAGACTATGCGCAGAGAAGGCTATGAGTTCCAAGTATCAAGGCCTAAGGTGATTAAAAAGCATAGCCCAGAAGGCATATTGGAACCCTTCGAGGAAGTCGCCATCGAGATTCCAGAAGCCTATGTCGGTGCTGTGATGGAAAAAATGGGTCCTCGCAAAGGTGAAATGATTGAGATGAGGAATACTGACTCTGGATCAGTCCACATCCGGTTTAAGGTTCCGACTAGAGGACTCTTTGGCTACAGATCAGAATTTTTAACTGATACAAGAGGTGAGGGTATTTTGCATCACCGGTTTCTAGAGTATGGTCTCCATGCTGGAGATCTGATAGGGAGAAAAAGGGGCGTGTTAGTCGCGGACAGACAAGGAGTAGCTGTGGGGTTTGCTCTTTTTAATTTACAAGAGAGGGCTAAGATGTTAGTGAGTCCCACTGATCCAGTATACGCTGGTATGATCGTAGGTGAAAACGCTCGGCCAGGAGATATGGATGTCAACGTTTGCAAAGAGAAAAAATTGACTAATATGAGGACCACATCATCCGATGAAAATATCAAGCTAGAACCTCCGCGAGAGTTGACTTTAGAGCTGGCATTAGAATTCATAGCTGAAGATGAGTTGATAGAAGTAGTGCCTGACGCGATTCGTTTGAGAAAGAGGTACCTGGATCCAGTAATGAGGAAGAAAATGGCTAAAATGATCTCAACTTCCTGATGCAAGACCATTACACGAGAGGTCTGGAATTTTCTGAATACCTTGAAACTGTGCAGAAGAATAAAGAATTGTGGCATCAAGTCTATGAACGGGCCAGGATTTCAGAGCATGCCCTGAGGGAGTTGGAAAGTAGTGTCAGGAATTGGCACTTGTTAGTGCTTTCAGAAGACTGGTGCGGTGATGCAGTCAATTTGGTTCCAGTGGTGGCCTGTTTAGCAGCCAAGGCCTCTAATGTGACCCTTAGGGTTCTACCGAGAGACGAGAATTTAGATATTATGGATGCCCATTTAACTAACGGTAGAAGTCGGTCTATCCCGATAGTGATCCTACTAGACGAGAATTTTATGGAAAAGGGATGGTGGGGCCCCAGGCCCAGGCCCATACAGGAATGGTTTATGGAGACGGGGATTAATATGACTTCCGAAGAGCGCTCTATGCACACTCGACGTTATTATGCTAAAGATAAGGGGGAAACTCTGATTAGTGAGCTTTTAGAGCTGATGGACTCTATTTCCTAGTTTGAAAAGTCTATGCTACCTACTAGATAGATGATCATTTAGGGCGTAACGTTGAATCTCCTCAGGATTTCGGCAAGAATATTTAGATCTATAGCATCTGCAGTTCTCCCCATTGCGGAAACCGTAGTCGCTTTCAGAATGGAGTTGTAGATAGCTTCTTCGGTGCTTTCTACAGCACTTTGGAACAGGGCAGACATTTGGTCATTAGAGATTTCTTTTAACTGCAGTACAGAGTGATTCTGTGGTCGACGCACCTCGTTAGCCGTAGAGAAGGCAATTACGTAATCCCCACTTCCGTTGCCAGCGAATGAACCAGTCCTGGCTAGTCCCATTATTGCCCTTCTTGCGAGTCTCTCCAGCTTAAGGGGAGAAAGGGGTGCGTCGGTAGCTAGGACAATCATTATAGATCCTTGGCCTTCATCAGCACTGTCCCAACCAGACATATCCGAATCTTTAATTGGGGGGTGTTTGCTGAGACCGAGGTTTTCCTTGAAGGAGTAGCGGCCCATTTCTTGGCCGACCGGAGCTCCATTAATCGTTAATATTCCACCGAAATTAGATTGCACCAGTACTCCAGTTGTGAACCCTCCTAAACTTTCAGGTAAGACTCTACTGCTGGTTCCTATACCACCTTTCCACCCAAAAGCTCTGGTGCCTTTTCCAGCCCCTACAGATCCTTCCTCCACGGGGCCAGATTGGGCGGTTGTCAAGGCTTGCCTAACATGTTCATTTTTGATCGGACGACTCCTGATGTTGTTGAGTCCTCCATCATTGGTTTCACCTACTACAGCATTGAGGGATCGTACATTTTCCATGCCTGGCTGTTCAAGTAGCCATTCGACCATTGCGTCTGCGACCTGCCAAACACATAGTGTGCATGTCAACAGTATCGGCGTTTCGAGCTCGCCAAGCTCGCGTATCTGAGTGACTCCTAAAAGTTTTCCATAGCCGTTTCCCACATGGATGGCGGCAGGGACGCGATCATGATAGATACTCCCGTTGTGAGGATAAATAGCAGTAACACCAGTGTTGATGTCATCTCCATTTTCTACGGTAACGTGACTGACACGGACACCCGCGACGTCTGTAATGGCATTCAATGTCCCTGGAGAAAAAATACCAACTTCGATACCAAGGTCTCTTGCTCTTGGGCGTTTATTATCTTGTCCCACAAGGGTTTGGGAACATACAGCAGAAGATAAAAGCATAGTCAAAAATAGTTTGTGCAACATGAATGCTCTCAGGTGAAATTGTTAGCGAATCGAGTCAATCAGGAGCAGGCTGAGTAAGAAAGGCTGGTAAAGAAGTGACCACAAGAATATTTTTCTGGCAGATACTTCAGACATTTTTATTGCAGCTGAAACTGATAGTGTTAGCGTTACTATCCCCAGGATTACCGCTCCCAGCAGGTATAGTCCTCCAGTTATGCCTATTAGGGTGGGTAGTCCACTAACAAACAAAAGTGAAGCCGAGTGGTAGACCATGTGCCTGCCGATTCGTTGCCCTTGGGGATCTGTTGGGGGGGTCAGCAAAAAACCGACTTTACTGTAGTCCTCTCTGAGCAACCAACTGAGAGCGAGGACGTGGGGCAACTGCCACAGGAATGCGATACCGAAGATTAGTACGGATCCAAACTCTATATTTCCGGTAGCGGCACTCCAACCTATCAACACAGGAAGGGCACCAGGGATGGCTCCAACTAAAGTAGCTAAGTAAGATCTTGTTTTGAGTGGAGTGTAGACAAAAAGATATATTCCAGCTGACAGAGCCATTAGAAACGCGGGCAACCCGCCCACGGTCAGGGTCAGGTAAACGGTACCCGTTAATACTAAAGTCAGACCAAAGAATAACGCTTCGTATGGTTTCAGATGGCCTGAAGGTAATGGGCGGGATTGGGTTCGGATCATCAACGCGTCTACATCTCGTTCCAAGTATTGATTAAGAGAAAGAGATCCAGCTGATCCCAATAATATTCCAACTAACGTTGCTACTAGGGTCTGGGGCACAACGTTTCCTTGAACGGCGACATAGTGACTGGCCCCAGCCGTGAGCATGACATACAGGGTGATCCCTGGCTTGGTCAGCTTATAGAAACTGACCATTTTGGATTTTAGAGAACTTTGGTTACTAGTTGATATATCGGTTTCTTTCATAGTCACTACAGCACTTTTATCCTAAGGAGTTCAACGTATCCCTTAAAGATCTTGCTAGTCCGGTAAACGCTGGTACGTCGAACAGGGTGTAGGCGGAAGCTTCAGTTAAACGAAGAGCCATTAATAAATCCAGAAAGCGACCAGGATGATCCCCTTCAAAGGCGACCACGAATTCCTGGTCATCTAAACCATAGGAATATGTGGTGTTCAACTTTACGTCCGGCCATTTGTGTCCTACTCGGATATGTTCGTCCATCATACGCTGCCGGTCTTCGTGGGAGAGTTTATACCAATCCCTTGTTTTCACCATTGGGTAGACAAATAGGTATTTTGAACCCTGGGGATTGATAGCAATGCGAGCAGTGTCGAGAGTTTCCTCTCCTCCATACTGCGAGATGTATTCTTCTTCATAACGGTTCAAATAAATTGACCGCTTGGTCATGGCAAAGTAAGAATATGGGAGGGATAGATACCCGCCTAACTTGCTATGGTTTATAGTAGAAGCTAAATCATGGAGTTGATCTAGGTCTTTACTGGCTTGCCAGAGGACGAAATCCGCATCTCCTCGTGTCCCAACCAAGGCATACGAATAGATCATCATCTCCCGCACTTTTGTAGCTATTAGAGTTTCAAACTCGTCCTTGTGGCTTTTACGTTCATCGGCCGCAAGTCGTCGCCAACTAGGGTCGACTTTGAATACTGAAAAGCGAACGAACTCTCGATCCTTCATTCGCTCTTGTGAAGCCCGAATTTTAGACCAAGCATCTTCGTCGATGGTGGGACGTTTTGGGTAATTGGTTCTGATACCCTTGGGGAAGTTCTGGTCTGATTCACTCATAGTTAGTTTTGGCTCTTAAATGTGCACTTGTCAATTCCTATGGGAGAAGTGGAACTTGTATAAGAGGAAATAGCGTGGCAAGTGCTGTTGAGCTTTGTAATGGAAAGTAATTCTTGGTAATGCCACTAGTGAAGGAAGAAATATGGAAGAAGTCATTTCTTTAGGTAAAATGTTCATGGTCTCAGAGTGAGAAATTCTGACAGACGCTTTCGAGAAAGCAAGGTGTGGCTGATTAGTTTTGTGCTATCTGTGATGCTACACCTCACACTTTCGATTTATTGGTGGGGAGAGGAGATCTTTACCCTCCCTGCTGCAGATAATCAAGGTGTTGACAATTCAGGTGACCAAAGTGAATTGAGTGTGATTCAGGTTGTTAGAATACAGCCTCCAGCTCAAAATCAAGTGGTCAGGCCAGTGACCCCCAGAATTGTTTTAGAGGTACTACCTAGTGTGGAAATGGAAGTCATACCTTCGATCGAAGTATCGTCACCATTTTCAGATGTTCTGGGTTATGCTAAAGAAAGATCGCTTTTAACTATCCCTACTGCTGGAAACCAAGGTCTTGGAGCCAGATCGACTCCCACTACACCTCCTTTACCTAGAGGGATAGTGGTCCCTCAATTTATTGGGGGACTGGATATTGAAGAGATTGAAATTGGAGTATTTATAGATGAAGAGGGTCGAGTCGTCTCGGATTCTACTCGAATAGTATCTCCTACTATGAGCAGTAGCTTTTATAGTCAGTTGATTGAACAAGCGACAGAGTGGATATTTGATCCAGCCACAAGAGCTGGCAAGGCGGTCAGCAGTTGGTTTTTTTACACTATTAGAATGTAGTTGGGTCCAGATAGACAGTAAGAATCATCATTGTATCATTACATTTTCAGGGAGTAGAGAATGAGTGCGTCCTCCACAAAGGTAAGGCTCGACCTACTTTCAATGACTCCAGAGAAACTACGTTTGTCATTAGGTGAACATTTCTTTAAAAGAGGTCAACCCGATTACCGTATCGGACAAGTAGAGTCTTGGTTGTATGATGGGTTGGCCAATGACTTTATAGAAATGACAAATTTGCCTGAAAAGGAACGGACAGCTCTCGAGGATGCTTTTGAGATAGATCAGCCGGCTGCTAAATTATTGCAAGTCAGCCAGGATGGCACCGCCAAACATCTCTGGCTCCTTAAAGATGGGGAATTAATAGAGTCCGTGCTGATCCCAGCAGATCGGCGGCTTACACTGTGCATTTCTTCTCAAGTGGGTTGTGCAATGGGATGCACTTTTTGTGCTACAGGCTGGGGAGGATTCAAGAGACAACTTACAGCTGGAGAGATTGTAGGCCAGTATCGTGCTTCGCAGCGTTGGGCACGGGAACAGGAATATGGCTCCATAACTAATATTGTGTTTATGGGTATGGGCGAGCCCCTTGCAAACAGGCGTGCTCTTCCAAATTCTTTGACGATTCTGAACCAAGGTTACAGGGTGGGTGCTCGTCGAATTACTATTTCAACGGTTGGATTTGTTCCAGGAATTGTTGCACTAGGAAAACGTCCAGAACAATTTGGATTGGCATTGTCACTCCATTCACCGGTAAGTGACCTGAGGAGCCAGCTAATACCCCTGGAGTTGCGCTATGCGTTACCAGAGGTTCTGCAGGCTATAGAGGATTTCAAAAAAGATAAAGGTAGACGAGTTACCCTGGAGTATACCATGATCGAAGGAGTCAATGATGGTTTGGATCTTATCGATCCCTTGGGAGAAATCGCTCTTCGATTGCATGCTTTCGTCAATTTAATTCCTTTTAATCCCATTCCTCAGAATGATTGGACTTCTTCGAAGCAAGGGAGGATTCAAGAGTTTGCAAACAGACTTCAGAAGAGGGGTGTTTCAGTGGCTGTCAGGGAGACACGAGGCAGAGATATAGATGCGGCATGTGGCCAGCTAAAAGCTCATGCATTTGTACAATTGGAAAAAACAAACAGTTGATTTTAAGTTATCATGTACAGCACTGTTTGGCGGAAAGAGGACTCACTGTAAAGCTGTATATCTAGTTGGATTCGGTATAGCTTTTCTAGAAGAAAATTTGAGCAGCTCTTTAGCTGTAACACTATTTGGACCTTTAAGGCGTTGGACTGATATGTTATGAACTTATCACCAAAACACATCCTTTGGGTTGATGATGAAATCGACCATCTCAGGCCCCATTTGTTGTTCTTGAGAGATAGGGGATATCACGTGGACGCAATAACAAATGGTGATGACGCACTGGTACTTATAGACAGGCACAATTATGACCTGCTTCTTCTTGATGAACAGATGCCTGGACGAAGTGGATTGGAGATACTCGACCTGGTTCGTAAAAAGAATTTGAGGACTAGGGTGGTTATGGTTACTAAGTCCGAAGAAGATCGTACAATGAAGGAGGCTATTGGTCGCAGAGCTGATGACTACTTGCTCAAACCAGTCAGTCCTCTGCAGGTGCTCTCGGCCGTCACAAGGGTTCTGGAAGGATCGTCAATTCGTCAGGAACATGTGACCAGAGATTTTGCAGAACACTTTCCGACGCTTTCTCGGAGACTGCAAACGGCTGAGACTGAAAGGGAGTTTGCTGAACTATATATTGAATTGACCGATTGGCATGTCCGTCTCGAATATTCCAACGAAGAGGGCTTGCTGGACACCGTACAATCTCTGTTGGTTGATCTTCGCAAAGATTTTGGATCCTGGATAAAATCCGAGTATCCGAAATGGATGCAAGGAGCCAGGAAGGGACGGCCTTCACTTTCCGTGGATCTAGTAGGGAAGTATTTGGCACCTATCTTAGGGAAATCTTCAGTAATGTTTGTACTGTTGGATTGCCTCCGGATGGATCAATGGAAAGTGATAGCACCGCTGTTGGTCCCTTATTTTGAAATCCAGGAATCTTATCACTATTCCATTTTACCAACCGCAACGCCTTACTGCAGGAATGCGATTTTCAGCGGTCTTTTCCCTGACCAACTCTTTGAGAGTTATGGACAGAAAATCGGTGTTTCAAAAGAGAAAGTTGGTCTTAACGATTTTGAGGATGAGCTTTTGAAGGACCATTTGGAATCATTATGTGGAGAGTCTATCCCAGTTCATTATGAGAAGATTATATCAGATATAGATGGAGGACGAGTCAGGGCTCGAGTGCGATCTGCACTCAAGAAACCGAATTCTGTTGTCGTCACTGTTTTTAATTTTGTGGATAT
>CAWWAX010000066.1:0-8087 GCA_963935005.1 uncultured bacterium | reverse complement strand
AGAGATAACCCGATTTTTATTTTTTTGCACGGTATGACTTTGCTCATCAGGATAGTGTCCTTATATTATATTGAAATTGAAACTATTATTTGCTGTCCACCATTGGCACCAGGGCCGTTACAATGAAGAATAATTCCAGATTTCTGACGGCAGTTGGAGGAGTTTCTTTGGTCGTAGGTTATTTGATCTGGACTGGAGTGACTGAAACAATGACTTACTATCTCACGCCCATTGAGTTAATAAGTCGGGTAGAAACAGACCCCACTTTTCATCAGGTGGGTGTGAAGGTGAGTGGCCGGTTAGAGAAAGGTTCGTGGTCTAGGGATTCTAACGAATTGTTGCACCACTTCACTGTAGCAGATTTGGAGGATGAATCTATCCGATTTCCTGTAGAATACAGAGACATCCTTCCAGATACATTTAACGATCAGGAACTACAAGATGTTGTACTAGAGGGTCGGTTCAGAGAAGACGGTGTATTCGCTGCTACGGTAGTACTTACTAAGTGTGGAAGCCGATACGAAGCTACTCCTGAAGAGCTCTTGGAGGATTTCATAGAGTGACCCTACTCGGAGAGTTCGCTCTCTGGATCGCACTGCCTGTAAGCGTCGTGGGTGCAGCATTAGCTTTTTGGGGGGGTGCCAAGAGACGTGGAGACTTGGTTCTAAGCGGAGAGATGTGTGTCTACGCCGTTTTTTTTCTTCTAATTCTAACTTCCGCTGGTATAATAGTTGCTTTTCTAACGGATCGATTTGATTACTGGTACGTTGCTAATTATTCCAACCGTGAGCTGCCGACCTATTTCAAAGTCGCCGGACTTTGGGCTGGCCAAAGAGGGTCCCTGGTTTTCTGGGCCCTGCTTCTCTCACTATTTTCGGTTGCAGCCACTTTCTCCAATAGGAACAAAAATAGAGAGTTTATGCCTTATGTAGTCGGTGTATTACTGACGATTACAGGGTTTTTCCTTTTAGTACTACTTTTTGCGGATGTGAATCCATTTGAACGGATGCCCTTTGCTCCAGCAAATGGGAGAGGCTTAAATCCACAGCTTCAGAACTATTGGATGACTATTCATCCACCGACCCTGTATCTGGGATTTACCGCTTTCACGATTCCCTTTGCTTTTGCCATTTCAGCTTTACTAAATGGACGTTTGGACACTAGATGGATTGTAATTACTCGGAGGTGGATTTTATTGTCTTGGTTCTTCTTAGCTAATGGTATCATCTTTGGAATGAGATGGGCTTATGAAGAACTGGGTTGGGGCGGATTTTGGTTTTGGGATCCAGTTGAAAATGCCTCTTTGTTACCTTGGCTTACAGCTACAGCTTTTCTACACTCGATTCAGATTCAGGAGAATCGTGGTATGTTGAAGGTCTGGAATATGGGTCTCGTTGTTGCGACTTTTTTACTCACGATTTTCGCTACCTTTTTAACACGATCTGGACTGATCGAATCAGTCCATACGTTTGCAGAAAACACTAAAATCGCTTTCATTTTCTTGGGCTTTATGGGAGCGGTTGCTGTTCTTTCTATTATGTTAATTGTTTGGAGGAAGCCTCTGCTTAAGAGTGAGCGTCAGATTGAATCCTATCTCTCACGCGAGTCTGCTTTCCTTTTCAACAATGTCCTTTTTCTTGCCGCGGCATTTGCTGTTATGTTTGGCACTCTGTTCCCCTTAATCACTGAGGGTATCACTGGTCAAACTATAACGGTTGGCCCACCCTATTTTAATCAAATAAATCTACCTTTGGGACTTGCTTTGCTCGCATTGATGGGTATCGGACCAGTCATTGCTTGGCGCAAAGCTTCTCGACGCAATCTGGTGAAGAACTTTCGAATGCCTATTGCGGTCGGGTTATCAGTAGCTTTGTGCTTTTATGTCATGGGAGTTCGGCAAGTCATGCCGCTGGTAACTTTTGGGCTTTCTTCATTCGTGTTGACCATCATTATGGTTGAATTCATCAAAGGCACCAAGGCCCGTTCACGTATTGAAGGAGAAGGACACTTTGTAGCTTTTGTGCATTTGATCAGTCGGAATAGACGTCGGTGGGGCGGATATATTGTTCATCTAGGAGTAGTCCTTATCTTCACCGCTTTTGCTGGAGCCGCTTTTGATCGTGAATTGATACAAACTCTTGATCCGGGTGAATCTGTGACTATTGAGTCACCGTTAGGACATGAGTACAACCTAACATATCAAGGCTTGTCCTCTGCTCGTGGAGATAATTTGGCAGCTAAGACGACAGCTGTGATAGCGGTCAGTGAGAACGGTGTTCCAGTAGGAACTATGACTGCTGAAAAGCGGCTTTATCTAACATGGCAAGCTCCAGTGACTGAAGTAGGGATTCGGTCTAAATTCCTAGAAGATTTATACGTGATTCTGGAGAGTGTGAATGACCTGAATGGAGCTTTTCTAAATGATCCAGAAGCTCAACGGGCTACCTTTGAATTTCAAGTCAATATTTTGGTTGGTTGGATATGGTATGGAGGATTAGTGATCTCCCTGGGAGGCGTCATCACAATGTGGCCCTCAAGGGGCAGTCAATTGAGTTCAAATCAAAAGAAATCGTCTAGGGCTCCAGCTGGTCTTACAGCTTAAGATGGAGCAGATCCTGGGGGCTGCCCTGATCACGCTAGGTGTCATTTTATTTATTCTACGCCCTGTTCTACAGGGAGACGAAGCCCCACTTAGTTCCAATGATGGCGGCAAAACCGCACTCGATGCGCAGAAAAAGATGAGTGCACTAAAAGGGCTTCGCGATGCGGAATATGATTATCACAGTGGCAAATTAGACAAGGAAGATTTCCAGTCCCTAAGGCTTGAGATGGCTACAGAGGCACTGGAAGTGATAGAGGAGTCCGATCATCAGGGACTTCATGCAGACATTGAGGTAGAGATCCAAAGAGTGCGTGAGGGATTAGATGCTGGCTTGACTTGTCTATCGTGTGGTGAAGTTAATAGAAAGGGAAGCCACTTCTGTGGTCAGTGCGGATCGACATTAGAATGATTCCTAGGCTGCAAGCAGCAGATGTGTCGCGAAGTTTTGCTGGAACACTTGCTGTGGATGGAATTAGTTTCGATCTGAATTCAGGAGAATTTCTTAGTATCTTTGGACCGAACGGTGCAGGGAAGACTACTTTACTGAAAATTCTGGCGGGAGTTATCAGAGCAGATGAAGGGCAAGTTTCAATAGATCAGAAAGCAGTTGAAGCATCGGATAGGTCGTGGAGAAGTCAGATCGGTATCGTGACTCATCAAACAATGCTTTATGATCAACTTACAGGTAGGGAAAACCTTCTTTTCTATGCAAAACTATTTGATATAGAAGATCCAGAGGACCGGATTCGAGAATCGATGATAACTCTTGATGTATTGGAACAGGCAGATCGTTTGGTAGGGAGTCTTTCAAGGGGGTTTCAGCAGCGCTTGGCCTTGGCGCGTGCTCTCTTGCACAATCCCAAGGTTCTCTTGTTGGATGAACCTTATGCTGGTTTGGACCTTTATGCTTCAAGGCTGTTGCGAGATCGAATGAGCTCCCTTAAGGATGGCAATAGGACGGTCGTTTTGGTGACCCATAGTTTTGAACAAGGTCTAGAATTAGCAGACAGGATTGCAATCCAAGCGAAAGGCCGGTTTGTGTTCACCGGTTCAAATGAAGGTTTTCATCTGACAGAATTCGAACAATTGTACTGGGATACATTGCAGGAGTGTGGCTTTTGAAGTACTTCTCCGTGGTTTGGACGGTGGCTCGCAAGGATCTTCTGGTGGAGATGCGGACTTTGGAGAGGCTAACGGCTATGGCTGCTTTTTCTGTACTGATAGGGGTGCTTTTCCATTTCGCAATTGATACCAGCCTGATTCGTGCACAGACTATAGCTCCCAGCTTGATTTGGATGGCCACTATTTTTGTAGGCATGCTCGGTTTAGGTAGGATCTATACTATAGAAGACGAGAATAGAGCACTGTCTGGACTGTTGCAGAGCCCAATTTCCTTGGATGCACTCTATTTCGGAAAAGTATTGTCAAATTTTATAATATTGTTGTCGATTGTAGTTTTAATTTTATTTGTATTCGCCGTTTTTTTTAACCTGTCTTTTCCTGAGGATTGGCTAGGTCGGATAAGTCTGTCAGTAGTGGTCCTTCTGGGCGTTTTAAGTTTCGTATCAATAATGACTTTATTGAGTGCAGTGGCTGTGAATAACACTATGGGGGAAAGTATCATACCAGTCTTGGTATTTCCCTTGTTGGTCCCGATTCTTATTCACACAGTTACAGCTACAAATCGAATTTTTGCAAACAGACCTTTTGTAGAAATCGAAGGGAATTTGAAGATATTGGCGGCTATAGTGTTAATATTCCTAGTGGCTGGAGCAAGTCTTTTTCGGTTCGTTATTGAAGAGTGATGAGTTTTTGGGAGTCTAAATGAATCAGAGCAGAATGAAACAAGTCAGCATGTCTTTTGGGATACTTGGAGTGGTTGCAGTTTTATTGCTGCACTATATGGTGTTTTTTTGGGTCCCGACTGAATCAAGCATGGGGATCGTCCAAAGGATATTCTATATCCATGTACCATCATGGTGGGTTGCTTTCATATCATTCGGAGTTGTTGCTCTTTGCAGTGGTATGTATCTCTGGCTCGGAGATGATCGGTTGGATGCAGCGGCAGTAACAGCTGCTGAAGGTGGAATGATCTTTACCACCATCGGTTTATTGACAGGACCACTCTGGGGGAAGATTGCGTGGGGTGCTTGGTGGACCTGGGAGCCCAGGTTGACTTTGGCTCTACTCTTGTGGTTCATTTACCTCGGTTATTTTCTTGTGAGGCGTAGTACTTTGAACCCAGAGAAAGGGAAACGGTTAGCGGCTGTTGTGGGAATAATCGGGGTGCTCGACATACCTCTAATTCATGTGAGTGTCAGTTGGCTGAGGTCGTTGCATCCAGAGGCAGTGGTGTTAAATCCAGACGGTCCAACATTAGATGGATCTATGCTAACTACTCTATTGGTTGGTCTTTTGGCGTACTCATTCATATTCGTTTGTTTATTCACAGTCAGATATTCCACTGAGCTTATCGACCGCGGGACTCAGATCCGAGATGTTTAACACTACAGAGGTAAATGACAGATGATTGGTTTTATGAGGTATTTGGTATCAAATAGAATTGGTTTGGTGTCCATAGTCCTAGTGTTTTGCTACCCTGCAGTAGCATTGGCCCAATCAGGAGGAGCCTCTCCTCTGGGGAGTCAAACACTTGGTCGGGCATACTGGCATGTATTTGTAGCCTATGCGATAGCTTGGTTGCTTGTGGCTTTCTGGTTAGCAGCTATTTCCAGGCGATTAGGCAGGATAGAAAATCGTATAAGTAAGTCTGTGGATCACCAGCTATAGTCTATCTCTGAATGGAGAATGGGAATCTCAAGATCGATATTTCTTAGCGAAGTGCGACAATCTCAAAAGGGTTATTATGAGTAATCCTGAGATGAATAGGTTGGCCAGCATCTTCGGGGAAAATTCTTGTGAAATAGCTAGTGCGGTATCG
This sequence comes from uncultured bacterium, assembly GCA_963935005.1. Lineage (GTDB taxonomy): Bacteria > Gemmatimonadota > Gemmatimonadetes > Longimicrobiales > Gaopeijiaceae. The sequence goes on along the minus strand of CAWWAX010000066.1, from coordinate 2,544 downwards.
GCAAAAACAGTATAGAGGATCGTCCATGGGAGCATACCAATAGCGGTGGCTAATGCATAGGTCCTCCAGGGCAGATTGGTGACTCCACAGGTGAAGTTCAATGTGGAAAATGGTACCAGTGGAAAAAGCCTCAATGATAGGAGGGTCCAAAAAGCTCTAGGACCACTCATACTGGTGGAGATGTTCAGGTCATTTTTGATAAAGTTCTTTAGAGCGGTACGTCCTAAGTTTCTCGAAATTAGAAAGGAGAGCGTGGCGCTGATGTTCGCTCCGAAGGTGTTCAGGATAGTTCCCCAAAAAGCGCCAAAGATGGCTCCTCCAGCAATGGTTGCTGCGGTTCCAGGAATTCCAACAGTTGTGGCTCCCGCGTACACTACAACAAAAATCAAAGGTGTCCAAAATGACTGCGCTGGATTGTTGAGTAATTGACCTAGGCGATCAGAATCTGTCAGCAGGGGCCCAATCGGGGAGTACTGCACTAGTAGTAATCCACTGAGTGCTATTAATCCCAGAATCAGTAATTTTAGGCACGTCGATAGTGGATGTTTAGATTCCTTCCGGTCTAATTTAACCATGTAATACATTTTTTTAAAATGGAACCCAGTGGGCTTTCCAACCGAGATTTTTGATAAGCCATTGCTGTTCGCTTCAATCCCTCTCCCATCGTTGGATAAGCAAACACAGTATCAGCCACCTGAGGGAGTGTCAGACCATGTTTCATGGCTAGAACGATTGGTTGAAGAAGTTCTCCTCCACGGTAACCGATGATGCTAGATCCTAGTATTTTACCTCTTCGGTCCACGGATATTTTTAGAAAACCTTCAGTTTTTCCATCAGTTATGGCTCGATCTAACTCTTCGAAATCGACCCTGAATGTTTTTGCGCCTTTAGATTCGGCCTGCGAAGAGGTCAATCCTACATGGGAGATCTCTGGGTCTGTAAATATAATGTGTGGGACACATGAGTATTCTATTGATTTTGCAAAAGGCAAGAAGGCATTTCTGACAGCTGTACTAGCCGAGTATTCGGCTACGTGGGTGAACTGCGGACCACCATTTACGTCACCCACTGCCCATACGCTTTTATTGCTAGTGACTAAAGTGGCCGCTGTTCTGACTATACCGTTTTCTGTTTCAATGTTGGCAGCCTCTAAATTGAGAGTGTGAATGGATGGTTCTCTGCCGGTGGCTAACATTATAGTATCGACGATGAAACGTTTGTTTTTTGGAGTGATTATAATTTTTTTGTGGCCATCCGTTTTTACTTTTTCTATTTGACTTCCAAGATGGATCTGAATTCCTTCTGAGAGTAGGATGTTTTGCATGCAGATACTTACATCAGGATCTTCTTCGTTTAAAATCCGATCCTTCGCCTCAAAAATGACTACCTTAGATCCAAGACGATTGAAAATTTGGGCCATTTCTATACCCACAGGCCCTGCTCCAATGATTCCAATGCAATTGGGATAGACCTCTAATTCGAAAATATTTTCGTAGGTCAAATATCCACACTTGTCCAGGCCTTCTATGGGTGGAATTTTGGGCCTAGCTCCAGTCGCTAGTATTATGCGTTTGGATTTAAAGGTCCCGACGCCTTCCACTTCAAGAGTGTCGGGATTTTTAAATCGCGCTAGTCCGAAATGGGGATCGATGCCCATTTCCTGGAATCGCTTGGGGTCATCATGTAAAGCAATTTTGGATCGAATATTACGCATCCGTCCTAATGCTGTTCTTGAGTTTTCAGTAGGGACAATAGTTTGCAATCCCAATTTTTCAGCGTGTTTCATAGCGTGACTTAAATGAGAAGATGCAAGTAGTGATTTCGAAGGTACGCAACCCGTCCATAAACAGTCTCCTCCAAGGCGTTTATGTTCTATTAGGGCTGGCCGAGATCCCAGGTAAGAGGCACCTATACTACTGATCAGTCCAGCAGGTCCACCACCAATAGAAATCAGATCGTACTCGTATAAGGGCAGTGTGGTCTCCTTCCGATTGTTTACATCGAGTTACTTTTTTTAAGGGGGCAAGGAACTGATAGGACAATTTCGTTTACTGGTTACTATCATGCAAATCGGTACAGGTTTATGAATGGATGGGAGGATTTTGAAGAGAAAGTTTTTGAAGGTTGGAAAAATAGCAACAAAGGTCATGCGGGTCATGAATTCATACCTCCTTACAGAGAATGTGATGATCACCACTTTCGCTTTCTGTTCGGGTGTAGTACAATAGGTTTCGAAGCGGCTCCCCATCTTCAGCGAGGGTTTAATGTCTACACTTGAATTTCCTAGTGATGTTAGCGATAAACGAAAAAAGGCTCTTAATACTGCTCTTACCCAGATAGAGCGTTCTTATGGTAAAGGTTCTATCATGCGGATGGGTGCCGATGATCGGATTGGAGAGATCGAATGCATCTCAACAGGGGCTATTAATCTGGATGCTGCTATCGGTATCGGGGGTGTACCTAAGGGTCGAATCACCGAAATTTACGGCCCAGAATCTAGTGGTAAGACCACACTCTGTTTGCATGTGATAGCTAACTGTCAAA
>CAWWAX010000065.1:0-8534 GCA_963935005.1 uncultured bacterium | reverse complement strand
GCCACCTGCCATAAACAAAACGAGACAGCCGAGAAATCCAACCAATAGTGCGGTGGACAAATCGGGCTCGAGGGCAATGGGAAGCATCATCGCTAACCAAATGACAACAAAGGGCAAGAAACCTGTTCGCAGGCTCTTGAACTGATTTTGCTTCCGAACAGCCAGAGACGCTGTCCAAATAATGATAGCTACTTTTGCTAATTCAGAAGGCTGTAAAGTCATTCCAGCTATACGAATCCAGCGCCTAGCCCCATTGATTTTGGGAGCAAAAGTGTTGTCACCTGGCAGGACCAAAATAATCAGTAGACACCAGGTTACTATCAGTATAGGCCATGCCAATTTCCTCCATATATCATAATTCATTCGTGAGCAGATCATCAGAGCAATCGTTCCGAGTCCTACACCTATTAACTGACGAACGAAATAGTAGGTTCCGGGAAGATTCTGTGTCTGAGCATGATACGAACTGGCAGAATAAAGCGTGGTTAGACCAAATACTATAAGAATGGCCGTAAAGGAATAGAGAGCCGTTACTTCCCAACCTTTCTGCCAATTTCCAGTTGAAAAAAGTGACCGGCTTCGTGAGGTCCGATTTATGGAATCAACCACCAGAAGCCTCCACGAACTTAGTTGCCAAATAACAGAAACGCTCGCCTCTTTGTTCATAATCCGTGAACATGTCAAAACTTGGACATGCAGGAGATAGTAAAATCGTATCTCCAGATTCCGCCCATTCAGACGCCGATTGCATCAGATCTTCAAAACTACCCGTGACCAAACGAATTCGTACTTCGTCTTTCAGTTCTTCATGTAGCCGGATCCCAGATTCACCAAATGCAAGGACCTTAGAGTTCCCGTCCTTGAGTGGTTTGATTAATCGAGAAAAATCCTCCCCCTTGTCTTGCCCTCCCAGAAGTACCAGCAAATTAGAATCAAAGCTTGTAATTCCGCTTATAGTAGCCGTTATGTTAGTGGCCTTCGAATCATTAACCCATACAACCCCATTGATCTCTGCCACCTTTTCAATGCGGTGAGGCAATCCGGAAAATTCTTTAAGCCCTGCTGAGATAGAACTGTGCGCTGCCCCAGCTAGCTTGGCAGTTACAGCAGCCGCCAATACGTTTTGAAGATTATGCTTGCCGACAAGTGTGATTTCCTCTAAACCGCCAATTCTATATTTTGATCCTGTTAGTTCCACTGTGAGCATATCGGATTCCAGATAAGCTCCTTCTCGATCGGTATATCTTTCAGAAAAATAAAAGCGCTCCCCAGGTATACCTTGAGTTAGATGCTCCAGGTCAACATCGTCACCATTGAGAACCCAACGGCTTTTCTCATCAGCATTACGGAAAATATTGGCCTTGTCGCCATAGTAAGAAGGCACAGATTCATATCTGTCAAGATGATCTGGAGCGAGATTGGTGAAAACTCCAATCGTCGGTTTCAGATCTACTATTCCTGAAAGCTGAAAAGAGCTGAGTTCCAGCACATACCATGCTGGAGAACTTCCACCTAATGCTAAAGCCGAAGCCGGAGGAGCTAGTCCTCCTCCTATATTGCCGCCGAGTGCAATATCTTGCCCATCTTCCTTAAGGAATTGAGCTATCAGCATGGCAGTCGTCGTCTTACCATTAGTTCCAGTCACTGCTATCAATGGACCATTAAAAAATCTGAATGCAAATTCTGGTTCCGAAATCGTCGATATGCCATTGTCAGTGAGTTCTTGGAGAACTCTGGTTTTCGGTGAGATGCCTGGACTGACGACAATCGTCCCGGCGGCTGCGATCTTTCGCTGAATATGTGGTCCGAGGTCCACTTCGACTCCGATCTGGCGTAGCTGACTGGCACTAGCGCAAGCCTGCTTGTCCGTCCGCATTTCTGAGACATAAACCTTTCCTCCTTGTTCAAGAGCTAATTTTGCTGCTGCTATCCCTGAAGCCCCGAGACCAATGACCGCGACACTTTGTCCTTGCAGAGACCGAGACATTTTCATAGTTCAACGAATCTTCAAGGCACTTAGCGCAACCATCGCGCACATGATCCCCAAAATCCAAAAACGCACCACTACTTTACTTTCAGTCCACCCTATCTCTTCAAAGTGATGATGTATTGGTGCCATTCGGAAGATTTTTTTGCCTACACCATCTCTAGCACGAGTGTACCTGAAAAACCCCACTTGAAGGACTACGGAAAGCACTTCTGCAATGAAAACACCACCCACAATGGCCAAGAAAAATTCAGCTTTCAGTAGAATGGCTATCACCCCAATAACTCCACCCAAGCCCAATGCTCCAGTATCACCCATAAAAACTTCAGCAGGGTGGGAATTAAACCACAAGAATCCTAAACAACTTCCTGTAAGTGCAAGAGCTAGAATCCCAAGCTCCCCAGATCCAGGCAGATAGAACAAACCCAGGTAAGATGAACTATCTACTCGGCCGATCAGATAAGCTAAAATCCCAAAGGTTGCCGATGTGATGGCAACAAGACCGGTTGCCAGTCCATCCAAACCGTCTGTAAGGTTGACGGCGTTAGAACTTCCTGAAATGACAAAACTCACAAAGATTACGTAAACGACAGGATTGATTAGTAGGGAAAGTTCTGAAAAAAACGGCAACATGGTTCTATTAGGTTCCAGGGGAGAGATAGGATAGTTGATGAGAAACAGACCAAGACAGATTCCGAACACCCACTGGCCTAGCATCTTATAACGAGCAATCAATCCAGCAGTCTGAAACCGAACGACTTTCAGATAGTCATCCATAAATCCTATCGCAGACATTGCTACAAAAGTCGTAAGAGCTATGACGATATACCAATTGTCCAATTCTGCCCAAAGCAAGGTGGACAACGTTGCTGGTAAAACAATCAGCACTCCGCCCATGGTCGGCGTTCCCTGTTTCGCTAAATGTGTACCAGGCCCATCAGTCCTCACTACCTGCCCAATCCCAAAATTCTTTAGCATTCTGATCGTACTCGGTCCTAAGACAAATGCGATCAACAAAGAAGTCACCAATGCCCCAGCAGCCCGGAAGGTAATGAATCTAAATAAGTTAAAGACTATGTGGAGATCGGTTAGATCAGGTAGATAATGATACAGCATCAGCCCACCTCCTCATCTAGACAGGTCCCTTTTATTCCAAAATCCGCCTCAAAAAAAGGTATCAGTTTTTCTAGATTGACTCCGCGTGAAGCCTTCAAAAGTAGAACTTCATCTCCCCGCATTTGATCTCGCACCGTTTCGTAAGCTTTTCGGGGATCTAATGCACTCACCAATCGAGGGCCTTGACCTCTTTTCTCAGATCTTTTCATCGATGATTCACAGGCAAATAAACCAGTCGCCACCACAAAATCCACATCAAGTGACATGGCTCGGGAAAGTAGTCGCCTATGCAATTGATCACTACTCTCTCCCAATTCAAGCATGCTCCCTAGAAAAGCAATTTTCGGACGTTCTGGCTTTATGACTGCTAAGAGATCTAAGGCGGATTCAACACTTTGAGGATTAGCATTGTAGCAATCCAAAATTAGAGTCATATCACCCACCTCCATCATTTCCATACGCATCTTAGCCGCTCTCACACTGCTGATTCCTTCTGCTGCGATGCTCGCTGGAATGTCTAATAGGTCAGAGATCGCCAACGCCATCAGAGCGTTTTGAACCGAATGCATCCCTGGGATTTGCAAAGCAATCTGCTCTCCACGCCAAGAAAAACTGCAACAACCACTCTCTTCCATCTGAATCTGGCTGGGTCGGTAGGCCTCATCAGTGTGTGAACCAGTCCCAATCACCAATGTGCTTTCCCTAAATTGTTTCGCCGTTGTCGACAGAATCTGTGGATCTCCACCAACCAAAGCAGTTCCAGTAGCAGACAGCCCTCGAAAAAGTTCCAATTTTTCCTTCATCACTCCATCGAAAGAACCCAATTTTTCGGTATGTGACTCTGAAACTGTTGTGACTACTCCAATCTGAGGTTCAGCAATCTCAGTTAACATCTCTATTTCACCTGGTTCGCTAGTGCCTATCTCTAACACTAAAATTTGAGTGGTTTCAGGCGCCGAAAGCAACGTTAGGGGAACCCCAATTCTGTTATTCTGATTTCCGAAGGTGCAGTGAGATTCGTAACAAACTTCTATGGCAGCTTGAGTCAAATCTTTAGTCCCAGTCTTACCGCTTGACCCAGTTATGGCCACTACTGTGATATCCAGATGCCTTCTGCGATATCTTGCCAGATTTCCTAAAGCTTCAAGGGTATCTTCCACATGATAAACGGGAAAATTTCTTTCTTCTATATCCACTGGACGTGATACTACTACACCTCTAGCCCCTTGTTCTATCGCTCTTAAAATAAAATCATGGCCATCAAAATTTCCACCCATCAATGCAACAAATAGTTCACCTTCTTTGACAGAACGACTGTCTGTCGAGATTCCAGAAAAGGAAATTTCAGTGGACTGCTCAGGCGTCAAGCTTAGAGCCTCATTAACCTGCGTATCATGCCAAAATTGAAGTCCTGTCAAACAGCACCTCCTATTCCTGACACTCTCAGATTTTGCATAATTATTGCACGTTCATCAAATGGATACTTACGCTGGTCTACAATTTGAAAACGTTCGTGACCTTTTCCTGCGAGGAGGACACAATCTCCTGCTCGAGCTTCAGAAAGTGCTCGTTTAATCGCAGACTCTCGATCACTTATTCTCCACATATCTGCCTCTGGCATTCCAGCAACAATATCATCAATAATAGAATCAGGATCCTCTGAACGTGGGTTGTCTGAGGTCACTATAGACAAATCCGCTCGGTCAGATACCACTTTCCCCATCTCCGATCTCTTCGAACGATCCCTGTCGCCACCAGCTCCAAAGACAACAATTAGACGACCGTTGGTGAGAGCTCGGACTGTATCTACGATATTTTCTAGTGCTGCACTGGTGTGGGCAAAATCAATTATTACCAAGAAGGGTTCCCGCACTACAATCTCGAGGCGGCCTGGGATCTGGGGGACAGTACTCAAACGATCAGCTATTTTGCATAGCTCCATCCCTGCAACAACAGCTAACGATACTGCCGCAAGACAATTATCAACATTGAATCGACCGCTCAGTGGTAAAGTGATGACTTCGATCTCTTTCCCCATTTTGATTTCTAGAACAGTCTTGTTCAGATCCATTTCCACTATATGTCCGGTAAGATCAGCTGCCTCGACAATTCCATAGCTGAAAGTGGAAAAGTGCGCTATGTCTAATTTTTTCCAAGCGGGATCATCGGCATTGATGATGGCAACCCCATCATCTTTTAGTAGCTCCAAGAGGCCAGCTTTAGCTTTGAAATAGTCATCCATATCTGTATGGTAATCGAGGTGATCACCACTAAGATTAGTGAAGATGACGCTGTCAAATTTTATCCCTGCCAATCTGCTCTGGGCTAAGGCATGTGATGATGCTTCCATCACAACTGACCTGTTGCCACTCTCTAGAAGATTTTTCAGTAAGCAAGAGATTGCCACCGGCCCGGGAGTCGTTAATTGATCCGAATCTCCTTCAACCGAACCATCACTTTGTACCAATCCTACTGTACCCACAGCAGCTGCAGGAGCTTGTTCTTGTAGCAGATGTCGTGAGATGAATGCAGTCGTCGTCTTACCATTAGTGCCAGTCACTGCCGCGACGAACAAATTTTTCCACGCTGATCCAAAAAACCAATCTGCGGTTAGAGCTCCTGCCAAGCGACCATTTGAGACCTGAATTTGAGGCATCTCCAAACCTGGAACCCATTTCTCCACTATAGTAGCAATAGCCCCTGATCGAGCCACAGAATCTAGAAAATCATGTGCATCGTAATCTGATCCTTCCCAAGCAAGAAATAAGTCTCCTTTCTTCACTTTTCGTGAATCTTGACTGATGCCAGAAATCATTAATGTTTCAATTTCACCATGTACCTGATCTAATAGTTTCTCCGATTCCAGAAGTTCCTGTAAAGACACCATTGAGGTCAGCGTCCTAGCCATCTCCATTGCTCCTTCTAGATACCAAGTTCACTGTGTCTCCTGCTGAAACAACCGAACCTGCCTCAGGACTTGTTCGAAAGATTCGACCAGTCCCTGACCACTGAACTCTTAGTCCTAGTTCGTGAATTCTACCAGCGGCTGATCTGGCGGTCAGTCCACGTACATCTGGCATTATTACGTTGCCATCAGAACTCATGCCAAGCTCAAACTGAACTTTTGGAGTGATACCAACTGGCGGCATTATCTCACTGATATTACCTGCAAATCTGATCGGCGATTCCACTGGTAGAGGATCAGAAGGTTTTTGTGCTAAGGCTAGAGAATTCCAATCTAGATTGCTACTGGGCGAAGCCAGAATATCGGTCATGGTCGCGCGAATCACAGGAGCAGCAGTAGCACCGCCGTAATAAGCTCCTTCTGGTCGATCAAGTTTGACTAAAATCACCATTTGAGGATCTTCGGCTGGGAAGAAGCCCACGAATGAAGAAAAATATGCCCCTTCTTCATAACTACCGTTGGACCAAGCTCTAGTAGTCCCACTTTTCCCCGCCACAGCAAACGTGCTGAGCCCGGCACGCGTTCCTGTGCCGTCTTGCACTACCCTTTCCAAAACCTCTGAAATCTTTTTGGTTACAGTCGGAGAAAGAACCCTCCTTACCACGCGACTGAAAACTTTATCTATTACTTTTCCTTGAGAATCTCGGACTTCTTTTACGATGCGAGGCTTATACAATTTGCCGCCATTGGCCAAAGCCCCATACGCCATCGCCATTTGCAAAGGAGTTACTGATATTTCGTATCCGATTGCTAGTGAAACAGCTGATTGTCCACCCCATTCATCAGTATGTCTTAGCGTTCCTTTGCCTTCCCCAGGAAGACGAATACCGGTAGCTACTCCAAAGCCAAAATCGCGCAGATTTTCATATTGAAGTGACTTCGTCAGTGCCTGAGCAGCCTTAGCGATACCAACATTGGAGGATACCTGTAAAGCATGTGCTAGACTCATCCAGCCACCTTCAGGATGTACATCACGAATGGTCCGTTGATTTATCTCCCAAAAACCAAGGCCCGTATCAACAGTGTCGGTCAGCGATGCAAGCCCATTGTGCACAAGGCCAGCTACAGTGAAAGGCTTGAGAGTAGATCCTGGTTCGTAAGGAGTAGTAATCGTGGATAAACTATTTTCGGATCCATTATTTATAGACACCATCGACAATACGTCACCATTGTTTGGATCAATGATGATCAAATCGCCACCTCTCGCTTCTGTCGTACGAATGGCTTCGGCCAAATTATTACGGCTAATCTGCTGCATATCTATATCTAGTGTTAGTTCAACCTGTGCTCCTTCTCCTGGTTGGTTCAAAATGACTTTTTGACCTGGAATTGTCCCTCCACCATCCCGAGAAACTACAGCCAGACCTTCCTGGCCAACCAAAAAAGTGTCGAAGGATTGTTCTATACCGCCCTGTCCCTTACCGTCTCTAGTTCTGCCCAAAACACCCGTGACCAAATCACCTTGAGGATAAAACCGAGGGTACTTCTGCTCTAAATGAACACCCGGAATATGCAACAGTTCATCCCGAATAGAAGCCGGGAAATATCCTCGAAAAGTTCCCCATTTGCCTGCCGATTGAGTATAGCCAGAAACCACATCTATATCCAAATCCAAGGTCTGTGCCAAAAGCTTAGTCACTGATGACACATTCTTGATCTCACGAGGAGCAACACTAACTCTGAACCGCTCACGACTCACTCCCAGTTCAATCCCGTTACGATCTACGATTGATCCCCTTTTCCCTGGTATCTTTTCTTTTGTCTGATGCTGTAGTTTAACCAGTTCTTTCCAGGAAGGCCCCTGGACAATCTGGACTTGAGCCGCCCTTACTAAAATCAGAGAACCGCTCACTATCCAACAGGTTAAAATCGCTCTGCGACGCCAAATCAGCATCTTTTTGAAGGCGGGCTTATGCCTTGTCAACGTAGAAACCCTCCTGAAAGAATTACCATTTCTGAAGCTTGAGGTTTATGCATTCCCAAATTTTCTTCAGCGACTTGAGAAATTCTAGAGCGGCTCTCTAGATGTTGAATCCTGCGTCGAAGCTCATCTCCCTCAGACTCAGAAGAGGCTACATCCCGCTCAACTTGGTCACTAGTCTGCAGTAGCTCCAAAGCTCTGCTTTGCCTATAGCTAGTCAGAAACATTGACGCGGCCAGACCAACAAAGCTGATCATCAAGAAACATCTCACCAACCAATTCGGTTGGTGTCTGCGCCTCCTCATGCTTTCCTCCAGATGCGAAGTCTCGCACTCCGTGCTCTCGAGTTTTGTTGGATTTCATCACTTGAAGGCTTCACACCTCTAGCCAGTGGAACGTGGCCCAACGCCTTGCCACGGCAACTACAGACTGGAATCTTGGGAGGACAAATGCATGACTGACTCCATTCTCGAAAAGATCGCTTGACGATGCGATCTTCAAGAGAATGATAGGTGATCACTACAAAAGACGCCCCGCTTTCCAGG
>CAWWAX010000064.1:0-8625 GCA_963935005.1 uncultured bacterium | reverse complement strand
TGAAGAGTAAGAACCAGACCAGCCGGTTCACAAAAATAGCTGAAGAAGTGCAAGGTTACTTGGCGATCAAAACGCTTATCAGTCTTGCGACTGGCTTGTTAGTTGGCCTAATGGCGTATGTCTTGAAATTGGATTTTCCTGTGCTTCTGGGGCTAATTGGATTCACGATGAACTACATTCCCACGGTCGGTTCTATCTTGGCGGCCATTCCAGCGATACTCCTTAGTTTGGTTCAGTTTGGGACTCTTCCACATTTTGGTGCTGTAGTCCTGACTTATTTTGTTGTAAATATGCTTTTGGGGAATCTACTAGAGCCGAATTTGTTAGGAAGACGGTTGGGCTTGTCCACCCTAGTAGTGGTGTTGTCACTGCTTTTTTGGGCGTGGATTTGGGGTCCCGTTGGAGCGCTTCTGGCGGTTCCTTTGACTATGGTAGTGAAGATTATGCTGGAAAATACTGAAGATCTGCGCTGGGTAGCCATTTTACTTGACAAATTCCCAGCCAAGGTGAGGCAGGCTCCAAAAGAGATTGATTCCTAGTCCGAAGAATAATTCTTCCACTCTGTTAAGGAGCACAGTTTTATGACCTTAATACCTTTTTTAAACCTCCCAGATGAATCTCAGTTATGGGCCTTCGGTATAGAAAGGTGTCTGAATGGGTCCGAAGAGAAATGCTTTTTGAAAGAACTAGATGTTTTCCTCGAAACTTGGTCCGCTCACGGGCAAATGATGATCTGCGGCAGGGAACTGAGGTACTCCAGATTTCTATTTGTTGCTGTTGACCTCAATTCAGTTCCACCCTCAGGCTGTTCAATTGATGGGCTGGTCCACTTTTTAAAAAATCAGGAAATGGTTTTAAAGCTAAAAATCTTAGATAATTCACCAATTTGGTATCGGAACAACGAACAAATTAAAAGGGTTGGCAGGTCGGATTTCAAAAACCTAGCAGAAAATGGTGCGGTTTCGATGGAGTCAACTGTTTTTGACAATTCTATAGGAAAGTTATTCCAGTTGCGGAACGGTCAATGGGAAAAAAGGGTTCGGGACAGTTGGCACAAGGCACTCGTTTCTTAAAATCGTCACAATTCAATGGAGCCGAAGCAGTACTTTAGATATTCGGAAGCCTGTTCCTCTGCCCAAAATGTGAAATTGCCCGGGTGCCAACCTTCGATAAATCCGACGTGACCACCACGTTCTTCGAGTAGTAAGGTCAGATAAGGGTTGGTTTTTATGGCTTCTTCTGGAACCTGACTTTGTGGTAAGAATGGATCGTCTTTGGAGTGAATGAGAAGAGTAGGGACCTCAATCGAAGAAATGAATTGGCCTGAACTCGACTTATCATAATAATCCGCCGCATCCTCAAATCCGTGGAGAGGAGCTGTGACGAGTTCGTCGAAAGTCCTAAGGGTGACATCCTCAGAAAGTTTGTCGAGTTTGAAAATTGACTTCAGAACATCTTGCTTGGCCCGGAGTTTTTCCATGAGCGATTTTAAAAAATACATTGTATAAATCCTCGCCATCACATCTTTTTCTAGTGCATCGGTGCCTGCGGACAAATCGTAGGGGACGGATATCACTGAAGCTGCACTCAGGAATTCGTCACCTGTTTCACCGAGAAATTTCAGAAGGACATTGCCCCCTAAGGAGAATCCTAATCCCATGATGGGTCTATCGGGGAATCTTTTCTTCAATAATTTCAAGATGAATTGTAAGTCTTCCGTTTCTCCTGCGTGATAACCACGGGCTGTCAAGTTTGGGGAACCGCTACAACCTCTAAAATTGAGACCGACGGCTCGCAGGCCATTAGCTTTTAATGAGGTGAAAGCCTGGGTGACATAGCGTCTTCTGGTATGTCCTTCTAGCCCGTGTAGCACGATAACCAAAGGGGCATCTAGACTGGTTTCGGGCATCCAATCCAGGACCAAGAAATCTCCGTCAGGAGTCACCACTGTTTCGGATTGGAGATGCATTCTAAAGCTCGGTCGTAAAAACTTGCCACCAATGGTTTGGAGGTGTGAGCTTCTAATCCAGGGGGAGCAGGAAAAAGGTCGACCTTTCCAACAAGAGGGTTTGTCCAAAATTACGTCCAGTTTTTAAGTACGATATGGAAAGTTTTAGTCAAGGATTATCTTTCTCATTACTGATCTGGTTATGGCGTGCATCATAGAAATGAATTGTGGCCATTTCATCTTCATAATGGCGCACACTGGGATCAAGAGATTACAGCTTTGGTAGAGTGACTCCTTCCTGGTTTTGGTATTTACCATTTCTGTCAGCATAAGCAACCATTGGTTCTTGGTCGCCTTCAAGGAAGAGAAGTTGAGCTATCCCCTCACCTCCGTAGATTTTGGCTGGCAGTGGCGTAGTATTGGATATCTCAAGAGTGAGATATCCACACCAGGTTGGTTCTAAGGGGGTAACGTTGACGATTATTCCACAGCGAGCGTAGGTGCTCTTGCCGACACAGACTACAAGTACGTCCCTTGGGATTCGGAAGAATTCCTCCGTACGAGCGAGCGCGAACGAATTCGGAGGGATTATACACTCCTTGGTGTTAACGTCAACAAATGAACGATCATCAAATTTCTTCGGGTCTACAATGACATTATGAAGATTGGTGAAAACTTTAAATTCGGGCGCCACCCGTATGTCGTAGCCGTATGAAGATAGGCCATAGGAAATATTACCTTGTTTCACTTGGTTGCATTCAAAGGGTTCTATCATGCCCTTTTCCTCGGACATTTTTTTGATCCAGTGGTCACTCTTGATTGGCATTTTTTAGTTCACTCTATCGTTAGTTATACAAACTCAGAAAGTGGATATAAGTACAGAATAACATTGTAGGCAAGTAGATTATGGTAAACATCAAGCATACAGTTCAGTGATTGCAGAGAATATGTCCTTTCAGGGGTGACGGCAAACCACATTTTGGATTGGGCTTTTTGGGTTGACACTCCTTTGAGGCTTCGAATACTTTAATTGTGTTCGGCAAGTGAACTATTTCACAAGCAACTTTCGGGTGTTTATGGCGGGGTCCTATATCCCACTTCTGATTCTTTTTGGCGTGTCAATTGTAAATGCTATTGGAATGAGCGTGGCGTCACATATCCTAAATCCTAGGAGACCAACACCGGTTAAAGAAATGCCCTATGAATCAGGGATGATGCCACTAGGTGATACCCGTCAGAGATTTTCGGTCAAGTTTTATTTAGTCGCTATTAGTTTCATCGTTTTTGATTTGGAGACAGTGTTCCTGATACCGTGGGCCGTCAATCTCCAAACCTTGGGATGGGGTGTGTTTGGAGCCGTCAGCTTGTTCGTTTTGCTTTTAGCTTTGGGTCTGGTATATGAGTGGAAAAAAGGAGGTTTAGAATGGGAATAAAAGATAAGCAGGGTGAGCACCTCCCAGTGGCTGGAAATTCAGGCCTTACCTTCCTGACCACGAAGGTGGATTTTGTCGTAAATTGGGCCCGGCGAAATTCTCTCTGGCCTATGCCTTTTGGGACAGCCTGTTGTGCAATAGAAATGATGGCTTCTGCTGCTTCCAATTTCGATCTAGCGCGCTTTGGAATGGAGCGTATGTCGTTCAGTCCTCGACAAGCTGATGTATTGATTTGTGCGGGCCGTGTTCCTTATAAACTGGCTCCTGTTTTAAGGAGAACCTGGGATCAGATGATGCAGCCCAAATGGTGTATATCGATGGGCGCCTGTGCCAGTTCTGGAGGTGTGTTCGATACTTATTCAATGGTACAGGGGATCGACACTATTGTGCCAGTGGATGTCTATGTCCCAGGTTGCCCACCAAGACCAGAAGGTCTCATATACGGGCTCATGATGATACAGGAAAAAATCAAAAATGAATCACTGGTTGATCATGAACGATTAAGAAGGGAAGATCCAGAGGGCGCTGGTAGGCCTGAGGCAGATAGTCTTGAAGTAAAAGCTCTAACGGGAGCCTTTGGGAACTCGACCCAGCAAGAAAAGTTCAGCTCTCTTGCGCAGACTGCCCGTCCTGGGCGTTTCAAGGACGTTTTGAAATAGATGGTGGATAATGACTGAAGGAAAGATCGATGTATACTCGACGATGGTCGAAGTTTTCGGAGAGGTTGTTACCGGCTCCGAAATCCAATGTGGAGACCAGCGAGTGGTGCATGTGAACCCCGCCGACAATTGGAACGTCTTGAGATGGCTAAAGGATACTGAAGGCCATCACTATGATCTTCTGCTGGATGTGACAGCAGTCGATTATGGCTCAATCCCGGGAGTTCAAGTGGTTTATCAGCTTTGGTCTATTGCCAACAAGAAATTGTTGCGGATCAAGTGTTCGTTACCTGAAGATGCATTGAAGATCAGGAGTGTAGCCGATTTGTGGGGTTCCGCAAACTGGCTAGAAAGAGAGGTGTTTGATCTTTTTGGGATCCAATTTAAAGGCCATCCAGATTTGAGACGCATTTTAATGCCGAAGAACTACGCAGAAGGGCATCCATTGAGAAAAGATTTTCCTTTGAGAGGAAGATTCAGTAGGGAGAAGCAGACCGAATTAGCCCTCAAGCAGGATTATGAAGATTACTATACCCCAGAACAGCTAGGGGATCTTGGCCGTGGAGCTGACGACTGATGCCGGTCAAACACACAATAGAGCTCCCCCAGGCAGGTCTGGAATCAGGAAGTATGCTCGTGAACATTGGACCACAGCATCCAGCAACCCACGGAGTCTTGAGGCTGCTGTGTGAACTCGATGGTGAGACTGTTTTGAAGATTGATCCCGATATAGGTTATTTGCACTCCTCCTTTGAAAAACTAGGGGAATTCCGGACATGGAATCAAATCGTACCCCTTACAGATCGTATGGATTACTTGGCCCCATTGATGTACAACTGTGTTTATGTAATGGCAGTAGAAAAACTGATGGGCTTGGAGGTAACCGAGAGATGCAAGGTGGTAAGGGTGTTGTGCATGGAGATGGAAAGAATTTTTAGTCATCTCCTGTGGTTGGGAACCACGGCCATCGATGTGGGTGCTTTCACACCGTTTCTTTATGCTTTCCAGGAACGAGAGAGAATTTATAAGCTCCACGAATCATTTACGGGGGCCAGGATCACCACTTCAGCAACAAGGATTGGAGGAATGATGGCAGACCTCCCTGAAGACTGGACCAGTCAACTTAGAGACTTCGTAGAAACTTTTCCTCAGACATTAGATGAGATCGACTCACTCCTTACCCGCAACGGGATCCACGTAGGCAGGACTCAGAACATAGGCGCTATTTCTGCATCGGATGCTGTTAACGCTGGATTCACTGGTCCTAATTTGAGAGCATCAGGAATTGATTATGATCTTAGGAAAGACCGGCCATATTATGACTATGAGACCTATGATTTCGAAATTCCAATAGGTAGGAATGGAGATTGTTACGATCGCTATTTGGTGAGAATGGAAGAAATGCGGCAAAGCCTGAGGATATTGGATCAAGCTTTAAAGAGGCTTCCTGATGGACCGATTAACGTTGATGACCCAAGGGTTTCACTACCTAGTAAAACTGACTGTATGAATGATATGGAATCTATGATTCATCACTTTAAGATAGTCACAGAGGGAGTGAGGGTGCCCCCGGGAGACTGTTATTTTGCCATAGAGGGATCCAAGGGTGAATTGGGCATGTACGTAGTTAGTGACGGTGGGGAAAAACCAGTGAGATGGAGAGTGCGTCCTCCATCCTTTGTCAACCTTTCTGTCCTGCCTCAACTTGCCGAAGGCCATCAAGTTTCAGACCTGATAATGATCAATGCTAGTTTGGATATAGTGCTCGGCGAGATAGATAGATGAGTCGCTCTGATAAAAACCCGGGATGGGCTGGCAACGTCGGCGAGTATAAGCTCACAGAAGCAGAAATTAGAGGCGAGGAATTTGTTGGGGAAAGACCCTTGGCCGGGGGACATCCTGGTGCTTCCGCCACCTATCCCTATATGCTGGAAAGAAAAGATGCGGGAGCACCTCTGTTTGCAGGTGATTATCTCGTCCGTTTTGAGAAGATTATCACTAGATATCCTGAAAAACGAGCAGCCCTGTTACCTACTCTCTCTTTAGCACAGGAGATCAGAGGTTATATCTCCCCAGAGACTATGGATGAAGTGGCCACACTTCTTGACCTGTCGAGTGCCTATGTTAGGGGGGTCGCTACATTTTATACGATGTACAACAAGCAGCCAGTGGGAAAATACCTGATTCAGGTGTGTACAAATATTAGCTGTAATCTCTGCGGTGCCGAAGAGGTCCTTCAGGCTTTTCTGAAGGCGACAGAAACCGATCTTGGAGAAATTTCTTCGGACGGTAATTTCAGTGTGATCGAAGCCGAATGTCTAGCGGGCTGTGGTTTTCCCACCTGCGTTCAAATTAACTCTAAATATTTTGAAAATGTTGAGGTGCGAGATATCCCAGAAATTTTGAAAAAACTTGGAGACGAACTGTCAGTTGAGAGTGGAGAGGTCGAAGAATAACATGGGCTATCCTTACAACCATGAAAGTGAAGTTTCTATAATTTCAGAGCATTTTGGCGATCCAGATGCCAGAACTTTGAAGGGATGGATAAAAAACGGAGGTTATGAGGGCTTAAAAAAGGCTTTGTCGATGAGTCCAGAAGAAGTGATAGAAATCGTCAAAAATTCGGGATTGAGGGGAAGGGGTGGTGCGGGATTCCCCACTGGTCTCAAATGGAGTTTTATGCCAAAAGATTCAGAGAAGCCACATTATCTACTGTGCAATGCTGATGAATCTGAACCAGGAACTTTTAAAGACAGAGAATTATTGCGATGGACTCCACATCAATTAATCGAAGGTTGTGCGATTGGAGCTTACGCCATTGGTGCCGAACAGATTTATATCTACTGTAGGGGCGAATTCTTTGAGGCAAACCAAGTACTAGGAAAGGCAGTGGAAGATGCCTATGAAGAGGGAATACTTGGCAGAAATGTATTCGGATCTAAAATAACAATTGAACTGACAGTGCATACTGGAGCGGGAGCCTATATTTGTGGTGAAGAGACGGGCTTAATGAACTCACTAGAAGGAAGAAGGGGCGAGCCTCGCATTAAACCCCCTTTTCCAGCGGCGGCTGGATTGTTTGGACTCCCCACAACAATAAACAATGTAGAAACACTGTCTGCGATTCCTCACATTGTCAGGAACGGAGCGGACTGGTATCGGAAATGGGGAACCGAAAAAAGTCCAGGAACCAAACTTTTCTGTGTCAGTGGCCATGTCGAACGTCCAGGAAATTACGAACTTCCGCTGGGTTTCCCACTTAAAACTTTGATAGAAGACGTATGTGGTGGCATAAGAAATGGCAAAGCCTTAAAGGCTGTTATTCCTGGGGGAAGCTCGGTTCCCATCCTAACGGCAGAGCAGGTGGAGACCTGCTTGTTGTCTTACGAAGGAGTTGAGGAGGCCGGGTCTATGTTAGGCTGTGCGTCCGTTATCGTCATGGATGAAGGTACAGATATTGTGCATCAAGTGACGAGAATGGCCTCATTCTATGCTCATGAGTCTTGTGGTCAATGTACACCATGTCGAGAAGGAACGGCATGGGTCACTAATATTCTCAGGAAATTGGAGAACGGTCAGGGTAAAGAGGAAGATTTGGATACTCTCATAGAATTAACGGATCAAATGACGGGTACCACGATCTGTGTCTTGTCTGACTCTGTCGCCGCACCAGTACAATCTTCGATTAGATATTTTAGAGAAGATTATTTGAACTTGTTAAATGTCGAGGCTGAGGATGGCTGAACACAATTCCACACTCAAAGAAACTCCGGGTGTAAACTTAGTTGTTGATGATATTAACATCGAAGTTCCTGCGGGAACCACGATACTCGAAGCGGCAAAACAAGCTGGCACAGAAGTGCCCCATTACTGCTATCATCCTGGGCTTAGTTCCCCAGCGCAATGCAGGCTTTGTCTGGTCGAAGTAGAAGGTGCACCCAAGCTCATGCCTTCTTGCACAACAACTGTCGCTGAAGGACAAATAGTCCGTACCGACAGTGACTCGGCCACTAAAATGAGACAAGGAGTTTTGGAGTTCTACTTAGTGAATCACCCATTGGATTGTCCTATATGTGATCAATCTGGGGAATGTGATTTGCAGGACTTTGTTTTCTCCGAAGGAAGAAAACATGGTCGAAGTAAATCTGCCAAGAGAGTTTTGGGTAGAGATGATTTTGGAGGAGATGTTCTCTTTTATGGAGACAGATGTGTCATGTGTACCAGATGTGTCAGATTCATGGAGGAGATTGAACAAAAACCGATACTGACCGTAGTAGAACGTGGTAATAGGGCAGTGATAGATACATTTTTTGATCAAGGACTCGAGGAAGCTGAATGGGCGGGCAATGTCGTGGATGTCTGCCCAGTTGGAGCTCTGGTATCGAAAGATTTCTTGTACAAAGCTCGAGCCTGGGACTTGGAGCACACGCCTTCTATTTGCCCCAATTGCAGCATGGGGTGCAATATTGACATCCATTCCCGTGATAATCTAGTGCAGAGATTTAAACCCAGGGCAAATCCTGAAGTAAATGAGCACTGGATGTGTGATTATGGCCGATCTCAGTACGAATGGCTTAATGAAGGA
>CAWWAX010000063.1:0-8703 GCA_963935005.1 uncultured bacterium | reverse complement strand
GAGTTTAGGGTTACACAAATTGTCTGACTTATGTCGAGATTTTGGAGTATGTTCATATTGTAAGTGACAGCCACGGGCGAGTCAGTCTCTTCTTGCAAGTGGTAATTCCAGGCGGCCCATGTGTTTCTTCTTTTGGGAAGGATTGACGTATCGTTGTGGAGAGTTATTTCGTTCTTTTGATAAGAAAAATCACCTAGGATTTCAGACTCACGTTCACTTGGGTCTGATAATGCCAGCAAGGATTGGTCGCTATGACAAGCGAGAACTACATGGTCGTAGCTTTCGCCGTCGACGAGCACTCGATCTTCAAGTCTTTCTATACTGACCACCTTGTGATTTAGGCGAATATTTTCTTGAAATGGGGTGATTATTTGCTGTACATACTCGGAAGACCCTCCTGTTATCGTTCTCCATTGAGGTCGATCATCAATGCTTAACATTCCGTGGTTTTTGAAGAATTCAATAAAAAAGGTGGCTGGCATCTCCAGAATGTTTGAAGGAGACGTAGACCAAATAGCAGCACCCATTGGGAGTAGGTAATGCTGCAGGAAATAATCTGAATAATTTTGACTAGCAATGTATTGGCCCAGAGTGGTCTCGTGCGATATAGAGTAGATGAATTTGATTGCTTCTCTGTTGAATTTTAGAATATCATATAGCATCCGATGGAAAGATGGTTTAAGTAGGTTTCCTCGCTGAGCAAAGAGTTGGTTTAGACTGGATCCGTTATATTCAAGTTCAGGTTCGGTCAATTTCACACTGAAACTCATGGAACTCGGTTGAGTGGCTACTTTCAAGTCAGACAAGAGTCGCGAAAAATTGGGATAATTCTGTTCATTGTAGACAATGAATCCCGTGTCAATCGGAGTAGGGGAACCGTCAACTTGAACTACGACTGTGTTCGTGTGTCCCCCTAGGTAACGATTAGATTCATAGAGTACTACTCTGTATTTTCTAGCAAGAAGATGGCTGGCCAGCAACCCAGATATACCACTTCCAACGACGGCTATGTCCACCTAGTGATTTTGTAGAACACGTTGTGGAACCGGCCGCAAGTCCCTGATGACACCGAGGAGTGAAAGTAATTTTAGCCCGTAATAAGTCAGGTCGATTTCCCACCAAAAGAATCCCTGCCTGCTTGCACCAGGGTATTTGTGGTGGTTGTTATGCCATCCCTCACCAAATGTTAGTAGTGCTAAAATTAAATTGTTCCGACTTTGATCAGAGGTTTTGTACCGTTGAGTTCCCCAGAGATGTGATAAAGAATTAATGGAGCAGGTGATGTGAAAAAGCACCACTGAAGACACAAAAAACCCCCAAATCAAATAAGGAAAACCACCAATTAAAAAAAGTATAAAGGCCAACAAGAATGGAATTATAGTGTCGAATCGATCAATAAAACGGAGCTCTGGATATTTTGTAAGATCAGGCACTTGTGAGTAATCAGTCGGAAAATTACTCGGAGAAGTGATCCACCCAACATGAGACCACCAAAACCCGTGATGGTGGGGCGAATGGACATCTTTCTCAGTATCGGAGTGACGGTGGTGTTTTCTGTGGTGAGCTGCCCACCAAAGAGGACCTCGTTGTACAGAGCTGGCACCCAGTGCAGCAAAAAAGAATTGGACTGGCCTACTGGTTTCGAAAGTTCTATGTGAGAAGTATCGGTGGTAGAATCCTGTAATAGCAAACATACGTATAGCGTATAGCACGAATGCCACTGTAAGTAGCTCCCAGGACCAGCCCACCCAGAAAACACCTAGACACATCAGATGCATCAGCATAAAGGGTATGATTCTAAACCAATCGGTTACGTTAATTGAGTCTTGTTCTAGATCTTCCGAGCGACTAGCTGTGTCAAACCAATAGGCGAGTTTTTCGAGGAAGCGATTAGGCATGTTTGTGGCTTGCTTCTTTCTGTTTCATCAAAGTTGTATAGCCCTCTCTAAAGGTGGGATACGCAAAGGTAAAACCAGATTCAGTGAGGCGGTGGTTGCGGCATCGTTTATTGGTTGTCAATCCATCTCTGTTCCTAACAAAGTCTATGTCCATATCCGCACAGGGGTCTATCTCGCCTGTTTTCGCAGCTATCCATTCATAGATCACATGAAGAGGTGCCGGATCATTGTCAGCCCCTAAATAAAGACTTTCTGGTGCAGTAAGATCCAGAAGATGACAAATAGATGCGGCGCAGTCATCCCTATGGATACGATTTGTGTAATGCAGAGTTTCTGGACACCTGGATTCTCCATCCATGATTTTCTGTATCATACGAGTTCTGCCGGGACCGTAAATACCAGAAAGTCTGATTACTATGCCAGGATCTCCCAAGCGTATTGCAAGGCGTTCAGCAGCGAGCAGTTGCTTGCCAGTGTCGCTAACTGGGTCAGGATTGGTTTCTTCTTCCACCCATTCTCCTTCATTTTGGCCGAAGACACCCGTACTGGAGACTAATAATACCCTGACCGATGTTCCCCTAGAGACAGCAGGCATCACTTGCGGAGTATTCGGACAGATTTTCTTCATGACGTGCTCTAGTCCGGAGTAATAGGCAGAGCGATAGGCTTGTTCAGATCTAGTTCGAGGAGACACTGCATATACAACAGCATCAAAGCCTTCGTCGAGTCGAGGCAGGCTATTGAAATCGGTCACATCGCCGAGCAGTTGTTTTATTTGCGATGGCAGGTTCTTCTGGGTTCTGTTAAGAGACCAGACATCTTTGCCTCTATTGATAAGAAGTTGAGCCACCTGCGATCCTACGTACCCACACCCTACTATCAGGACTCTTTGGATGCCTTTAGACATTGGTCTTGGTCTTTGTTGTGAAGGGTCTACTCTTAGTGCCAGTTCATTCTATATTATTATCTTATCCTTTACAAGATTTTTGTTACTGCGATGCTAGTCTTTAAATCTAAATTCGAAGCATAGCGTGGTGGCGGGGGCGTTTTATTAATAGAATTCTGAAAGAGGGAAGATTCCCGAACTGTATTGATGAATAACTGAGAGGCATAAGTCTGGAATCGTTTTGACCGTTTCATGTTTTATACAGAGGAGTCAGATGAGCTTAACCCAATCGGTTTACTCAAGAGCGCTAGCCTTAGTTACAGCTTCTATTTGTTTGATTGGAATGCCATCCTATGTCGAGGCCCAAGAGTCAGAAGAAGTAGATATGGTGGGTGACTTGGTAGCTCGATTGAACTTGGATAGTTACAAGGAAACGATCAAAGGTTTAACCCAGTTCGGTGACAGAAGGCAGGGGACTGATAGGAATCTGGCTGCTGTAGATTGGATTGAAGAGCAACTTGAAAGCTATGGCTGTAAAACAGAGCGTCTCTACTATGACTTCAATCCTACTCCTAGGCGATCTTCTGGTGGTGGATCTAGGGGAGCCCCTCCAAGTCCAGTGATAGGCAGCGGCGAGTTTAGAATGGGTCCAGGAGGATCTCGGCAAAGAGGTGTCACCAGGCGCACTGGTGTGGTCAACGACTCAGAGTTACAGCCGGATGAAAGACTGCGGGCATTAAACAGCCAGGAGTCTACTCCTGGTGCAAGAGAGCAAGTGTTTTGTACTAAAGTGGGTAGTACTCGGCCAGATGAGATGTATATTCTGGGAGCTCATATGGATGGTCATGGATGGGGTGAGGCCGCGAATGACAATGGATCAGGAACAGCTTTGGTGATGGAGTTGGCCAGGGTGTTAAATATGCCAGATGTCGAAACAGAAAGAACAATTCGGTTCGCTCTTTGGAACAATGAAGAAACAGGGCTTAATGGGGCTCGTGCGTATGTGGAACAGCGAGCTGAACTTCAAGGCTGGGAAGATCCAGTAGGATCTGGGAAGTACCCTGAACCGACTTGGCTTGCAATGATTCAGCATGATATGATGATGTGGGATCACGGGATGCCTAGGGAAGATGGAACCTATAACCCGAATCAAAGACCTGAGGCAGATATCAACATTGAATTTCAGTCAAGAGCGAAATACGCTGATAGAGCGATGAG
This sequence comes from uncultured bacterium, assembly GCA_963935005.1. Taxonomy (GTDB): domain Bacteria; phylum Gemmatimonadota; class Gemmatimonadetes; order Longimicrobiales; family Gaopeijiaceae. The sequence goes on along the minus strand of CAWWAX010000063.1, from coordinate 4,701 downwards.
GTTAGCCTTTTTCTTGCGTGACGCCAACGAAAAATATGCAACGGATTACCCCGGTGCCGTGGGGAATCACATGACCAATACTGATTCGACACCTTTTATGGATTTGGTTCCAGCCATAAGTCTGAGGGAAAATGAAAGAGGGATGCACACTGGAGCAGGCTGGAATCCAACTTGGCACCAACCGATAGATGTCTTTGACACTTTCAGCGATGACGATTTCCGATTAGGGCTTAATGCCGCCCAGACAACCTTGGGTGCTATCGGACAACTCGCTGGTGCTATTCTCAACAAGTAGTGGAAAGGTTTTTCTGAATGACATGTAACATGGAGTTGTAGCTTTTTATCTAGAATGACATGATCAAATATACTTCAGAGATAGCGAAAGCAACGGATCCTTTATTTGAAAAAGTAAAGAACGTAATCCCTTCTGTTGAATGGCCGACTATGGCTCCCTTGGTTCATAGAATTAATGAACTGAAAGCGGAGAAAAATGCTGTAGTACTCGCACACAATTATCAAACTCCAGACATCTATCATTGCGTAGCTGATTTTGTTGGAGATTCACTTCAACTCGCTATACAGGCTCAAAAAACAGAGGCAGACATAATCGTACAAGCTGGTGTTCATTTTATGGCAGAAACATCAAAGTTGCTCTCGCCAGACAAGACTGTTTTGATTCCGAGCCTTGATGCTGGATGCTCACTGGCCGCATCCATCACAGGTCAGGATGTTCGTCAACTCAAGAAAAAATATCCTGGAGTTCCTGTCGTGACCTATGTCAACACTTCGGCTGATGTCAAAGCAGAATCCGACATCTGTTGTACATCGGCCAATGCAATAGCTGTAGTCGAAGCTCTTGGGAACGACAGAGTCATACTGCTTCCTGATGAATATTTGTCAAAAAATGTCGCAGCCCAGACTGAGGTAGAAATCATTGCATGGCAGGGAAGATGTGAAGTTCACGAGAGATTTACAGCAGAAGAACTTAGAGATTATCGTGAATCATCTCCAGGTGTTTCTATCTTGGCTCATCCAGAGTGCTCTCCAGAAGTATTAGAAGAAGCTGATTTTGCCGGTTCGACTTCTGCATTGATTCGTTATGTCAATGTAAATCGTCCACAAAAAGTCATGATGGTGACCGAGTGTTCCATGAGCGACAATGTTTCCGCTGAAATTGGAGAAGAGGTCGAATTCATCAGGCCCTGTAATCTTTGCCCGCATATGAAGACTATAAGTTTGCAAAATATTGTAGAGAGCCTCGAACTGATTAGGCATGAAGTCACTATCCCCGAGGAAATTGCCGCAAGAGGTCGACAAGCTGTCAAACGAATGGTTGACTTAGAAGTGGAAGGGAAGGGTTTCGAAAAACGGAGCAACCAGAGAGATGTGATTGTTGAAGATAGGGCATCTGTGAATTCCCCGGGCACATTATCTCACTAGAGTGTTGTCGGATCCGTCCATGAGCTACGATTTTGTGCTACCAGAAATTATTTATCGGGACATAGTTGAGAAAGCTCTGGCTGAAGATTTGGGATCTGGAGGTGATATCACTTCGGATCGATTGATCCAGCAAGAAATTGAGATTTCAGCTGAAATCGTTGCACGACAGCAGGGAGTTTTGGCTGGATCTAAAGTAGCGGATCTGGCTTTTGAGATTGTGGACTCAGGTCTTTTCATCGATCGGAAATGTTTTGACGGACAAGTGTTGTCACCAGGCACGACTGTGATGGTGATTGTCGGCAGAGCTTCCTCTATTCTTACAGCAGAAAGGACCGCCTTGAACTTCCTGAGCCATCTTTCGGGTGTGGCAACTGCAACCAATGAAATGGTTTCTGCGGTAGCGGATACAGGGGCTAAAATATGTTGTACGAGAAAGACGACACCAGGCTTAAGATCTCTAGAAAAATACGCTGTCAGGGTAGGTGGGGGAGTCAATCATAGATATAGTTTGGATGGGGGAGTATTGATAAAGGACAACCATATATCAATTTGTGGAGGGGTTTCTAGGGTTTTTGAAGAAATTGGTGATTTGGGACCAGATATAGCGGTTGAGATCGAAGTAGACACTTTGGATCAGCTCAGAGAAGCCCTGAAATGTGGTGCACGCTCTATTCTGTTGGACAATATGGACAACGCAACTTTGCGCGAGGCTGTTGAAATGTGCAAAGGCCAGGCTTCACTGGAAGCATCCGGAAATGTCACACTTGATTCCGTTGGAGCTATAGCATCTACCGGTGTGGACTACATTTCGAGTGGATGGATTACCCATTCATCACCAGCTCTGGACTTCGGCTTGGATCTAGCTACCTGATTGATAATAGTTTGTCACCAAGTTCCCGGGCGACCATTCCAAGATTTGTTACTCCGCCAGAATAATTTCTAAGCAGTACGATGCTTAGCTGAGAGTCTGGTTGAAATAGAAGAAAGGCGTTATAGCCAGCTACTGACCCGCCATGGCTAACCCACCAGAAACCTGCTTCATGTTTGCTTAGAGAGAAACCCAACCCATAGCCTTCGGTTTCGCTCTCTGGTGTTTTAATCGACATCATACTCTTTCGTTGATCTTCAGAGAGTAGATGGAACTCTTCTCCCGTCATGATCCTGGAAAAATTGGCCAGGTCATCGATCGTAGAGTAGACTCCTCCGTTAGGAACTTTATAGCCCCTTCCTGCATGTTCCAAGAGTGGAACGGTTCCATCTATAACTCCGTTTTCATAGTCATAACCCGAAGCGAGACGAGATTGGAGCCTATCATCCAGAACGAAAGTGGATGAGTTCATACCGAGTGTTTGAAAAATCCGCTCCTCCACAAGGTCCATGAATGGAACACCGGCGGCTCTAGAAAGGGCCAATCCCAGGATTCCATATCCTATATTAGAGTATGAGTATTCATCACCGGGATCAGCTTGGAAACGCGTTTTTTTGATAGAAGCAAGTACTTTGTCCTCCCAGAATTCTATGGGTCCAGACGCAGCATCTTCCAGATTGGGTTCCCTGATTAATCCACTGGTGTGACTTGCTAGTTGGCTCAGAGTTATGTCGGGGATGTTCCCTCGAGTATTCTGTATGTTCTCTATTTCGGGGAGAAATTTAGACACGGGATCGTCTATGTTGAGCAGTCCATCCTGTGCAAGCATCATCATGAGTACTGCGGTAATTGATTTTGAAATAGATCCAGTTCTATAGATATGGTCAGGTCGAGCTGGCTCGGAAGTATCTCTGTCTATAATCCCGAAGGCGTTGGAATGAACCACGTCACCGTCCTGGAAGATTCCAAAAGCAATACTACCGACATCATCTGTTTGGACATCGTTCTCTAATCGGCTAGAGAATTCGGATATGATAGAGTCGAAATCAGATTTTTCAGAGGCACAAGAGGAATAGAAAAAAACAGAAACAACAGATATAAATAAAAATGTAATTTGTGGGATTGTTTTAACTGACTTCATGACCAGCTCGATCTCCGCTGAAATGTTCTTTTAGGTTGAGCTTCAATGTCATGCGGACAGACCATTGTTCAGCACTTCTTCCATGGCTGCAACGAAACGATCTAATTCTTCAAGGCTAGTATAAACGTTTGGCGTAATCCTCAGACCTTGGAATTGAGGATGGTTAATTGCAACCGTAATTATTTTATGTTCATTCCAAAGCCATTCCTTTAGTTGAGTACTGTCCTGCCCGATGATCTCGACATTGGCTATGCCCGCTGCCAGTCCAGGTTGCAGGCTAGTATGGATTCGGATCCTATCATTCTTAAGCAATTGGTCGATCCAATAATTTCTGAGATATACCAAGCGAGCCTCTTTCCGTTTGGATCCAATCCCTTGATGGAACGTTAGAGCTTCTGCGATAGACAAATAATTGGCCGCAGGAGCTGTTCCGATTTCTTCAAATTTTCGAATATTTTCTTTTTGGGATTCATTGGCTGCCATAAGAGGCCAGATGTCTTTAATGGATTCTTTTTTAACATAAAGCAGCCCAGTACCGTGCGGAGCAAAAAGCCATTTGTGCAGGCTGACTGAATAATTGTCACATCCCAGATCGGGAATTTTGAAATCAAAATGTGCGAGGGCATGAGCTCCGTCCACAATTACCGGTATGCCATACTTCCTCGCCATAGTCGTGACTGCCTTGACTGGTAATATTTGGCCAGTGAGATTAATCATGTGACACATTAGGATCAATCTAGTCTTAGGCGTGATGTGAGCTTCGAATAGTTCAACTATAGTTTCGGGATCTTCGGCTGGAACTGGTATGTCAAACTGTTTGAGGACGATCCCTTCTCTCAGTTCTCTTTGTCTAAATGTTGTTAACATACGTCCGTAGTCTTGTGTAGTCGTTAAGACTTCATCTCCAGGATTCAGGTCATAACCCAACTGACAGATCTGAAGGCTTTCTGAGGAGTTTCTAGTAAACGCTAGCTCCTCAGGATCAACATCCCATTCCATGGCCATTCTTTTTCGGACACCTTCCCGTTGAGGGCGCAGTATTTGCACCATCGTGTAGGCGGGGGCCTGATTTGAATAATCTAAGTGCCTTTTCATAGCTTCCTGAACGAATCCAGGGGACGGGCTGACATGACCATTATTCAAATTGACGAGACTTCGGTCTACTGTGAAAGCCCGACTCACTTCTGACCAGAAGTCTTCATTTTGAGCAATTTCTTGATTTGACCCCTCATAAAGGGCCAATGAAGAGAGG
>CAWWAX010000062.1:0-8749 GCA_963935005.1 uncultured bacterium | reverse complement strand
AGCTATAAATACATTATTTGCGTTCAGCCTTAGGAAGATCTGGAACGCTTGGGATTCCATCTTCCTAAGGCTGAACGCAAATAATGTATTTATAGCTTGGGGAATGCAAACTGCCCATAAACGGATTCGTTGCCAGCAAAATAGGGGAAACTTTCTTTTCTAAAGGCATTCCACGATTGGTAAATCTTGCGAAAATCAGGGTTTGCAGAGCTTTGTTCCTCGAGGTAGGAGTTACTTTCTTTCCAAGCTTCCTCCAATATGTCGGTGGGAAATTCTCGCACTATCACATCGTGCTCTTCGACGAGACGCTTAAGGACTCGAGGATTTTCCGCATCGTACCGGGCTAGTGTCACGAGATTTACTTCACTCAGCGCACAAGCAAGAATTTCTTGATATTGTTCTGGGAGTTCATCCCAAGCTGCACGATTAATTTGGAAAGCCGTTGATGGGCCGGGTTCCCACCATCCTGGGATGTAATAGTTCTTGGCAATCTCATGGAAACCAAGCTTCTCATCATCATAGGGACCTACCCACTCAGTTGCATCTATAGCGCCTCGCTCTAGTGCAGGGTAAATGTCAGCTGCCCCTAAAACTTGAACAGTGACTCCTAAGCGAGACATGATTTCTCCTGCCAGTCCAGGAATCCGCATTCTTACGCCTCTGAGATCATTAAGTGATTCAACAGGTTCTCTAAACCATCCTCCGAATTGTGCTCCAGTATTTACAAAATGAAAATGCATTATCCCAAAATCTGAATAAACCTCTCTCAGTAATTCCTGTCCTCCTCCCTGGGTTAGCCAAGCTGTTTGTTGACGGGAATTAAATCCGAATGGAATAGATGTTCCAAAGGCTAGCGCAGAGTTTTTCCCTATGTAGTAGTAGTCACTGGTGTGTCCTGCTTGTACGGTTCCAGACTGGACTGCGTCCATCACTTGGAGAGCAGGCACGATTTCACCAGATGCGAATACCCTTATCCTAAACTTTCCGTTGGTCATTTCCCTGACTCTATTTGCGAGCATATCAGCAGCGCCTGATAGCATATCTACACTGGGCGGGAAACTGGTAGTGATTCTCCAATTAACGTCAGGTCCCGATACGGGAGAGATTTCATTCTTTTGAGATTCCTGTTCGGAGCACGCGGTGAGAATACTAGTTGCCGCAGTTCCTAGTGTGGTTTTCTTGACGAAATTTCTGCGATTTAAAGCACACATAGTTAATCCTCACAGTGGCTAGATGCCGTGACAAAGGTTTCTTAATCAGTAATAAAGAGCTGAGAGATACGTTCTGTTTCTATTTTGGGACCGATAAATGAGATGAGCGCATAGGTTGTTGTTGACACGAGGATAGCAGGGAATACCTGGTGTAGGTATTCTTCCCATGGCCAAAAGAATAAAAGAGTGAGCCCAGTTAGAAAGGAACCGATCACAGCCATGCTATTCCCACGGCTCCAGTATAATCCGAGTGTAATGGAAGGAAGGAAACATGCAGCATACATACTTCCAGAGAGCGCAGTTAGCCCGACTATACTTCCGGGAGGATTAAGAGCAATTCCTGCGGTGATAGCAGCAAAAATCACAACGTAACCTTTGGTAAATTTCAAGGTTTTTTCTTGGGAGCCTGTGGGCCATAAGAGCCCCCTTATGTCTCTTTCGGCAGTTGAAGCCATAACAAGTAGAACACTGTCCAGGGAAGACATGGCAGCTGCTACCATGGCAACCAAGAGGAATGAGGAAACAACTGGGAAAAACACGCCTTCTGTGATCAAAAGAGTGGGCACTACCAAGTCAGTGTCTTTCAGACCATCTCCGATTACTCTATGTGCATAGATCCCAATAGGTACCAAAAGTAAATAGACTGAAGTAAACGCCAGTGTGCTGACTACCATACCTCGGCGAGCAGCAGCAGCGCCTTCCAGGGCATAAAATCGAGCAAGTTGTCTTGGTTCGACCGCCATCTTGATGGTTGCAGAAACCAGGACACCGAACAGCATAGGCAGAGCTACTCCACCGTTCCAGGTGAACAAATGTGAAGTGGTGGTAGTTTGTCTGATCTCGTGAAAAGATCCTAGCCCTCCAGCAGCATTCACGGTTCCGATAAAGAGCAACACCGCTGCGATAGCCATGATGATACCCTGGACGGCATCAGTTTTGACTACTGAAATGAATCCCCCTGTCGCTGTATAAGCTACGACTATAAAGAAAATGACGATGATTGCTAATTTATAAGGGATATCCATGAAAGTTTCTAAAAGGTTTCCAATTCCCTTAAAGACTGCGGTCATATAGAACAGGCTTGCAAAGATTACTATAAAAGATGCCATTATTCGGGCTGTCTTGCTCTCAAAACGGAACCCTATGAAGTCAGGTATTGTTAGTGAATCTAGTAACCGTGTGAAAACTCTCAGCCGTGGTGCAACTACAATCCATGAGAAGAGTGAGAATCCGACTAGAAAAGGGACTAATAAAAACCATGGAGTTCCCCAGCTATATGCTTGACCTGAAAAACCTACAAAACTGTTGGTGCTAGAATAGGTGGCGAAAAAGGATAGCCCCAAGATCAGGCCGCCCATTTTCCTTCCACCTATGTAATAGTCTGAGATTTCCCGAGTTTGTTTATGTCCGCTATAAGCGTGATGAGCCATTAGCAATGTATACATGAGTAAAAACATGTATACAATCCAGAATTCTTTCAGATTTTCAAGTATTAGATTCATTGTTCTCAGGGCCTATTTTTTAGGGTCAGGGCTTTAGGTGCTCACGTTTCTGAAGAATCTAGGAATAATAGCTTAACTTGTTCTTTTTGAACTTTCCCCATTGCGTTTCTCGGTAATTTGGTCACAAACCTGAATGCACGGGGTGTTTTGTAGGATGCCAGATATTGCTTGGCCCATGTAATCATGTCATTTGGTTCAATTTCACCAGAGGATTCTTCGATAATTGCAACAGCGACCAATTCACCCCAGTCTTCATCTGGGATTCCGACTACAGCACAGTCTGTCACCAGTTGATGTTGGCGGAAGACTTCTTCGATTTCGAGGGCCGACACCTTGAAGCCACCAGTTTTGATTATGTCTACGGAAGTTCTGCCCAAAAGACGGTAGTTCCCTTTATCAATGGTGGCCATATCACCAGTTCGAAACCAGCCGTCCCTAAAGCTATCTTCTGTCATTTTTGGATTTCTCCAATACTCGAGGAAAACATTAGGTCCAGTTATTTCTAGCTCGCCTTCTTGTGTTGAGGGACCAAGCTCTTCGCCATTTTCGTCCACTCTTCGGACATTGACACGTGGGAGTGGTGTTCCAACGTATCCAGGTCGACGTTCACCATGAAGAGGGTTTGACAGTGCCATACCAATTTCAGTCATACCATAGCGTTCTAGAAGGATTTGGCCAGTGATTGCTTCCCAGCGTTCCAGAGCAGTTTTCGGAAGTGCGGCCGAACCCGATACCATGAGCCGCAGAGCGCTAGCACCTTCACTCCAACGGGAGCGAACGTTTGGTTCAGCGGATTCCCAGGTTTTTATCAAAAGTATGTAAATTGTGGGGACTGCCATGAATAAAGTTAGGTTACCCTTCGATAAGCGATTCCAAGTATCTACTGGATCAAAATTGGGTAAAATGTGGCAGGATGCGCCAGTCCATAGTGCACAACAGAGAACATTCACAATCCCGTGGATATGGTGCAGTGGTAGCACGAGAAGGATCTGATCATCTTTTTCCCATCCCCAGGCTTCGACTAAGGACGTAATCTGTGCTACAAGGATTGAGTGAGTGACTACTGCACCTTTGGGCCTACCAGTGGTGCCGCTGGTATATATCATCATAGCTCTTCTTTCTAGGTTTACCGAAGGCAACTTAGGGGTGTTAGGATCCAGCTTGAACCTTCCATCTACAAGTTCAGAGGAATCGATGACCAGGAGATCTCCGTTAGTTGCTTCCTGGATTTTTTCTCTATATAAAGAATTGACGATAACGAGACTAGGGTCTGAATCTTCCAGTGTGTGACTCAATTCTGCTGGAGGATGTGATACAGCCAAAGGTATTGCGACTCCTCCCGCTTTCCAGATTCCCCATTGAATTAAAACATGATCTAAACCAGAGGGTACCAGGTAAGCGATGCGAGATTCGCTCAGATCTTCAGTATTAAGTATCGATAAAAGCTGCTTGGCGACTATACTCGATAGGGTGATCAATTCATCGTAACTAGTGGATCCGCTTTCTGTGGTCAGAGCAACACGTTGTGAGTGCTGTTCCGCTCTCTCGCAAAGCGTTTCGGGTTTATTGTTTGAGTTGGTTTGAAGATGAGTCATTACGAAACCGACCAATTGGGCTGGAGTTTGCACTTGATCGAAAACCTTAGTCGGTGGCAAGTATATCTTATATCTGTAAGATATACTAGCAGTGCAGTTTCTATTGGGAGTTCTATATTCCTGGTTAACTTCTGGGTCAAATCATTTGATATTGTGTGGCAAGGTGACATCGACAACAGGACGAAAGTTGATGAGGGGATGATACGTGCCTAGTTTAGCGAGATATTAGAATTTCACTGGTCAGAATAATTCAACTGGAAATTTATGAGCGATTCCAATTTGATGGGGAAAATTACTTCGCTTGCTAAGCGAAGAGGTTTTGTGTTTCAATCTTCCGAGATTTATGGAGGGGCTGGTTCAGTTTGGGATTTCGGTCCTTTGGGCAACGAATTGAAACGGAATGTTAAGGAACAGTGGTGGAATTCTATGGTCCACCGAAGAGATGACGTAGAGGGTTTGGATTCGTCTATTCTTATGAATCCTAAAGTTTGGGAAGCTTCCGGACATTTAGATGGTTTTACAGATCCTCTGGTGGAATGTTCTAACTGTCATCGTCGTTTTCGGGATGATACTCCAGGTGTTGATGAAGGGCAGTGCCCAACTTGCGGAAAAAAAGAAGTGTTTGGTGAACCTAGAATGTTCAATCTGATGTTTAAAACTTTCATGGGGCCAGTCGAAGATGAAGCATCAACAGTTTTCTTGAGACCAGAGACCGCCCAGGGTGCTTATGTGAACTTTATCAACGTTCACAATTCCGCGCGTCAGAAGATACCCTTTGGTATTGCTCAAATTGGCAAGGCATTCCGAAATGAAATTACTCCAGGAAATTTTATTTTTCGGACTCGTGAATTTGAGCAGATGGAAATGCAGTTTTTCGTGGAGCCTGGCACAGATGACGAATGGTTTGACTACTGGCTAAATGCCAGATTGGAATGGAGCTATTCATTGGGTATTTCCGAAAAGAAATTGAGAATCCACGATCATGGAAAAGACGAATTGGCTCACTATGCAAAAAAAGCTGTAGATATAGAATATGAGTTCCCATTTGGATGGCAGGAGTTCGAGGGCGTTCATAGTAGGACAGATTTCGATCTGAAACGTCACCAAGATCATTCTGGAAAAAGATTGGAATATATCGATCCCGCAGGGAATAAACGCTTCCTCCCATATGTTGTCGAAACCGCAGTCGGTGTAGAAAGAACGGTGTTGATAGCTTTACTGGATGCTTATACCGAAGAGAATGTAGATGGAGTGGAAAGGGTATTCCTCGGCCTTGATCCCAGAATAGCTCCTACAAAGGTGGCCGTTTTTCCATTAATGAAGAAAGAGGGGTTGCCAGAATTGGCAGATGGTTTGTATGCAGATTTGAGGAATGCCTCTATACCTTCCTTCTACGATATGTCAGGATCAATAGGCAGGCGATACAGGAGACAAGATGAGGCCGGCACACCTTGGTGCGTCACTGTTGACAAACAGACACTGGAGGACGGGACAGTGACCATCCGTGATCGGGATTCACTGAACCAAGAAAGAATAGCAATGGAGATGGTGTGCAAGTGGGTTTCCGATCATTTGTTGAAGATTTAGCTCGGTTTACATTGGTTTGAGTTTTTGGATTTCAAACAACGAATGAGGGAACCTAATCACAGGTCGTTCACTTAAAAACTGGAGGTAGTGTTGGCTCCGAAAGCTGAAGTTTTCAGTTCTCGTTGGGGAATGCTCTTAGCCATGCTAGGTATGGCGGTGGGTACTGGTAATATCTGGAGATTCCCTCGAGTGGCTGCTTCTAACGGTGGCGGATCATTTTTGGTGGCTTGGTTGGTGTTTCTGATGTTGTGGTCCGTTCCACTTTTGATTCTAGAATTTGGCATGGGGAAAGCGACACGATCGGGAGCGATCGGAGCTTTCATGAAAACTATCGGTGTGAAATTCACGTGGATGGGTAGTTGGGTGGCATTTGTAGCGGCGGCAATAATGTGTTACTACAGTGTGGTGATGGGTTGGACTCTTAGGTTTTTTCTGGCCAGTTTGAAAGGAGAAATCCCGACCCCAATACCAGAAGAGTTTTGGGAGAATTTTGCGGGCACACCAGGAGCTGTCCTGACTCATGCAATCGCCATGGGGTTAGCAATATTTGTGGTTTCTAAGGGAGTGAAGGGGATAGAAAAAGCGACTAAAATATTGATTCCAGGGCTCATTATACTGATCGTTATTTTAGCAATTCGCGCGGTGACGCTACCTGGAGCAATGGAGGGTGTGGCTTTCCTTTTTACTCCTAAACTGTCTGAACTGACTGACGTCAGGATTTGGTTAGAGGCTTTGACTCAAAATGCTTGGGATACTGGAGCCGGCTGGGGATTGGTACTCACCTACGCAGTTTACATGAGGAGCAGGGAAGATACAGCTCTAAATGCGTTCGTCATTGGTTTTGGAAATAATGCTATTTCACTCCTTGCTGGAATTATGGTATTGGGGACTGTTTTTTCAGTGATGCCAGATGCGTCCGAACAAATAGTAGGTGCGGGCAATGAAGGTTTAACTTTTATTTGGGTTCCACAGCTATTCTCTCTGATTCCAGGCGGTCGCTTTTTCATGACCTTGTTCTTTTTAGCATTGCTTTTTGCTGCCTGGACTTCTTTAGTAGCTCTAATTGAATTGCCCAGCAGGATACTGATTGATCTGGGGATGAGTCGGTCCCGTGCCATAGCTTTGGTTGGGATAGCTGGATTCCTATTCGGTGTGCCGAGTGCTTTGAATTGGACCGGTACTCCTGGAGCTGGTCCTTTCTTTGCTAATCAAGATTGGGTTTGGGGGGTTGGTCTGATGTTGTCAGGATTTTTCTTTGCCTTTGCAGTTCTGAAATATGGAATAAGCGAGTGGAGAGAGCGGTATATTAATACCGGTGATTCGGATATACATATAGGGTCTTGGTGGGATTGGGCGATTAGGTTTGTGATGGTAGAATCTGTCGTACTAATGATTTGGTGGTTGTACCAAAGCCAGGGTGAATCTTTACGTGAAACATGGACTTTGTTTTCACCTTTGAACATTGGGACTGTCCTGATTCAGTGGCTTATTGTTTTGACTGTGCTTGTAGCTTCGAATAAATGGTTGAGCAAAAAAATGTTGGCTTCAAATTTTCCATCAGATCCAGGAAGAGGAACTATGGAGGGGGAAGAGTCTGTCGAGTAGTCTTTTAGAACAATAAGATCTGTCCTAGGGAGTTCGGTATTGTTTAGGGAATCTAAGAAATCTAAACGTGAGAGGTCTCTTCAGATTTTTGAACTCCTCTTACAGGAGTATCCTGATGCGCACTGTGCGTTAGAACATGAGAGCCCCTTTCAACTGGGTGTTGCTACCATCCTTTCGGCACAAACTACAGATGAGCGTGTGAATATGGTAACGCCGAAATTGTTTGCGGGTTATCCATCTCCCAGTGACTTGGCGATAGCCGACCAAAGCGTTGTCGAGAAATTGATTCACTCGACTGGCTTTTTTCGAATGAAAGCTAAGAATATTATCGGGTTTTCCCAGGGAATTATGGAGAGCCATAACGGTAAAATCCCCAGGACAATGGAAGAGCTAACGGCTCTTCCTGGAGTTGGCCGTAAAACAGCGAATGTGATTTTGGGAAATGCTTTCGGAATCAACATAGGAGTCGTGGTGGACACTCATGTGAAACGCTTATCGAAGCTCCTTGCTTTGACTAGGGAAGTGAATCCAGAGAAAGTCGAAAGGGATCTTATACAGTTATTTCCACAAGACAATTGGACCATACTTTCACATTTATTCATCTTCCATGGTCGGAAGGTTTGCTATGCTAGAAGACCTCAATGTCAGGCTTGTATGATGTCCGACTTATGTCCTTCTGCAAAGATTTGATCTTTTTCAAAAGGACTAGCTCCACTGAATTAAGTGTTTTAATAAGACTGAGGTTGACCTGGTGAGGATTTGTGCTGAGGTTGGACATGATGCCTGGACTATAGAGCGTTTAACAGGAGTTAGGTGTGAGTGATACGTTGGTCAATCGTAGTGCTTCTCTAGAGCTCTTGGAGAAGTGGGTTCAAAATCCGGGTCTGAGAAAACATATGTTGGCCGTCGAAGCCTCGGTCCGCTATTATGCTCGGATCTATGGGGAAGATCAGGATCTATGGGGAACGGCGGCACTCTTACATGATCTTGATTGGGAAAAGTTCCCAGATGAACATCCCCAGGCGGGATTGGTTGAGCTTGACCGGTTAGGTTATCCGAGTGAAGTGTTACAGGCGATCCGAGCACACGCTCCTGAACTTACCGGCACGGAACCACAGACATTATTAGACAAGGTTCTTTTTGCCTGTGACGAGTTGTCAGGATTAGTATATGCCTGTTGCTTGGTTAGACCGAATGGTATAGATGACTTAAAACCCAAGTCTGTGGTGAAGAAATTTAAAGATAAAGA
>CAWWAX010000061.1:0-8914 GCA_963935005.1 uncultured bacterium | reverse complement strand
CCGATCTTCAATCTCCACCGCTTGTTTAAAAATTTCTATAGCTTCGCTTAACCGACCCTCTTCACGAAGCATCTCTCCTTTTAAGATTCCCCCAACAATTGCAAGCATATCTTTAGCGGAATGCTGTCGGAAAATCGCTCTCTCAGATGCCTCTTCCGCTCCAAGCTCAATCGCATTCAAGAATTGACTTGCCTCGTCCATATCACCCGTCTTCAGATGTGCGTATCCATGTCCGAAGTCCCAAAAGCCCTTGAAGATGGGATTCGGATCTGGCTCTCCTTGCATTTCCAGGATTTCTTTGAATCTTCCAAAACGAATTTTTGTCAAAATTTCATATGTAGATGTTCCGGTCAGCTCGTCGTAATCCTTTCCAGCCTGCATCGCCACTGCCCCCTGCCCGTCATTCGAAGCAGCGAAAAGTAGCATATGAAGATTATGACTAGGATAAATAGCAAAGCCTTCGCCGATAGCAGCTTTCTGGTCTGAGTGCCATGCAAGAGTATTAGCACGAACTCCTTCCGCCCAGCGACCTACTCTATTCCAGGTGTGGGAAGGCATATGTTGAATATGACTAGCCCCAGGAATTTCATTCCCTAAATATTCTGCACATGCTTCCGCCTTATGTGGCTGGGTCGTTGACTCAGTTGCATGGATATAAAGATGACAGTTGCCAGGATGTCGAATGTCTTGATCAAGAACGTCTTCTAAAACCTTATGCAGCACCTGAACTTCTGGTTTGTCAATATTTCTATAGCCTCTTCTGGGTTCCAGTAGAAAAAGAGACTCTGCGTATAAAAACCCCACATCTAAATCAGTCGGGAAGTCTGCATAGACATCTGCCATTGCTTGAGAATAAAGAGTGTCAACAGCTATCTGAGGACTTCTATCTGTCCGACCGACGTATCTTACTTCCATAGCATCAATGAGAGCCTTTTCCACACCACTTGCATTCTCAGCGAGCTTGCTGGCCATATTAATTGCCTCTTGAGCTCTTGGCAGGTCTCCAGGGCCCATAGGTCCATTGAGGTAATGGCCCCAAGCCCAAGCTTCACCAAAATAACACATTGCGCAGCTCGGATCTCTCTTTTGAGCTTCTCTAAAAGAGCGAGCGGCATCTTCCGGCGTGAAAGCATACATCAACTGTAGGCCTTGATTGAAAAACGCTTGGGCCCCCACAATATCCGTAGTGACTGTCCTAGTTAGAGGTCCAAGGCCTTTTTCAAATAACTTCATCGGTTCCTGGAAACTTTGCGGCAATTCGTCTGAGGACATACCCATGTTCATTTGAGCTGACAGGGAACTACTCATCCCTCCGAGAACATTAGTCATCACAAAGAACAAAGAAAAACATAGAAATCTTGACCACATGATTTAAACTCTCCTTAAAATTCTGGACCATTCAAGCTACCTTTAACACTACACTAGTCCATTGACTGAAAACAATTCTAATATCCATGATGAGATTTAGACAACAATCGTTAAGACATTTATAATTTAATCTATCCCATAGACAACGATGAAAACATTTTTTAAGATTTCTGGACGAAAAAATCATTTTAGATTTCTTATGATCAGCAACCCAATGAACGGGGTCAACAAAGTATGATTTCAATCAGAGGAGTCACCAAGCACTTTGGTGATTTAACCGCAGTCGATAACTTAGACCTCGAGGTTGGAAGAGGAGAAATCGTTGGTTTTCTCGGGCCTAATGGGGCTGGAAAAACTACCACGATGAGAATGCTAACCGGTGTACTAGAGCCTGATCAGGGTGGTGTCTACTACGATGGGAAGCTAATCAGTGAAGACCTTAACTCTGCCAAACGGAAAGTCGGCTACCTGCCAGAGTCAAACCCTCTCTATACAGACATGCTCGTAGTCGAGTACCTAGAATACGCCACTTCATTGAGAGAGATGAGTAAAAAGGATGCTAGGTCTGGTATTTCTGATGCCGTAGATGAAACTGGTATCTCAGAAGTTTTTTATCGTCCTATTTCTGAACTTTCTAAGGGTTATAGACAGAGAGTTGGTTTAGCAGCAGCAATTCTACACCGCCCAGAAATTTTAGTTCTTGACGAACCAGCTGAGGGCCTCGATCCCAACCAACGGGTCGACATTAGAAATTTGGTCAGTAATCTTGGTCAAGAAAGAACAGTCATACTAAGTAGCCATGTCATGCAAGAAGTCGAAGCCACTTGCAAGAGAATCCTGATAATCAACCGTGGCAAGCTCATCGCGGACGGAAGTGTCTCTGACCTTATCCAAGCTGGAAAAGGAAGATCTGAATACACTGTGGAAGTAGCTGGTGATCGTGTCGTCGAAAAACTGAGTGTATTACCAGGCGTCGATGCCCATGATGTCGAAGAAGTGAATGGACGAACCCGAATGTCTTTGTCAGTCCTGGGAGATGAGGAGCTCCGCCCAGTGATTTTTGAACTAGCTCAAAACGAAAATTGGATTTTGTGGGAACTTCACAAAAACCAAATTTCTCTAGAACGCCTTTTCAGAGAATTGACTGATGAGGAGGAGATACCGGAATGAAGCGGACCCGAATAGTCGCAAAACGTGAAATTGATAATTTCTTTGATCATCCTACGGCCTATATACTCATGGTTGCATTTCTCGGTCTGGGTTTATTCTTAACATTCCGATCCATTTACGCCCTCGGAGTGGCTAGCCTCAGACCACTTTTCGATCTACTTCCCTGGCTTTTCGCTGTCTTCATCCCAGCTATAACCATGCGATCCGTTGCTGAAGAAAGAAGGACGGGGACTATAGAGTGGTTGTCTTCCTATCCATTAGATGAATTAGAAATTTTGTTGGGCAAACTGATAGGAAACTGGCTTTTTGTAATACTGGCCCTGCTCGGTACTTTCCCCATGGCATTAGGAATCCTTCTATTTTCTGAAGCCGATCCTGGGATCATGCTTGCCCAATATATCGGAGCCTTTTTGCTGGCTGTCCAAGGTGTAGCCATCGGGCTTTGGGCTTCGACGGCTACAAAGAATCAAGTCACCGCGTTCATCCTTGCCACATCTGTATCCTTTCTACTGGTCTTTATTGGAACACCAGTCGTGTTATATGGATTGACACCACTGGTGGGAACTGCCTTGTCACGTTTATCAGTCATGGGGCACTTCGAGAATGTTGCTAGGGGAGTAATAGATCTCAGAGATGTCGTTTACTTCCTTTCAACGGCAGGATTGTTTTTAGCCATGGCAGTAGCCCTTTTGGTCAAACAACGCCTTAGCCAACAAAGACAATCCTACCAGCGCCTTAGAATTGGGGTAACCACTCTACTTGGCCTAGTAGTCGTAACAAACCTGCTGGGAGAAAACATCCGTGGGCGTTTCGATTTGACCAGAGAAGACCTATACACATTGTCATCTGGAAGCAAAGAAACACTCGGCAATCTCTCCGACTTAGTCACTCTCAAACTATTCATTTCCGACCAACTTCCATCCGAACTTCAGCCAACATTAAGGGATGTGCGCGACCTCATCTCCGACCTAAATCGCGCGGGGGGAAGCAATCTTGTCGTCGAAAATCTAAATCCGAGTGACAATGATGAAGTAGCCGCTGAAGCAAGATCTTTAGGTATTATTGAAAATGAGTTCAACGTACTCAGAGATGATGAATTTGAAGTGCGACGAGGATGGTTCGGACTAGCTCTGCTCTACGCAGAGAAACAGGAAGTTATCCCATTTATTTCTGGCACAGCCGACTTGGAGTTCAGGATTGCCTCAGCGATATCCGTCATGACGACGGACAAAAGGCCAAGCATAACTTTCTTGACTGGCTTTGGTGCCTTAGGAGAAACCAGTTTTCCGTCTCTGACGCGAAGTTTACTAGAAAGGTATGAAGTCACCTCCATTGACTTATCTGAAGATAGTATAGGACTAGATCCCGACAACACAGACCTAGTAGTACTTGCAGGCCCTAAAGAAGCTGTTCCTGAAACAAAGATTGAGGAAATAGAAGAGTTTATCTCCAAAGGCGGTGGGGCTTTAATGCTAGTAGATAAGCATCAAATCTCCTTAGAAACTCCCACTACCAGTCAAGTTACAACTGGCCTTGAAGGGTTTTTAGCAGAAAGAGGAATCGGAGTCGACGCCGGATTGGTCATGGATTACGGTTCCAATTCTAATATATCCATGGGTTCGCAAGGGATGTTCAATGTGATACGTCCTTATCCCCTATGGCCCATTGCTCTTAAGGGAGGATTGCACGCCACTACTAGGGACCTTAATGGATTAAGTGTTGGCTGGGCTACTGCACTTGAGGTAGCAGACAGTATTACCAATATCGAACGTCTCTGGACAACCACTGAAGCTGGTGCGATACAACCACCCAATTCATTGATAATGCCTGACGCACTCCTCCAACCTGACCCCGGTGGATTCCAGACTGTGACCTTAGCTGTGGCACTTGGGGGAGGAGATTCAGAATCTTCAAATGATGACCCTTCAGCTGGACGAATTATTGTTGTGGGTGATGTTGATTTCCTAGAGGAATCCTTTGTACAAGCCAGCCCAGATAATCTCATATTCGCAGAAAATGCAATCGACTGGCTCGCTCAGGATGAGGCGCTGATAGCTATCCGTTCTAAAACAAGAACACCACCACCGATGGTTTTCACCTCTGACTTCCAAAAAGCCGGCTTGCGATGGGGCAATCTTATTGGAGTACCATTACTGGTTGTGATTTTGGGAATTCTAAAAGTTACTGGACGTAAACGCAGGGCTAAAGTTCGCTGGGGAGACTTAATAACATGAGTAAACAGACTCTGAACAGGATTATGAAAGTTTTTATAGGAGCTACTCTAATCTGGGTACTACTCAGCCTGTTAAACAACCAGGATCAGGACTCGAAATCTGTGAGTAATCGCATCAAAGAAGTTTTTACAGATTTTGATTCAACAACCGTTAAGACTTTGAAAATCACAAGCCCTGATGGTGGTATCACCGAGTTAACTTATCTGACTGATACTTGGGAAGTTAATGGCTATGCTTCAGAGGAAATATCCTTACAAAAATTATGGGACGCCATTGATGAGGATAACGTAGGCAATGTGGTGGCAAACAATGCAGAAAACCATCGGCGAATGGGCTTATCACTAGATAGCACCTGGGTCCTGGAGATCATCAACGTCGACAATCAACAGTCCACAATTTTGGTCGGGAACAGCGGGCCGACTTTTCCAAGTGTGTTCACAAGGTTGGTAGATCAGAATGAAGTGGTGGTGATCTCTGGTGAGTTACGTAGTGCTGTGACCCAAAGTCTAACAGAATGGAGAGACAAAACTATCACAACTACTGATACGGCCGCTGTAAAAAGTATCTTATTAGACTACGGTGATGAAACTTACAGGTTAGAACGATCAGATACGACCTGGGTAATGAATGGAGAAACACTAGACCTAGCTGCAATGATAGGTATCACCGCCGAACTTTCAAATATGGAAGCGAGTGGATTTCTTGACGAGAGCCAAACACCCTCTGATCTAAACCGCAGACGTATAGTAGCCATGGATGAATCTGGAAAACTTTTAAATCAACTGATACTTTCTGGGGAAGGTACGACTCGGCATGTACAAAGCCTCAATAGTGAGGTCATTTTTGAAGTTCCTAGCTGGAAATTCAGCAGGATCGTACCAGAGATTTTCATGTTAATCCAAGACAATCCCTCAGGATGCTGAGAGGAATCAGTCCTGTTTGAGAATCCTCAGGATTCTTGGCCTTCTGGGCTCATTTCTATCCGCGGATTTTTCGCTTGCAAAAACAACCTCTGCACAAAACCAAAACGAAGCGACACCTGACTCCTCTGCTCTGCACCAAGAAGCCAAAAGTTTACAGGCTGGTTTTGAACGATCAAGAAACAATCTGATCACACCCCAATTTTCAAGACTCAGGCTAAGTTGCGATGAAATCATCGGGCGCTTCTGCTTCCGACATGAAAACTGGGATGAAGATCCGACTTGGGAAATGGTGGAAGAACCCGTCCCGATTGAAATGGCTAGAGCTAAACTTCTCGGTGAACTCGCTGAGATCAATGCGCTTATACCGGGAGACAACTGGTTACTAGGGCAACGTATCCACTATTTATCAGAGAACAGTGACTGGCGTAGGGCTGAAGAAGTGCTGGATCAGTGTCAGGCTCAAATTTGGTGGTGCTCCACTCTTTCAGGTTTTCTCAAACATTTACAAGGCAACTGGTTAAAGGCCACGCAATACTTTGAATTAGCTTTCAGCCAAATGTCATTGGAGGATAGGGAACACTTCAAGTCTTTACAACATTTGTTAGACTCTGGATCTCAAGAAATCTTGGATAGTTCTAGCGATCCCGAAGCATTAAAGAAGCTTTTCTGGTTACTCTCTGATCCCCTCTATCTCGTGGACGGAAATGATCGGATGACGGAGCAGTATGCACGTACAGTTTTGGTTCTTCTTCGTGAACAATCCGCTAATCCTTATGGAATAACGTGGGGAGATGACCTGGAAGAACTGATGATACGATACGGCCCTGAAAAAGCTTGGGACAGAGAACAAAAACCACCTGACGGATTCTTGACCGATACTCGTAGTATCGTAGGTAGGCACCATCCCAAAAGTCAGGAGTTTCTTCCACCCACATCTGTCTTGAGAAATCCCATTATGGTTGGTCCTGGCGAATGGAATCTGGAACGTGAGCGCCCTCATACTGGATATGCCCCACCTTATGCCCCAAATCTCACTGAACTAAACAACCAAATTGGTCGGTTCCGTAGAGGAGATTCCCTTATGATCGTGGTAGGGTTCAGTCCTGAAACGAGTCCGACATTTACTACAGTTGCCAGCACAGATCGCGATCAGATTAAAGAAAGAAACAATCCATTCTTGGTTCAACTTCCAAAAACCTCTGCAGACAAAACGAAAGAGGTCGATTCTAACAAAATCAATTTCCAAACAGGGCTATTTTTACACAGCATCCCAGATCAAAACGGTTACCGAGTGCTAGGAGATGATCCGAATGGCAGCTTCAGCCTAATGGTGCCTAATGGGTCTTACATCATTGGACTGGAAATCTTAGAAGTATCTGCCAAAAGTGCCTGGAGGTCTCGAAAGGGCCTTTGGCAAGATCCATTAACTCCTGGTCTCGCTTCGGCTTCTGACCTACTTGTCTTGGACGGTGGGGGCGATGTGCCCAACACATTGGAAGAAGCTATTCCGCAAATAAAATCAAAACTGCAGATCCAACGAGGAGAATCTATAAAAGTAGCTTGGGAACTTTACGGTTTTAGAAGTGGTGAGACCTTTGGTACCCGCATTGGGCTAGTCCGCAACAATGTGGGCATTTTACGTCGACTAGGCGAATTCATGCGATTACTGGAGTCTGATCCTCTACCAGATATGTCCTTTCAGGATTCTAGCATAAATGGACTGGAAACAGTATTTCGTTCAGTAAATATCGATTTCCCAAATATAGAGACTGGAGAATACACCATCACAATCGAACTGCAACCTGAAGGCAGAGAAGCCATGGTCCTTAGTCGTAATATTACAGTCGTACAGTAAGCTGGCTTCTCAATCCTTCCAAATCTCCAGCTTATGGTTCTTGGGGAGTGCTCCAGAACTCTCCATCCCCCGATGAAAAACTAGCCAGCTCCTCTGCAAAAAGAATTGAGTTAAATAACACCTTAAAGGTGCCAAAGGGTTGACCCCTCCACTGTGGTCTTAAGCCAAGCAAAAGGACTCGCCCTGCACCATATTCCACATCCAAAGCAGCAGCGTACCCCTGCAGATATTCCTCTCCCAGTAAATAACCGGACAATAGAGGTGACCCCGATCTACGATACTTCATTAACGCAGAACCTTCAAATCCTGGCTGAGTTGAAAAAACGGGACTTCTATCAAAAAATATCTTGCCTTGCTCAGGCATCCCTGCCATTACTGGATGGGTTGTATCCACATCCACTTCAAAAATCGAACCACTGGAGAAAAACTCCTGTCGACTGAGGTTTTTTACAACATTCAGTACTGGCAAGTGTAATTCTTCGATCACTAGATCACTAGCTTGATTCAAAGCCACCAGAGTCCCTCCATTCCTCACAAATTCTTCCAAAGATCGGATTCCTAGTGCCCCTATGCCTCCCGAGAACTCAGAAGGTATGGTGCCAAAGGAATGTCCATTTAGTAATGAATTTGGTCTTTCTGCTGGTAAAACAATCACGTCATATCGATCCCTAAGAGATCCTGTACGAAAGTCAGAGTTTCTGACATTATTAAACTGAAATTCATACCGTTCCAATAACCATCTCGTCCAACCTTCATCCATACTAGCCATCCAAGGCCGATAGAGACCAATCCGAGGCTGCTTCAGCACAGTACCATTAAGATTGCCACGCGTAGCCTGGAGAGCATAATCGTCCACCAGGCTTTGTTGCTGATTGCCAGAAAGACCAGAAATTTGATATAACACTTTTCTATCTCGAGTTACTGACCTAACTGTTGCACCCATATCCCATGATCGATTGAGAACTGCAAAAGTATTATTCTGAGAAGGATCCACTATCAAGGCAGAGCCAGATCCAACTAAACGTCCTGGTGGGGGAGTAATGCCTGCAGCCACGGGATGACTGTCGAAACCAACACCTAGGGGAGAATCAAACTTTGATGCATCTGTGATTTCCTCATCCCAAGCCATCGGGTCTTTCCTGATCTCTCTCAAAGCAGACCTGATCTCTGCTCCCATCGGTTGCGTTGCGACCGCGACTTCTACATCCATCTGATAAGGAAGTGTCCAGCCCGCCGCGTCATAAGGCTGTTCTGGCGGACCTCCTGGATACTCCCTCAAATCCGGATAAACTTGAACGTCCAACACTTGTCTAGCCAGTTCAGCAAATTCCTGATCCATTGGAATGACCCATGTACCGGTCTCA
>CAWWAX010000060.1:0-8961 GCA_963935005.1 uncultured bacterium | reverse complement strand
TTCAGAGACTGAAGAATCAGACAAGGTTGAAGAGTGAAATCATGGATGATTTCTCCAAGAACAGAGCCTCAGGTCTCTTAGGGTTGGCACGCAGAGCGGGAATGCTAGAGCAGGGTGTGGCGTCGACTCGCCAGGCACTAAGACAGGGTAGAGCAAAATTGGTATGGATGGCCAATGACGGATCTGAGGTGCAAAAAGAAAAAATAGTGAAGCTTTTGAAACATAAGAGCATTCCATCGGTTACTTTTGGAACATGCACGGATTTGGGTTCAATCTTCGGATCTGATTCAGTAGTAGCTGTTGCTGTAACCAATCCAGGAATGGCTAGTCAAATGTTAGCTAGCTTGTCTGAGAAGTCACAATTGCTTAGTCCAGGCAACCAAGTCCAAGTGAGTGAATAGAATGAAAGTCCTTGATCTAGCGAGAGAATTAAGAGTTCCTCCAGAGACATTACTGAATTGTTTACGTGTTTTACGCATCTCAGTTTTGGATGTTGATGATCAAATGGAAGAGGGGGATGTTGCCCTTGTAAGGGCGCGCCTTGAACTGGTTCGATCTAGGCACAGGACCGTTAAAGATAATGACTCAGCGATCCAGGTAGTCCTCAAAGATGCTAAAGCCACTGGTAAACGTCGACGTCGCAGACAACAACCAGAACTCGAGCCAGAAGAGATCTCTTCTGAAACAGAACACCCAGCCATTGAGACTGAAGAGGCTTCTTCCACCGCTTCAAATGAAAATGTTGAAGAATTGGAGGAATCCGAATCCGGTAAAAACATTGCTGGTGAAGATGAGTTGAAAAAAGAAGCTGATTTAAAACCTGAGGTAGTAGAGGCTGAGGTAGTAGAGGTTGAGGCAGTAGAGGCTGAGGTAGTAGAGGTTGAGGCAGTAGAGGCTGAGGTAGTAGAGGCTGGAATTGAGAAAAAGAAAGAGGCAGAGCCTCCTCCGGAAACAGGCGCGCGTCAAATCAGAAGGCCAAAGCCATCTAAAGCTTCATTGGCTGCCCTAGCGGAACAGAAGTCGACTGCGGGGGCGAGAAGGGGTAAGGTCGGACAGGTTACAGTAAAGGCTGACGGATATAGTCCAGATGGTTCCAGAAATGTTCTGAAGAAGAAAAAAGGCAAGAGGAGACAAGACGTCGACCAGACGGCCGTGCAGAGCAACATTCAGCGTGTTATGGCAGAAATAAAAGGTGGTGGTGGTGGTAAGAAGAGAAAAAGAAAAGGCCAGAACATTTCTAGAGAGGAGAAAGAAGCAGCTACTGTAGAAGCAGAAAAAGAGATCGAAAGAGAAAATACCATTGTACGTGTAAATGAATTCCTGACTGCATCAGAACTGTCAGATCTTGTAGGAATTCCTGCAAACGAAATCATAGGCGCAGCCTTCAAGAATTTCGGTTTGTTAATGACTATAAATCAGAGATTGGATTTTGAGAAAATTGAATTGGTTTTGGATGAATTCAATTTCACAGCAGTTCGTGAAGAAGAGTATGAAGTTTCGGAAGAGATCCAAGGATTGGAAGTCGATGATGAGAACGCTGAGCCGCGCCCGCCCGTTGTGACGGTCATGGGTCATGTCGATCATGGGAAGACTGCACTTCTGGACCACATTAGAAGTGCCAATGTGGTGGCAGGGGAATCTGGTGGTATTACTCAGCACATAGGAGCTTATCATGTTGATTTGGGAGATGAGCGTAAGATTACGTTCCTAGATACGCCAGGGCACTCAGCTTTCACTGCAATGAGAGCTCGAGGAGCAGAAATTACTGATATTGTAGTACTCGTCGTAGCGGCAGATGACTCAATCATGCCGCAGACTCGTGAAGCTATTAGTCATGCGAAGAACGCAGGTGTGCCGATAGTCGTAGCGATCAATAAGTGTGATTTGCCTGCTTCCGACCCAGGAAGAGTAAAGCAGGAGTTACTGCAGGAGGATGTGCAAATCGAGGAATTTGGTGGGCAAACTCTTTGTGCAGAAGTATCCGCCCTTAAAGGTGATGGTGTCGATGATCTTTTAGAAAAAGTGCTTCTACAAAGCGAACTGATGGAGCTTAAGGCACCTGCGAAACAAGATGCAGTCGGCACCGTCGTAGAGTCACAACTCGATGTATCTAAAGGTCCTCTGGTGACAGTCTTGATCCAGAAAGGGACCTTAAAGGTCAGGGACACGTTTGTCGTAGGCCATTACGAGGGTAGAGTGAGGGCCTTGCTTGACGAGAGAGGAAAGCAAGTAGACCAGATAGGTCCAGGTGTTCCTGTTCAGATTTTGGGTAGCATAGGAGTTCCACAGGCAGGGGATTCACTGACAGTCATGGAGAAAAGCAAGGCCAAAGAGATTGCGGCTAGTCGGTTAAGGTTAGATAGAGATAAACAGCTCAGGATAAGAGAACGTGCAGTCAGCTTAGGCAACTTCGCCAAATCTTCAGGTGAAGAAGGTTCGAGCGTCTTGGCTGTAATTGTCAAAGCTGATGTGGACGGTTCTGTACAGGCCCTTTCTGACGCATTGGAACACTTAGGAACAGACGAAGTAGCTGTCTATATTGTTCATCATGGAGTGGGAGCTATCAACGAAGAAGATGTCCTGCTAGCACAGACTGCTAATTCTGTTATCATTGGCTTCAGAGTCCGGCCTTCTTCGAAAGCCCGGAAAAACGCTGAACAGCAAGGTATAGACATTAGAGTTTATGATGTCATCTATGATGCAGTGGATGAAGTAAGATTAGCCCTTGAAGGGATGTTGCCTCCCTTGACTAAAGAAGAAATACTGGGATCGGCAGAAGTAAAGGATATTTTCAAGATAGGTCGAGTGGGTACTATAGCTGGAAGTGAAGTCGTGGAAGGCCGTATCGACAGAAAAGCCAGGGCAAGAGTAATTCGAGAAGGGATAGTAATTTACGACAATGATCTTTCTTCCCTAAAACGCTTCAAAGATGACGTCAAGCAGGTCCAAGAAGGTCTGGAATGCGGAATAGGAATTAAAGATTTCAATGATGTTAAAGTCGGAGATGTTATCGAGTGCTTCACATTGGAGGAAGTCGCCCGAACCTTGGCTGACGCCCAATAGTGGTTTGTTTTCGATCATAGATAAGTGGGGCAACCCTATGTCCTTTTGTATAACAAGACTATCCAGCAAGATAACCTTTGCGTACAGTGTTTCCATCCGAACAGGGCTAGGTCAGTTGTGAGTAATCAACGCTTGACCAGGCTGAATGAACAGTTCCGCAGAGAGATTATGGGGATTCTCACCAGAGACGTCAGGGATCCTAGAATTGGTGAAGTTGTTGTCACGGGTGTCGAAGTTACATCTGACCTTTGGTTAGCAAGAGTTTATGTTCAGGTCTCAGGGACTGTACAAGAGCAGAAGGACGCTCTGGAAGGTCTCGTTGCGGCTCAAGGTTTTATTCGGAGCTCGTTAGCCAAAGTACTGAAAATTCGACGGACTCCTGAATTACGGTTCCTGGAAGACAAAAGTTTTTCACACGTCCGGAACATAGAGAAAGCTTTAGCGGAAATAAATCAAAGTGATCCAGAAGACCCAATTCTATCAGATGAAAATTCTGAGAAATAAACTAGAATCGGAACCTGGCAAGGTTGTCTTGGTGGACAAACCTAGTGGCCCCACTTCACATGATGTCGTTCTTTGGGCACGTCGTTCTTTGGGCACGTCGAGAGTTGGGCATTCGGGGACACTGGATCCATTTGCGTCTGGCCTTCTCCTGATAATGAGTGGATGGGCCACGAGGATTTCCGAGTATTTGACAGTGTTACCTAAAACATATTGTGCGACAATTCAATTGGGGGTCACTACAGATACTGATGATTCTAAGGGTCAAGTGCTCGAGAGGAATGAAAATTGGCAGCAATTAAGCAAAAGTGATATCACCAATGGCCTAAAGGAATTTGAGGGGCAAATTTCCCAGGTACCTCCGCAGTATTCTGCTAAAAAAGTTCAAGGTGAACGAATGTACCGCAAAGCGAGGAGGGGAGAAAAGGTCAAACTTGACCCCGTGAAAATCGAGGTGTTTAAGATTTTCCTTACTGAATTGAATTTTCCTTCGATGAAAATCTCTGTTGAATGTTCTAGTGGAACTTACATACGATCTTTGGCTAGAGATTTGGGAACACTACTGGGTGTGGGGGCTCATGTGAGTGACCTTCGTCGTCTGTCGATAGGAGAATTTTCAGTCGAAAATTGTATTGATGCAGATTCTCTCCGGAAAGGATTGTTGCCGGACAGAAACGCGGAGGTTGAAGTTTCAAAAGCTCTAGGACATCTGCGATCTATTGATGTAGGAAGGGACATCGCTAAGAAATTGCGTAACGGTATCCACATTAGATCTCCTAATTCTGAATACAATAATGGAGAGTCAATAGTGATTTTATGTAACGGTGAGTTGGTAGGCATCGCTGAAACCGACCAGGAAGTAATAAGACCAAAAAAAATCCTTCCAGTGGCATGACAGAGTACTTCTCGGGTCGCTGGGATAGCAAACAAAATGTTCTAATTCATGACCGCACGGTGATGACGATAGGAACTTTTGATGGGATACACCGAGGGCATAGAGAAGTGATCGACAAGGTTCGCAACCGAGCTGAAGCGGTGGCAAAGAAAAGTTGTTTGGTCACATTTCGTCCCCATCCACTGACTGTCTTATCTCCAGATAAGGCACCTGAGATGTTGACAACTTATGAAGAGAAAAAAGAGATATTATCTGGATGTGGCATAGACTATGTGGCGTTCATCCCATTTGATAAGCATCTGTCCATTTACGAACCTAGACGTTTTGTGGAAGATTTTCTGGTCGATCGATTCGGACTTAGTGAACTAATCGTCGGATATGACCACCGATTTGGTAAAGGAGGAGCTGGCGATGCTTCTTTGCTTGAAAAATTAGGGAAAGAGATGGATTTTTCTGTTGAAGTTATGTCGCCAGTCCTTAGCGTCGGCAAGCCAATTTCTTCTTCAAAGATCAGGGGAGCTCTTTCAGGTGGTGATGTGAAGTCTGCGAAAGATGATTTGGGGAGATTGTATTCCTTCGTGGGCGAAGTAGTGACAGGGAGTAAAAGAGGGCGAGATCTGGGGTTTCCGACTGCTAACATGAAAATTATCGATAAACAGGATGAGGTGAAATTGTTACCGCTAGAAGGTATTTATGCAGTGAAAGCTCATGTGGGTGAAGAAGAGTATATGGGAGCTTTACATATTGGCCCGAGACCGACTTTTGGAGATTCAGATAAAATGTTAGAGCTATATATCATAGATTTTAAAGGAGACATCTATAACACAAAGGTGAAAGTAGAATTGGTAGAGTATTTAAGAGGTATAGTTTCTTTCGAATCGACCGAAGATTTGATCGCTCAAATGGATAGGGATGTAAAGAAAACCAGAAAGATTCTTGAAGAGAACGTGTCCGAATGAATTCCTCTAGTGTTGTTGATCCAACGTGGTTTAGCTAATTTATTAGGCTATTCGTACAATTAGTGCGATCGGCTTCCCTTGTAGTATTAACTCTTGCGGAGGCAAAAGTTTATGACAATCAGTAGAGAACAGATTATTGAGAAATACAGGCTTCACGAAGAAGACGTTGGTAGCGCACCCGTACAGGTTGCTATTTTGACTGCTCGAATTCGTGACCTAACTTCCCACTTTGCGAACCACAAGCATGATCACCATAGTAGACGTGGACTTCTTAAGTTAGTAGGACGCAGAAAGCGTTTGTTGGCTTACCTTAAGAAGGAAAATACCGATCAATATGAGGAACTGATTTCTAGCTTGGGGCTCCGTCATTAACAGAGAATCGATCGGTTCAGGACTTGTGGATTTGGTTTTGTGAAACAGGTATCCACTCGACTGTGTTTATAGTGTTCACAGGGTACTCAATCATGATATATACTTCGTTGGGAAGGCCCCGACGGATTTCATAAGATGGGGAGCGTAGTCTTTTCCATCATAAGCAGAGAAAATTACGGATGATTAAAAGAGTAGAACGTCAGTTTGCTGGGCGCACATTGAGCATAGAAACAGGTCGAATGGCCAGATTGGCTCAGGGATCTTGTTTGGTACAATTTGGTGATACCGTGGTGCTTGTAGCAACCACTGTGCAGGATAAGCCTAGCCATTTACCATTTTTTCCATTGACCATCGAATTTCAGGAAAGAAGTTATTCTGCTGGTAAGATTCCTGGTGGCTTTTTTAAGAGGGAAGGTCGTCCTAGTGAGAATGCTATTTTGTCCTGTAGACTGACCGACCGACCGTTGAGACCACTATTTCCAGAAGGTTTCAAGCATGAGACGCAAGTTTCTATTTTCGTTCTAAGTAGTGACCAGGAGAATTCGGCGGATATTTTAGGGATGTTAGGAGCTTCTGTAGCTCTTAATGGTTCAAAAATTCCTTTTAGCACATTGGTGGCCTCTGTAAGAGTTGGGCGAATAAAAGGGAATTGGGTTATCAATCCAACCTTCCAACAGTTGGAGTATTCAGACGTCGATCTCGTTGTTGCCGGTTCTGAAGACGCAATTCTAATGGTTGAAGGAGGAGCTGTTGAAGTGCCTGAGGAAGAAATACTTGAAGGATTAAAAAAAGCTCAGGAAGGAATAAAGGAACTGATAGAAATCCAGAAGGAATTTTTTGCAGGCGAAGAAGATACAGAGATTATGGAATGGGCCCCTGTCGAAACGGATCCAGAATTGGCTGCGAAAGTGGAAGGTCTGCTCGAAGGAAGGATGGATGCAGCATTAGAACTACCAGATAAAACTGAAAGAAATGTAGCAATGGTCGAGTTAACCAAGAGCCTGGTTCAAGCCCTGGTAGAAGAAGACCCTGCATACGCTGAGCACGAGAAAGCCGTTGGGGACGTGGTTCGCTCTGTAGAGAAACGTCTCATAAGAAATAGGGTTTTATCAGAAGGCAAACGTGTGGATGGAAGGACGACAGATGAGGTGAGGCCAATCAATTCAGAAGTCGGATTGCTTCCACGTACCCATGGTTCTGCTCTTTTTACCAGAGGTCAAACTCAAGCTTTAGTAACAGCGACTTTTGGTACTTCAAGAGATGAACAGCGCGTCGATTCAATTGAAAGTTCAGACGAGATATTCAAATCCTTTATGCTGCACTATAATTTTCCACCATTTTGCGTTGGTGAAGCGAGACCTTATAGAGGTACTTCTCGGCGCGAACAGGGTCATGGAGCGTTGGCAGAAAGGGCTATAAGGCCGTTGTTGCCGCCACACGATGAGTTCCCATATACAATTCGTGTTGTCTCCGACATCCTTGAATCTAATGGATCTTCTTCTATGGCCTCAGTCTGTGGGGCATCCTTGGCACTGATGGATGCAGGTGTGCCAGTTAAGGCTCCCTGTGCTGGGGTAGCAATGGGTCTGATCAAGGAAGGTGAGGATGTTGCAATACTGACCGATATTTTGGGACTAGAGGATGCTTTGGGCGATATGGATTTTAAAGTGGCTGGAACAGCCCAGGGTGTCACTGCCATTCAAATGGATATAAAGGTTGATGGTCTGACCTACGAAATAATGCAGACAGCTCTTGAAAGAGCCCATACAGCGCGACTGCATATCTTGGATTGTATGGAGGAAACTCTCTCTGAACATCGTGAGGAGTTGTCTCCCTACGCACCGAGAATAATCAGTATACAAATCAATCCTTCCAAGATTGGTGAGATCATTGGACCAAAGGGTAAAACCATTCGTGCTATCCAAGAGGATACTGGAGCACAGGTTGATATAGATGATACGGGGCTAGTGAAAATTTCCGCCGTAGGTGGTGATGCCGGTGCAAGAGCTAAGGAGATGATCGAAGCGATAGTGGAAGAGCCTGAAGTTGGAAGGATCTATGAAGGTCCAGTTAAGAACGTGACGACCTTTGGTGCGTTCATTGAAATAGTCCCAGGAGTCGAGGGTCTTTGTCACATCTCCGAATTGGCTGAGGGTCGAGTCGATAAAACCGAAGACGTTTTAAAGCCGGGAGAAATAACTCGGGTCAAATTGCTTTCTATTGATGAAAAAGGGAGACTTAGACTTTCTCGTAAAGCTGCTCTCTTAGAGGAAGCCAGTGCCTCCGATAAATCCAACGACTAGAAATCGCTTTAAGGAAATCTTGTAAACGAAATATCTGGGTTTTCCAGAATAATTCACTTAGCTAGATATAAGATGGCCGACTTCAAACTAGATAATGGGCTTCGGGTAGTCGCTGAACAAACCACAGGAGGCCGTTCGGTCTCAATTGGGATCTGGATCAAGCAAGGGTCTGCCCACGAAAGTCCTAACTTGAATGGTGTCAGTCACTTGCTAGAACATCTTGTTTTCAAAGGGACTAAAAAGAGGAATGCCAGGGAAATAGCTTCATGCCTGGAGTCCCTGGGTGGGAATCTTGATGCTTATACTACTCGGGAATATACTTGTTACTCTGCAAACGTACTCGAGACTGATGTTGAACTGGCTCTTGATGTGCTTGCTGACCTGGCACTGAATCCACAATTACGTGCAATTGATTTCGAATTAGAACGAAAGGTAGTTTTGGAAGAAATGAGGGGTGTCAATGATACTCCTGACGACCATATTTTTGACGAACATGCCAAGGGTTTTTGGGCAGGCCACTCGTATGGGCTTCCAATTATGGGAACATCCGAAACTATATCTTCGATGAGTGTCGAGAATCTTCGAGATTTTCACAGGGATAGTTATTGCGTTAATGATATGCTCATCGCATGTAGTGGTAGCTTTGATCAGGATCTTCTGGTTAAACAAACTAAGGATTTATTCGACGCTCACCCGGAAGGCAAATCGAGTGCAGAGGTTAGTTGTCCAACGGAAGCGGTTTCTGGGCAAAAGCATATTCAGAGAGATATCTCACAGACTCATATGGTTCTCGCAAATCGTGTTTCGGATGAATCTGCTCCCGATAGAGACGCATTGATCATTGCTTGTGAATTATTTGGAGGCGGGA
>CAWWAX010000059.1:0-8976 GCA_963935005.1 uncultured bacterium | reverse complement strand
CATTGGGAGAGATTAATGCATTCGAATTTTTCGCTAGGGTCAAGGAAAATATGTCGAAATACATCTTGCTATATTTTCCTCAAGGGTTATCTGGTTGGAATGAATTAGCTTCTCGATACCTAGGTGTTCTTCTTTTTCTTGCTGCTTCAGTAGGTTGGCTCAAGCGAGTCAGGTGCAGTGTCGGAGTCAGTGAGTTGTTTTTCCCTGTTTATTTACTACTGATACTTTCTTGGCCAGCGGTTTGGTCCGGAGATCGTTTTGCGCTCCCACTTTATCCATTACTCTTAATATATTCGGGAGAGGCACTCGTTGGAGTTGTCGGGACAAGGTCGCGCTCGCTAAAAATGGCGACCTATGTTTCAGTGGTTTTCGCGTTTCTGATGATTTCGGTTAGTAGTTGGTATGGATCAACAGGAAACGCCAGGATGTGCAGACGAGCGATATCAAATACTGGGGTTTTTAGTTGCTATGGCTCTGGGTTGCAGGAGTTTGTCTCTGTAGCAGATTGGTTGGGGAAGAATATACCCGAAGGATCAGTTGTTTTCACAAGAAAACCCAGAATATTTTATGTTTTATCGGGTGTGCAAAGTAGAACTTATCCTTTTACACAGGACCCCAATAAATTCCTAGCGGAAGCTGAGGAAAATGGAATTGGATACGTTGTTTGGGATCGGATAGACCGATTGGGCGAAGCCTATGTTGGGGCGGTCGTACGGGCTAGGCCTCAAGGGTTTTGTAGCATCGGGGTTGTCGGGAGTTCATCGGAATATACTGCTATTCTAGGAATTAGAGATAAGAAGGAATTGGTTCGAAATTCATCGGATTCAGTAAATATCTCAGAAGTATTGGAACCTTGTCCCTCCAGCTTCTTGAGAGGTGACCCGACTCAATCGACGGTTTTGCAAAGTCCAGATGTCCCAATTTTGACAGGCTCACTGAGAAGAAGTTCTGGGGTGAATGGTGAAAATCATTAAAAGGATTACTGTGCTTGCAATCATTTTCAGTTTGGCGACTGAGTCCACTCTGTTAAATGCCCAAGTTCCGCCGAACGAGACTTGGCACAACATAGAAACCGATCACTTCAGCGTGACATTTCCTTTAGAACTAGAATCTCAGGCAAAAAATGCGGCCGCTAAAGCCGAAAATGCCTTTGAGTTGTTGAACACTCGGTTTGTGGAGTATACGGGCAAACGGATAGAGTTGTTGATCACCGACCATACTGATTCGAGCAATGGGTATGCGACCCCGATACCATATAACACCATAGTGGTTTATGTGAGGCCTCCTATGGAGGGAAATTTGTCTCATTTTGACGACTGGATGGACCTCTTAATAACCCACGAGCTTACGCACATATTGCAGTTTGACCGTTCAAGGTCTCTGGGGAATGTGGTACGGCGCGTTTTTGGAAGTGCCTGGCCAGGATGGCCCGCATTTCCTGGTTTGAGTAGTCCAACTTGGATCAAGGAAGGTCTGGCCACCTATTATGAATCTGTCAAAGGGTCGGGCAGGCTTAATGGAACTTTCTTTGACACGGTTCTTCGGACTGAGATACTGGAAAATGGTTTTCAGAGTTTGGATCAAATGTCTGGAATCTCTCCTAACTGGCCTGCTGGTTCTCGCAACTACATCTATGGTGCGGTCTTCATGGAGTATCTTCGAGATCAGTATGGAGAGGAAAAATTCGGTGAGTTTGTGAATAGTATGGCTGGCCAATGGCTACCAGTGCAGTTCCTACATAACTCAGTGGCTAAAAATGTCTTTGGTATTAGTTTTTCGGACGCTTGGTCTGACTGGCACAGAGAACTGTCATTAGGCTACCGAAATATGGCAGATTCGTTGATGGAAATAGCTCCATTAACCAGTAGTGATTCGATTACTTCTGAGGGGTATTTTACGATTAATCCGAGGGTGTCTCCCGATGGCGAGAGTTTGGCTTTTGTGAGATCTGACGGTCGGTCAGATGTGCAGTTGAGAATTTCTGGCCTGCAAGGTGAAAATCAGCGAAAACTTCTTCGTCTTAGTGATCTTTCAGATATAGCATGGTTTCCAGATGGAACACTGGTCGCGTCCCGGATGGAATTTCAGGACACATACCGACTACGTTCTGGATTGATTAGGGTAGACATGGATGGTAGTGAATCTTGGATCAGCAAAGGCTCGAGGCTTCATCAGCCAACTGTATCTCCCGATGGAAAACAGATCATGGCTGTCCAAGATGGTGGAGGGACGAACCGACTTGTGCATGTTGATGTTGCATCTGGGGCTATTCGACCTGTGACCTCTTTTAACCCATTAGAACACTGGGCTTTCCCCGCATGGTCTCCAGACGGTCGTTGGTTGGCTGTAAGCCGGTGGCAGTCTGGTGGGTTTTATGACTTGGTTGTTATGGATAGCACAGGTTCATTGGTTCATGAAATAACTAAGGATAGAGCAGTGGATAGATCGCCTGCCTGGTCTCCCGATGGTCGCTGGATCCTCTGGTCTTCGGATCGTAACGGCATGTCTAATATTTATGCGGTGGAAATAGATTTGAAGTCTGGGAAAACAGGTAATGTCAAGCAAATTACCAACACTTTAGGTGGATTTGAGTACCCGTCTGTGAGTTCCAGTGGCAAGTGGATATATTTTTCCAGTTATCATCGTGAAGGCTGGAAAATCGCCCGCATTTCTTTCGATACGAGTTCTTGGTTTGAACCTCTTCCTAGAGCGAATCGCTTTAGCAGGGGCGCTCTTCTTGAAGATGAAATTAGTGATATGGAGCTAGAAGTTACTCCTTATAAAGCAGCAAAGACGATACGGCCTCGCTACTGGTATCCGATTTATGAACCGGCAGAGAATAGAAAGCCTCCGTCTGTAAGCAGTTCACCAGTACAAATATTGGGTCCCGGGTTTGGAATCTCTACTGGTGGCAGTGATTTGGTAGGACGACATGCTTATGGGTTAGGTGCGAGTGTACGCAATACTGGACAAACAGACTTGGCGACTTCTTACCGATATTCTGGACTTGCCAACCCATTGCTAACTTTGGGTGCTAGTCAGAATTATCGAAGTGCTGGATTTTTTCCAATTGATCTCGGAATGGCAGATGAAGCACTACGTCCTTTATTGGAGAGAGAAAGACGTTTAGGTGTGTCTAGTGCATTCTTAAGGAGACACACTCGGAATCGAAGTGCAGCCACTTTATCGGCTAGTTATGTATGGGAAGCTCTTCAATTGGCCGAAGGCAATGTAAGTAATGTTCGAACTGTCGCTGAGAATCGTATGATAGAATTAGGGGCTGTACTGCAGTACAGTACAGCTCGATCTTTTGCCTTTTCCATGGGTGTAGAGTCAGGATTTAGTTCATTGTTGAGGATTAGGACTAGCAGACAACTATCTACCGTCGACACGCAACCCGGAGCTATTGGAGCAGATAGAAGTTTCGACGATTTTTTCGCCCGTGTCAGTATGGCCAGGAGTATACCTGGACCTGGGTTCTCCAATCACGTCGCTTCGCTGAAGCTGTCATTTGGGGCTGCCAAAGGAACTGGAGCAGATAGTCAGCACTTCACAGCAGGAGGCACTCCCGGGAACGCGTTGATGTTGGGAAATGTTGAGGTTATCCCAGGAAGAAGATTTCTTTTTCCAATAAGGGGTTATTTCGAAGGTGTACGGGCAGGGAAATATGCTTGGGCTGGTTCAGCAGAGTACAGAGTTCCGTTAAAAAATGTCGATAGAGGGTTAGGTCTAGTACCATCTCATCTAGATCGCGTCAGCGGATCGGTTTTTCTGGATGGTGGCAATGCCTGGGGGGTTGGGATGGACGAGGCAGGTATTGGAAGACAGAAGACTTTGTTGGCGTCTGGTGTAGAAATCCAGTCTTCTGTGAGTTTGTTCTTTACTAATCCTTTGTTCTTGAGAGCCGGCTACGCTGTCCAGCTTGATCAACAGAATGGAAGATCCTTTTACTTTAGGTTGGGAACGATTTTCTAAGAGTCCGCTAAGGGAAAAACAGATGCTGGTTAGATCTTTTTGCAGCCCGGCGTGTCAAGAGTTGGGACCCAGAATAATATTATTAGTTATGGGGACAACCTTTTTTATGGGAACCACCAAAATCTACTTGACCACCAAATATTGGAGAGATAGGTTGGAGAACCCCAATATACAGTGTACCTCAGTCAACTGGTGTTTAATTGACTGGATGAGAATATCAATGAAAACCGCCCTTTCGACTGGGTGTAACTAGCGTCGTTTAAATTTTTATTAATGGAGTTGTATCGGTATGGACAAGAAGGCTTCTGAGGGGGAAAAGGCGGTTTTTGATGGAGTGGTCCCTGCGGATATTCCTAAGGCTAATCTGACTGAAAACGCTCGTATTGTACTAGGAAAACGCTACCTCAAGAAAGACGAAGAAGGTATACCCATAGAAGATCCAGAGACTATGTTCTGGCGGGTTTCCAAAGTCGTAGCAGATGCGGATAGCAAATATGGGGTTTCTGAAGAATCGGTAGGAGTACTAGCGCGTCAGTTTTATGACTTAATGACGAATGGTAAGTTCGAGCCCAATTCTCCCACCCTGATGAATGCTGGTCGTCCTTTGGGACAGCTCTCCGCATGCTTTGTTTTGCCAGTAGACGATGCTCTTTCTAATGGACAGAGCGGCATTTACGATACGCTGAAATCAATGGCGCTAGTGCATCAAAGCGGTGGCGGGACGGGATTTTCCTTTTCAAAACTGAGATCTACTGGCTCCCAGGTAAAATCAACTATGGGGGTGGCATCGGGTCCTGTCTCTTTTATGACTCTCTATGATGCGAGTACCGAGGTAGTTAAGCAGGGAGGCACTCGAAGAGGTGCTAACATGGGGATCCTGAGGGTAGATCATCCTGATATTCGAGACTTCATCACGTGTAAGGATGACACTTCTAAGGTAACTAACTTCAACATTTCAGTTGCTCTTACAGACCAGTTTATGGAGGCAGTCAAGTCAGGGAGCAGCTACGACCTGATAGATCCTAAAAATGGCGAATCTGTCGGCGAGGAAGACGCCAAGGGAATATTCGACCTTATTGTCCATGGAGCTTGGAAAACTGGTGAGCCTGGAACTTTTTTTATTGATCGTGCCAATGCCTTTAACCCAGTACCTAAGCTAGGGTCGTACGAAGCTACAAATCCATGTGGTGAACAACCACTACTTCCCTATGACGTATGTAATTTGGGAAGCGTCAATTTGGCTAAATTTGTCAAGGAAGGTTATGTCCCAGGTGCAGATCCAGCGGATGGGGTCGATTGGGATGAATTGGGCAAAGCCGTGGGGATGTCTATTCATTTTCTTGACAATGTAATTGATGTGAACCGTTATCCTCTTCCCGAAATAACCCAGTTGTCTCAGTCTATACGCCGGGTTGGGTTAGGTGTTATGGGGTGGGCAGATATGTTGATAGCTCTGGGGCTCGCATACGACAGTGAAGAAGGTGTCGAAATGGGCCTGAAAGTCATGGAGTTTTTTGATGAAGCATCTAGGAAGGCTTCAGAAAGATTAGCAGAACAAAGGGGTGTCTTCCCAGCCTGGGAGGAGTCTATCTGGGGTGATGATGCCAAATGTGCAAGGGATAGTGATGGTAATAGGATCCGACCAACCAGAAAGCTTCGCAACTGCAATCTTACCACAGTAGCTCCAACAGGAACGATTTCTATATTCGCCGGTTGTTCTGGGGGCATCGAGCCAATTTTCGCGGTAGCTTTTATGAGGAACCAAGCTGGAAGTATGATGCCCGATGTTAATCCAGATTTTGTTGCTAGAGCGGAACTAGAAGGGTGGTATTCTGAAGACTTAATGGTGCGCATTGCTGAAGAGGGCCACATACACTTTCCCGAAGTTCCACAGCAAGTCCAGGATGTTTTCAAGACCTCTCATGATATCACACCGGAGTGGCATGTACGGATGCAAGCTGCTTTTCAACAACACACCGATTCTGCGATATCAAAGACTACTAATTTCCCTCACGAGGCGACCGAACAAGATGTTAGGGAGATCTATGAACTAGCCTATGAGCTGGATTGTAAGGGAGTAACCGTGTACCGGGATGGTTCAAGATCGGGTCAAGTTCTGTCAACAGGAAAGACAGAAAAGTCGGGAGAAGAATCGACAGAGGCCAGTGTTGAAGTGAAACGGTTGGAGCAACTCTTGGCCGACACGAGAGAGACCGCACACAATTTGAAGGTAGAGTTGGATACGGTTTATCTGGGACAGGAAGATGAAGACAGAACCGCTGCGGCTAGTCGAGCTAAAAGGAAGAGGCCCGATATGCTTCGTGGGCGTACCATGAAGATGAGCTCTCCTCTGGGCGACCTATATGTAACGATCAATGAAGATGTTACCGGACATGCTTTTGAGGTATTTTGCACCCTTGGAAAGGCCGGCGGAGCTGCAACTGCAGACGCTGAGGCTATAGGAAGACTGATTTCTTTAGGGCTTAGGTCTGGAATACCTATCCCCGCAGTTAGGGATCAGTTGAGAGGGATTTCTTCGGATCGCGCAGTAGGGCTAGGTCCAGGCAAGGTGCTATCTCTTCCAGATGCTATTGGACAGGCTCTCGAAAGCTATATGTCAGAAAAGCATGGAGTGCAGGAGACGCTTCCCTTAACCGCTAACGTTGCAACAGATGGCAGTCAGGCGTTGCCAGCTAGTGGGTTAGATCAGGAGACTGCTTTTTTAGGGAGTTGCCCTGATTGTGGTGCAGGACAGCTTTCTTACGAGGAGGGTTGTGTTAAATGCCATATTTGCGGTTACAGTGAGTGTGGATAGACTGTAGGGTCACTAAGTTTTTCATGTTGAGAAAGATCTTCACGCCAGCCACGAAGATACCAAATCGAACAAATAAACGATTGTAAAATACTTCAATGTCAGCCCAGCGACGCTGTACAAAAGGGCCCGACGAGCACTGTACCGCATCATTCCTGCCACCAAGGAAAGAACCGAAGACGAGAGAGGAAAGAGGTTGAAAAATAAGATGGCCCAACCTCCCCACTTATTGACACTGTCTTTGAACCGCATGTAACGCACCTTACCTATCAGGTCATAAATCACTCGGTCACTAACAGCTCTTCCGATGCAATAATCAATGACTTCAGCAGCGATCGCTGTAGAGACAGCGATGAAGATTAATGTCCCTCCAGCATATCCTTCAGCCTGATAGATTGGGACTAGGGCCTCTACCGGCATTAAGAGAAAGAAGAGGTACCCAGCGAAGTGGATTAGCGCAAAGGACGAGAGGCTGGGACTACGACCCGCGAGTATCTCTTGACCAAGCGTATAGCCGACGAGTGCAATGGCAATGGCCGCCGGCAGTACCACCCTCACAAGGCGCTTCTTCACCTTGAAACAGCCTTACCCCATCCATGATGGGCCAAAAAGCTAAGGTTATCACACATGAATCCTCCTATGTCAGCTACCATAATGACACTTGGCAAACTAAAGACTCCTTCTAGTGCTATGAGTGTTGCTACTGAGGTAGCAACACTCGATGGAACGACTGAGTTTGTGATGAAACAGGTCTCCAAAGATAGCGGAATAGTGTGGAGACACTAGTTAGGAAGCCAATGACTATGCTAATGAGACGATGAAACCTCCCAAGAACCCGCTAGAGATTTTTCAGGGGGGTGATGCGATCCTGATATAGGACCACCCGCTTTTTGATGGCCATCATGGAGCCAGTTGTTCTTGAGAGAATCCTATTACATAGTTAGGGACTAGAAACGTTTAATGAGTGCTATGTTTTGGACAGAAAAATAATGGGTAGAGCCTTTAAAAGACTACTAATATTAACACTAGGACTGATGGTAGCGACCTCGTGTGTCGAAGAAGGCGAGCAGCGTATCGTGGCGTTCGGAGACGTGCACGGAGACCTTGAAGCCGCACGAGGTGCCCTTCGTCTTGCGGGTGCTATCGATGAGCAGGATCGTTGGATCGGTGGCGAGCTCATCGTAGTGCAGACCGGTGACCAACTCGACCGCGGCGACCAGGAACAAGCGATTCTGGATCTCTTCGAGAGGTTAAGGATTGAATCGGAGGCTGCTGGCGGAGCGTTCCACGCCTTGCTGGGCAACCACGAACTCATGAACACCCGCCTTGACTTGCGTTACGTGACGGACGGCGGTTATGCCGATTTCATAGACGTCGTGGAGTACGATCCTAGTGACTCGGTTCAGGTCTGGGACCGATCATCTGCAAGTTTTAGATCTTCAACTCTCGCCGAGTTTGAACCACATCAGCGGGGTCGTGTGGCCGCGTTCATGCCTGGTGGTCCTTACGCCAACCTACTGGCC
Source organism: uncultured bacterium (assembly GCA_963935005.1). Taxonomy (GTDB): domain Bacteria; phylum Gemmatimonadota; class Gemmatimonadetes; order Longimicrobiales; family Gaopeijiaceae. Next base: position 666 of record CAWWAX010000059.1, on the reverse strand, counting down.
GAGCGGCAGGTGATTCTCCAAGTCGGAGAAAACGTGTTTGTTCATGGTGGTGTGCTTCCTGAGCATGTCGCGTACGGTATCGACGAGATCAACAGCTCGGCGCAAGCGTGGCTTCGAGGAGAGTCAGACCTTCCCCCAGTGTTGTCGGGCTCGGATAGTCCCCAGTGGACCCGATTGTACTCTGATGATCCTGATTCTTCGGCATGCTCAGTCCTCGAAGATGCATTGAATGCGTTGGAGGCCAAACGAATCGTCATGGGGCATACTATCCAAGAGTCCGGGATTGCCAGCGCATGCGGCGGACAAGCTTGGCGTGTCGACATAGCCATGGCCGAGTATTATGCGTCAAGAAATGATTACGGCGGCTCGGTAGAAGTCCTCGAAATCGTTGGTGACTCGGTCTGGGTGCTCAAGGATCGGGATTGATCACCTGCTGGGAAAATAGCCAACAAAGAACACCATATAGAGATGAAATCATATTTGGTTTAGATCGTAGCAAGCATTGAAGGTAATACAGCAATTTTCTCATTAGATCGGGAGGGAATTATGGAAGCATTAGCAATAATAGGATTTATTTTTGGGTTGGCTGCATTTGTAAGAGTAGAGAAACTAATAAAAACTTTAAAAGAAAGAGAAATCCTGAATCAGGATTACAGAGCGTAAATC
>CAWWAX010000058.1:0-9107 GCA_963935005.1 uncultured bacterium | reverse complement strand
TTGCCTGAACGATCAACTCTTTTTGGTCGAGCAATTCATTGGCCATCGCACTTAGTGCGGTGCTTCTCTCTTCTGCAGTGGATCTAACTAATAACCTAGCCGCCTGCTTGGCCTCTTTAGCCATTGTAGCGATCATTGTACCGGTCTCTTTACTGTATTTCATACTCAAGGTTTTCCTTCCTCTCCGGCTAGGACAGTCCAGTCAGGTCGCATTACGATATGGCCTTTTTGGGGACCCAGGGTGGTTTTTACCTCCTCCGTGTGTAACCCTAGGATGCGAATCATTTCTCGATCATCGAAGCGGACAATGCCTCTGGCTCGTTCTGTTCCGGTGTCGTCTAGGATACCGATGAGGTCACCCCGTCTAAAATGTCCCTGTACGTTTGCCACCCCACTTGGCAACAGATTAGCCCTCTTCTGAATAGCTTTCACTGCGCCGTCGTCGACCACTAAAAATCCAGTGAGACCTTTTTGAACGGCCATCCAATGTCTGCGTGCCCGCAGAGGATTTTTATTTGCAGATATGAATGTTCCAGCTGGTTTCCCTTGGACTACTGCGGCCAAAACTTCTGGATCACTTCCAGAAGCGATTACAGTGGGTATGCCATAACGGCCAGCTCTTTCTGCCGCTTCCAATTTGGTTGGCATTCCTCCCCTTGCACCCGGTGCAGTCTTTCCAAAGACAAGTTTACGTAATTCTTCTGCATTTTCTGCATTGGAAATTATCTGGGCATTGCCTTCTTGATCGAGCTTCCCATCTAGAACTCCAGGCACATCGGTCAACAGTGCTAGCAGGTCTGCATTTACTAGGCTAGCAGCCATTGCTGCGAGATTGTCGTTGTCACCTACCACTGTTTCATCGTCCGTCACTGTGTCGTTTTCGTTTATGATCGGAACGACTCCGACTTGAATCAGTTTTTCCAAAACATTTCTTGCAGAGACGTAGCGTTTTCGATTTGTAAAGCAGTCATTCGTCAGTAGGATTTGGGCTACTTCGAGGTTGACCTTATGAAAAGCCTTGCCCCAGAGACCTATCAGATGTCCTTGACCAACTGCAGCCGCAGCTTTGCGGTCTTCTGCTTTGGACGGAGGTATAAGATGGCCAATACTTTTAAAGCCAGCTGCTACGGATCCACTGGAGACTATGACCACATCGGTGTTCGGTTCAGAAACCACTGCCTGGGCTATGGTTTCCAGATAGGAATAATCGAGCTCATCATTTCCGCCTGTCAGGAGGCTGCTTCCTAGCTTCAGCACGACCCGCTGTTTTTTTTTGGCGAAATCTTCTGATGTGATGTGCTTGGAAAGGCCCTCTGACTGCTCGTGGGAATATTTATGCATAAATAATGAATAAAACCCTGCCAAAGAAAATACGAGGGTCTGGTTGTATGAACTCGAGTTGCGCGATCACTGGATGGAACTAAGAACCGACAAATGTTTTTGTAGATTTCAGCGCTCTATCCATGTCTTCCCATAGGTCCTCAACATCTTCAATGCCTACACTCATTCGAACAAAACCAGGGACGATGCCTAGTTCAGTACGGACTTCTTCTGGCACAAACATGTGGCTTGTGTTGAAGGGGCATTCGGCCAAGCTTTCCACTCCACCTAGACTGGTAGCTTCGAAGACGAATTCGAGAGATTGTAGATAATGCAGGGCTGCCCCATTACCACCCTTAACAACGTAAGACAGCATGCCACTACCTTTGGGTATTATGCGTTGTGCTACCTGGTAGTCTGCATAGTTCGGTAACGAGCAGTGGTTCACACTTTCAATCATAGGATGTGTGCTCAATCTCTGTGCAAGATCTGCAGCGTTCTGCGCATGGGTGGGCATTCGGACATGTAAGGTTTTAATGCCTCTTTCTAATAAGAAGCACATATGGGGATCTGCTGCACCTCCCATAGTGATTTTCTTACTGAATATCTCTGAAATGAGCTCTTTATTGCCGACCACAAGGCCACCGATGAGATCCGAGTGTCCTCCCAGATATTTTGAACCGGAATGTATTACGACATCGAATCCCATTGAAATAGGATTACAGGCCCAAGGGCTAGCAAAAGTATTGTCGCAGATTGCAATAATGTTGTGCTTTTTAGCTATCGCTGCCATGGCTTCTAAGTCGCACACTTTAAGGACGGGATTGGTAATAGTTTCGACGTAGAGAAGTTTAGTGTTTGGTCTTATAGCAGCTTCATAAGAGCTGGGATCTCGAATGTCAGCCAGGGTAGCTTCTATTCCAAACCGAGGAAATTCTTCAGTTATCAATCCATAAGCTCCTCCATACATGTCCCCACATCCAACCATGTGGTCTCCGTTGGAAAGAAGTGCCAGAAGGGTCGAGCTGATGGCGGACATTCCACTGTCAAACATCTCTCCGTCCTCAGCATTTTCCAAAGTCGCAACTTTTGCTGCGACAGCTTCAGAATTGAGACTGGAAACGCGACTATACAGGAGGGTGTGTTGGGCTCCTTCTTCCCATCCTCGGTAGACATCTTCGCTGAGCTCGTAAGTTGAACTGTTGAATATCGGTGTCACTACTGAACCTTCGATAGAATGGGTTCCGTGCCACACTGCTCGCGTTCCGAATCTACTTTCTGGACATATTTTTCTCATGGTTTATTTTCCATTATTGGTTGAATCAGTGTAAATGATTTTGTGCCGGTGTATGGGAGTCTTACAGCAACCAATGTGAATATTCTTACACAGTCTAGTTAGGTTTGCAATATGTACCATGTAGCTTCTCGTTCCAAATCAGAATGAAGATTGGACTCTAAATACATCCAAGTTCTCTTACGGATGCTTTTTTTGGACCTATCAGCTATGGTAAAGCCTGGATCAGGAAAGTATTTTAACACGCTGACGATATCATCTATGACTATGGAGGTTCTCAAATGAAGCTCTCCCGCCGTGAAGCAATTCGAGTTTCAGGAGCGACAGTGGCTGGTTTATCTATGGGAGTGGCTAACCCCACTGATGTGGTAGCAAAAACAAAATTGATACAGGAATGGCCTGATCATTTGGTGGAAGGAGAGTTACGGCAAAGGGCAGATTTACCGCTGAATTCAGACGGTTCTGCCCCGGAACATCCTTCCGAAAGTGCTGGAGATATAACCGGCACGATTTGGCGCTACACTCAAGGTCGGGCTCCAGAAATTGAATACGATTTTCGCAAAATGGCCATCAGGTTGGATTCTAGGGGACTAGCAACATTGGGTGGCACTTTGCGCTTCAGTGACTTGGAAGGTTTGCCCCAGAGGTCGTATACCACTTTGTTGCAGTGCGGCGCTCCACAACCTACTGGTATTGTTAAATGGACAGGAGTTCGCTTCAGTGACTTCGCTGAAATGATTGGAGTCCAGGAGCCAGCTCACTACTGTAGGATCATTTCTCATGACGGTTACTGGATCGATGAAGAAATGCCAACGATGATGGATCCTCAGGTGATGTTAGTATGGTTGATGAATGATGCACCGATTCCACCTATCAATGGCGCACCGCTTCGGCTGGTGATTCCATTCCGATACGGAGCTCGGAGTATAAAGGCAGTTTCTGAAATCACTTTCGGATCTCCAGGTCTACCAATGAGGGAGCCACCGACTAGAGGATGAGCCAATTGTCACCTAAAGATCTCACATAAGATCAATGGACTTCTGGAGGATACTAATGAAAGAAAATATCGGAATAATGTCTAGAATAATGTCTCTGGCCTTTGCTTTGCTTCTCGTGGTCGGAACGAGTTCAATTATAGCTCAAACCATTCCCGCCGACGAAGAGGGAGCTGTGGCTAGACTAGATGGTTCTCCACGTCATGGTGAATGGGTTGCTTATGATGCTGGGGACGGCGATATGGTTCGCGCTTGGGTGACTTATCCAGAGAGAAGTGGTCCTGCTCCAGTGGTAGTGGTAATACACGAAATCTACGGTTTGACCGATTGGATCAGAGGTGTGGCGGATCAACTTTCAAGAGATGGGTTCATAGCCGTCGCACCAGATCTTCTAGATGGACATGGTCCGAATGGTGGGGGATCTGATTCAATGGATCGTCAGGAAGTAGTAGCTACCATACGAACCTTGGATAGGACAGACGTTAATAGACGACTAAAGGCGGCAGCTGAGTTTGGTACTGGTTTACCGAGTGCTACAGATAGAGTTGGTGTGGTCGGTTATTGCTGGGGAGGCAGTTCCAGTTTCTTGTTTGCTGTGGACGATGCAGGCCTGGATGCTGCTGTAGTTTATTATGGTTCTTCTCCAGAAATGGGTTTTGAATCGATAAGTGCTCCAGTCTTGGGTCTTTATGGCGGTAATGATGAGAGGGTCAACTCTACTATCAATCGGGCCGAAGTGGCTATGTCCAGGATGAACAAGACTTTCACTCCCAATATTTTCGAAAGCGCAGGCCATGGATTTTTGCGCAATCAAACTGGCCAAGATGGAGCGAATATGCGTGCGACTAAAGAAGCGTGGCCGCTCACCATAGACTTTTTTAGGAGACATTTGGAGTCTTGAGTTTCCCTTTAGTCATTCTAGCGGCTGGACTTTCCAGTCGATATGGACATTTGAAACAGTTGGATCCACTGGGTCCATCTGGCGAATCGATTATGGCTTACAACATGTATGACGCTGCTCGAGCTGGGTTCGATAGGTTCATCATAGTTACACGTCCAGAAATTGAGATGCAAATAAGGGAGCATATTTCTGCCATCATCGGCAGTAGGTTTCCAGTCGACTATGTCTATCAAACTTTGGACAATATTCCTGAACCTCCAGTTTTGAGTCCGAGTAGAAAACGTCCGTGGGGGACTGGTCACGCAGTCATTTGTGCTACCCCTCACATAGATGATTCTTTTGCTGTTGCAAATGCTGATGATCTCTATGGCACTGAAGCTTTCAGAGGGTTATTTGAGGGCATGCATCACTCCCCTAAAAATCCTGTGTTAGTGGCCTATCGACTAGAACAGACTCTTTCTGAGTATGGAGGAGTGAATCGAGGAGTGTGTGTCATCGATGAAAAGGGTTTGTTGGTTGAGATTAGTGAATTCAGTGAGGTGCGTGAAACGAAATTTGGTATTACAGGAAAGGATGCCACGGGGCGTGTCGCCAGTTTGTCCAAAGAAACTCTGGTTTCGATGAATCTTTGGGGTCTTACCAAATCATTTTTGGGTAATATGGAGGATGTGTTTGTGGAGTTTCTTAGAAAAAATCAGGGCGATATTTCCAGCGAATTTTTTCTTCCTGATGCGGTGAGTATTCAAGTCAAGACTGGAGCAGTAGAAGTAGATGTTGTTGAGACTGAAGGAGAATGGTTGGGAGTCACCTTCCCGTCGGATAGAGAGCAGGCAGTTCGTCTTTTGGAAAGGAAAGTGGAGAAAGGATATTATTCCACGTCACTGGCAACGGATTTCAAGGGGCCATTGATTTAACAACTATGGAGTAGAAGATCTTTGTGGGGGGGACACTTGCATTCTGTGATCAGGGTTCCCAGGCGGGTTTCGGTATTGCAGGGGTTGTTGCCAGTTACATAAAGGGGGCGCATGACAAATCGTTGGTGGATTTCCATCTCAACATTGTTTGCTCAAGTTTTCGTTACGGTCCTGCTGAATGCGCAGATCATTGACCCTCAGCAGACGGTGGAGCAACAGTGGGACATTGTAATTCGGGGCGGTACGGTAATAGATGGTACTGGCCAACCTCGATTTACGGCTGATGTAGCTATACGAGGAGATAGAATAGTTGCAGTGTCAGCTGTCCCACTAGATATCCAGTTAGCTAGGCAAGTGATTGATGCAACAGGGAAGGTTATTAGCCCAGGTTTTGTAGATATTCACACTCATTTAGACCCCTTACTCACTTTACCAGGTGGTGAAAGTCACGTGCGTCAGGGTGTGACCACGGCGCTTGGGGGACCAGACGGCACTGCTCCTTGGCCGTTGTCGCCGTATTTGGACCGAGTAAATGAGATTGGAGTCGGGCTCAATGTTGGCTTTATGGTGGGCCACAATACAGTTCGTCGTGAGGTGATTGGCCTGGAAGATAGGCCCCCCACTTTTTCAGAACTGACTCGGATGCAAGATATGGTTGTGCAGGGTATGATTGAAGGCGCTTGGGGTATCTCAACTGGACTTAAGTATCTTCCAGGTGCTTTTGCAGATCTAACCGAATTGGTGGCATTATCCGCTATGGTGGTCCCTTACGGGGGATTTTATACTTCCCATCTTCGAGATGAAGGCCTGGGCCTTTTAGAGAGCGTTTCAGAAGCTCTCGAGATAGGAAGGCAAGCCAGGATTCCGGTTGTACTTACCCATCACAAGGTGGTCGGTCAACCTATGTGGGGGTCGTCTAGCATTACTCTAAACATGGTAGATTCAGCGCGTGCTGCTGGCACAGATGCCATGATCGATCAGTATCCCTATACTGCGAGCCATTCGGGTATAACAATTTTGATTCCCGCCTGGGCCATGGAGGGTGGCACAGATGCCCTTCTGACTAGAATGGAAGACCCAGGTCTTGCCGATAGTATTCTGTCTGGTATTGAGTTCAATATCAAATATGATCGAGGAGGTAATGATCTGAGAAGAGTTCAGTTTTCCAGGGTGTCGTGGGACAGGTCCCTCGAGGGAAAAACATTGTACGACTGGGCTGTTCGAGATGGGCTTGAACCAACTCCAGCAATTGGAGCCGAACTGGTTATTGAGTCAGTTCGGCGTGGAGGTGCCAACGGGATTTATCATGCCATGGACGAGGCAGATGTGGAAGCGATAATGTCTCACCCACAGACTATGATAGGGTCTGATGGCAGATTGGTGGCTCTAGGTGACGGACATCCTCATCCTCGTTGGTATGGAACGTTCCCACGAGTTTTGGGCTTATATGCTAGGGAAAGAGGAGTTTTGAAACTTGAAGAGGCCGTTCGTAAAATGACTTCAATGCCGGCCAGACGGATTGGATTGCCAGAGCGAGGCCAAGTGGAAATAGGTTGGTTTGCAGATCTAGTCGTCTTCGATTCTGAAACCATTATTGATCGAGCAACATTTCAGGACCCTCATCAGTATCCTGTTGGAGTAGAGTGGGTATTGGTTAATGGGAAGATTGCGATAGAGGATGGAGTCTATCGAGATGTGCGTTCAGGTAAGGTTTTGAGAAAAAAGACACCCTGATTAAAACAGATAGTCTGGAGTCATCGGTAAAGGATCGATAGCTACAGTTCGTTAATATCTGGCATTCTGGAAATGCCCCCACCTTGCGAATTTTTGGGATATGGTGTCAAAATATCTCAGACGGTGAATGTCATTCAGATAAGGAGATTTGATGTTGAGATTCTCATTGGTAGCGAAATTACTAGTGTGTTTGATGCTTTTTGGGACGAGCAATTTAAAAGGACAAGATCAACGAATGGCGATGAGTGAATTGGTTTTTCAGGACGGGATATTCGTGAGTTCTTCTAGCGGTGAGCCGTACTCGGGAGATGTGATTTCGGTATTTGAAACTGATCCAACTAAGACCAGAGAATTAGGAACTTTGAGAGCTGGGCATTGGCATGGAATTTACGAAACTTATTATTTTAACGGTCAATTAGAGTCGAAAATCAGCTATTCTAATGGCGAGTTCGATGGACCGTTAGAGAGGTACTATTTCGATGGTAAAATGATCGCCAAAGGTTCCTATAATAAAGGTGCTCGTTGTGGTGAGTGGTTCGATGTGGACGGAACCGAGGACAGCCATCCTGCTTGTCCTTAAAGATGGAATGTGAGGGTGAACGACTTGGTGTTCGTCAGATTCTTATTTGATTTGAAAGGCTGCACGGAGAATAAAATATGTCGACGAGAGGAACTTTATCTGGTATTTACTTAGTAACTGTTTTTTTGGCACTGCCTTTTATCGGCGAAGGATTGAAGGGTCAGGATCAGCCGCCAGAAGAACCTCCCCATGATTGGATTCCTACTGCCATCAACTACGAGAACGTGCCCTACCCATATCCAGTGGATTTCCTAGAAATACAGCTGTATGGAGAAGACCATAGGATGGCCTATATGGATGTGTCTCCCGAAGGGGAATCGAACGGCCAGACTGTTGTTCTGTTCCATGGTATGAATTTTTTTGCTGCAGCTTTTAGGCCCACTATTGCGGCTCTAAGGAACCAAGGGTTTCGGGTTATTGCAGTGGATCGTTTGGGGTATGGACGTTCTTCAAAGCCACTCATTCATTATAACCTTCACCTTCCTGCTAGAAATACGAAGGTGTTACTGGACAAATTGGGGATAACTGAGGCTGCTATCGTTGGGCATTCTATGGGCGGGATGGTGGCTACCCGATTCGCGGCTACTTATCCAGAGATCACTACTCATGTTGTAATGGTCAATCAGATTGGTTTGACGGATATTCGTCAGTCTCGACCTTGGACAGACCTGGAGCAGGGTTATAGAAGTGCGCTGGCAACCAGTTACGAGTCAGTACTTAACGGACACCTCCGATATTATCCGAATGGTTGGAAGCCCGAGTACCTAGAATGGGTAAAATACCAGTATGGACTTACCCTGAGTGGGGATTGGCCCAGGATGGCAAGAATTCGTGCTTCTCAAAGACAGATCCTCTATGAGGATCCAGTGGTGTACGAATGGCAATATATTGCGACTAAGGCATTAGTGATTGGTGGAGCCGAAGATAGGCTTGTGGCTGACTATCCCGCAGCAGCTCGCAATGTTGCTGAACAGCTTCAGAATGCAGAACTAGTCATTTTTCCCAAAGTTGGCCATGCACCTGCCTTTGAAATCCCCGACGAATTCCATGCCGAATTAGTGAGATTTTTGAAGTCAAATCCTAGTGAACCAGCGTCTCAAAATTGGAGGTAATACAACACCAGTAATTTGCCTTTCAAGTCCCTAAAATGTCTATCGTAAAGTTACAAGCTGGTCTGGATCGACACGTACTACAGTGTAAATCACAGATTCCTCTACGAAACTCCACCAGTGCGGTGTACCTGCAGGAACGATGACCATATCGCCTTTACGTAATACCCTGCTAACACCTCCAGTGATGCCCGACCCACTCACTCCAGGACCATTGATTTGTGTAACTTGGGAAGCGGCATCTCCTCTGATGATTGGAT
>CAWWAX010000057.1:0-9133 GCA_963935005.1 uncultured bacterium | reverse complement strand
AGTATACCGTTGCAATTGTTGGCCTACCATGCTGCCATTCACCGAGATTGTGATGTTGATCAACCAAGGAATTTGGCTAAATCAGTCACTGTAGAATAAAAATGGATACTAGTTTCTTAGATAAATTCCTTCTCGGTATAACATGAACTTGTTGAGAAAAGCAAACATATTATCTTAGTGGGGCTCTCCGAAACCGGCCTTGGGTTTCTGGTGGAATAGGATAAAAATGATGATTAAGTAGGAGCCTTTGGTAGCGTGAAGAGGGCAAAATCTTGAGCAAAACAATGTTTTTAATGGTGGCTGCTTAAACAGGCCAGGAATGCTTTGTCCCCCAATGTAGTCATAAAAACTGGATGGTATTTACGTGGATGATAGAAAGAAAGCCTTAGTAACGGGCATTACGGGGCAGGATGGTTCTTATCTGGCCAAGTTTTTGTTACATAAAGGCTATGAAGTTCATGGAATCAAAAGAAGGACTTCGATTTTTAATACTGATAGGATCGATCCTATCTATAAGGATCCTCATCTGGGTGACAATCGGTTCATACTCCATTATGGCGATATGACTGACGGTTCTAGTCTAATAAAGACAATAGGTGAAGTACGACCAGATGAAATCTATAACCTAGCAGCTCAGAGCCACGTTTCTGTCTCCTTTGAGAAACCTGAGTATACGGCAAATTCTGATGCATTGGGTCCCCTGAGAATTTTGGAGGCGATTAGACTGCTAGGTTTGATTGACAAGACAAAGTTTTATCAGGCCTCTACTTCTGAACTTTTTGGAAAAGTGCAAGAGAGTCCACAGAAAGAAACAACACCGTTTTACCCTAGGTCTCCTTACGCAGTGGCGAAACTTTATGCCCATTGGATCACTGTGAACTACAGAGAAGCTTATGGGATGTTCGCCTGTTCTGGTATTTTGTTCAATCACGAATCTCCTGTAAGGGGCGAAACTTTTGTAACCAGAAAGATTACAAGGGGCCTCACTAAGATTTTTATGGGGATAGATAAATGTTTATTCCTGGGAAATTTAGATGCTAAGAGAGATTGGGGGCACGCAGCTGACTTTGTTGAGATGCAGTGGCTTATGCTTCAGCAGAAAAGTCCGAAAGACTATGTTGTCAGTACTGGGCAACAGTACAGTGTTAGGGAGTTCGTTGAAATGGCGGCGAACGAAATCGGGATAAAGCTTAGATGGCAGGGTAAGGGATTAAACGAAATCGGAATTGTAGACGTTATTAGTGAAGAGGCAAGAAGCGGACCGGGTCGTCTGTCAGAGGGTCAGGAAATAGTGCAAGTGGCGGAAGACTATTTTAGACCATCTGAGGTCGATACTCTGCTTGGCGATTCCTCTCTGGCACGGAAAGAGTTGGGCTGGGAGCCCAAGATTCCTTTTCCGGATTTGGTCGCTGAGATGATTCAAGAAGACCTAAAGAAGGCCAAACAGTACCTGCTGCTTAAAGACAATGGATACGACGTTGACTATCGATGAAACCCAATGGTAAAATGATGCAAATTGAAAAAATACAATCTGATCAAGAAGAGTTGGCCATCATTGTCAGATCGCAGTTTCATCAAGAGGGTATCAAGTTCGTCACACCAGATGATTCTATCATTCAAATGGGTTACATGAGCTATGAAAAGGGGAAAGAGATACAGGCTCATGTCCACAAACCCTTTAGAAGAGAAACATATGGAACCCAGGAAGTACTTTTCGTGAAAAAGGGAAAAGTGCAAGTGGATTTTTTCAGCACTGAAAAAGAGCACGTTTCATCCAAAATCTTGGAAAAAAATGACTGGTTAGTTCTCTTGGCTGGGGGACATAGTTTTAAAGTTTTGGAAGATGTACAAATGATTGAAGTTAAGAACGGTCCCTACGCTGGGGATCAAGACAAAACAAGATTCTGAAGGGGTTAGGTTTGATGGATGATTTGAAAGTTGTTGAACACAGTAAGTGCAGGTTATGTGGTAACGATTCCTTAGACTTTATTTTTTCGATCGGCGATCAATATATAAATGATTTCGTGACAGAAGATAAGATTAATAAAGGAAAGACTGCACCACTTGATATCGTTTACTGTTCCAAGTGTGACTTGTCTCAGTTGAAACATACAGCACCTCAAGATTTGTTATACTCTAGGCAATATTGGTACCGTTCTGGTGTAACTGATACCATGAAAAGGGAATTAAGAAATATCGTTGAGGATGTTTCATCAAAGATGCTACTAGAAGAAGGAGATATAGTTCTCGATATTGGAGCCAATGACGGAACTATGTTGGAGAATTTCCCGAAATCTACTATCAGGATAGGCTGTGAACCAGCAAATAACCTGGTTGAAGAATTAGCAACTCGCTGTGATAGAGTTATTCACGATTTTTGGTCTGAAGGGTCATTCCTGGATTCTGTTTCCGATCTGGACTACAAGAAAGCTAAGGTAGTAACTGCTATTGGGATGTTCTACGATCTGGATGATCCAGTATCTTTTGTCTCAGATATCCAAAAAGTTCTGGATGATGATGGAATTTTTGTTGCTCAATTGATGACGCTGGCCCCGATGTTACAGAAAAATGACCTTGGTAATATTTGTCACGAGCATATCGAGTTCTACTCCTATAAATCCCTTGTTTATATGTATGAAAAATGTGGCCTGGAGATTTTTGAGGTTTCCGAAAATAGCGTGAATGGTGGTAGTTATCGGATCTTTGCCAGGAAATATCAGAATGGGTCGATAGACTATGAGGAAAAAGGAAGTAAACAGGATCTTCTTGATTTCAAGGACAGGATAGATCACATAAAGGACCAGTGTTTAGAGTTCTTTCGCGATGCTAAACAGAACGGCAAGACAATACATGTCTACGGTGCTTCAACTAAAGGTAATGTCATTCTCCAGTATTTTGATTTGGATACTGATTTGATTGACTACGCTGCAGAAAGGAGCCCAGAGAAGTTCGGAAGGTATACTATTGGTTCCTGGATACCTATAATTTCAGAACAAGAAAGTAGGGCGATGAAACCCGATTATTATTTTGTTCTACCGTGGGCATTTTTTGATGAAATGTATGAAAGAGAATCTGACTGGCGGGCCGAAGGGGGTAAGTTTGTTGTACCATTTCCAGAGTTCAGGGTTGTTTCGTAAACTATTGTTGGTGCTGTTTTGTTGCGGACTAGATTTACAACTTTTCTGATGTCCAAGCACAACAACATTAAAGTAAATTTAGATAAGCCTGTTCTTCTTATTCTATCTCTCTCAGGAGTGGTCTGCGGGTTTCTTATCTGGCTAATTTATTTCCGAGAAGGAGTCCCTGATTATAAAAAATGGGTAAGCCTCCTGCCTGCTACCAATGCTTTATTGAATGCGTCTTGTGCAGTTTGTCTACTCGGGGGTTGGTGGAGCGTAAAACAAAGTCGAGTAGACAGGCACAAACGTTTTATGCTTACTGCTGTGTTTTTTTCAGCTTTGTTCCTGATCAGTTACGTGACTTATCATTATTTCCATGGAGATACCCTTTTCTTATCCCAGGGGTCTGTACGATTTGTCTACTTCTTCATTCTGGTCAGCCATATTTGCTTCTCTGTAATCGCTTTGCCCATGGTATTCACTACACTCTATCACGCTCTTAGGGGGAGTTTTGATAGTCATCGCAGTTTAGCGAAATACACATTTCCAGTATGGCTGTATGTTTCCATTACTGGAGTCTTAGTTTTTGTTCTTTTGAAGTTCTACGGTTAACATGATTTTTATGAGGTATCAATTGCTGAGTCCAAACACGTAGACACTATTCCCTCCAGAAAAAACTACATATTGATCACCATTTTGCTTGAAAGACATCGGGTTAGTACGTGCCCCAGCACCGAAATAAAAAGACCACAACGCCTCCCCGCTCGTAGCGTCCAGGGCGAAAAAATTCCCTTCATTGGAGGCTCCGAATACTAGATTTCCTGCTGTTGACAATACCCCTGACCAGGGTGGCGAGTGTAGTCGAAATTCCCACTGTTTCTTTCCTGAGAGTGCGTCGAGTGCATAGATCCATCCTTGAGCATCATCGCCGTCTAACCGTTGTTCGCCACCACCCATGTATGGACGTCCTTCTTCATACTCGACATCTGTTTTGTAGTAGATCGCACTCATTTCTCTGACCGACACATAAAAGTTTCTGTTTAAAGGTGAGTAGGATGGACTGAACCAGTTGGTGGCCCCTTGTAGACTCGGCCAAACTAGAGTGCCTTCATAGGAAGGCTCCATTCCTGGGATGTTTATTGGACGGCCTGTCTCATCTAGTCCCTCAGCCCAGGTCTGCTTAGCGTATGGTGTACCATGAAGAAACTCTCCCGTTTCACGGTCCAATACATAATAAAAGGCGTTACGGTTAGCATTAAGAAGTAGTTTTCTGGGTTGCCCTTCCCAATCTGCATCGATCAAAATTGGAATCTGATTTGAATCCCAGTCGTGGGTGTCATGAGGGGTAGCTTGAAAGTGCCACCTCAGTTCACCTGTCTTACCTTCTAAGGCCATGATGCCACTGGTATAAAGGTTGTCACCAGGACGCACATCTCCGTTCCAGTCTGGACCAGGGTTTCCGATACCCCAGTAGAGTAAATCTAGTTCGGGATCGTAGCTTCCCGTCAACCAGGTGGCTCCTGCACCGTGCATCCATGAGTCGCCACCCCAAGTTTCATTCCCTGGTTCACCGGGTCCAGGAATAGTCCAAGTCCTCCAAGCCAATTCTCCTGTTGCCGCATCGTAGGCATCTATGAATCCTCTTATCCCAGCTTCTCCACCGCTGACACCTACGATCACTTTGCCGTCAATAGCTAAAGGGGCCAACGTCAACGAATGGGCGAGTGCATTGTCGGCTACGTGGGTCTCCCATCGAACATCACCAGAACTAGCGTCAAGTGCGACGAGGTACCCATCTAGTGTCGCTACATAAACTCGATTGTCGAGTACTGCGACTCCTCTGTTTACTCGCGGGAAACCAATAATGATTAGGTCGTCTGGCATCGGTCTAGTCCAACGCCAGAGAGTTCTTCCTGTCTCAGCATCAAGTGCTGTGACGTTACTTGGAGGTTCCGTTAGGTACATCACTCCATCGACTACTAGAGGAGTTGTTTCCACTATGCCAGGGTTCTTCACCTGATAAACCCACTTTGGGACCAAATGTTTTACGGTTTCATTGTTGATATCTGCCAGAGGAGAGAAGCGATGGCCACTATATGTTCCCGAATAAGTGAGCCAGTTGTTAGGATCTGATTCTGCGTCCACTAGTCTCTGATAGGAAACCTGAGCGGTTACCTTAGTATTGAAACAGAACAGCAATCCAACAATCAACCAAAAAAATCTTAATTTCACCATTAGGATATTCTCCTCCTCTATCGCAAGCTTGCCATGTATGCCACTAAATTGGTGATTTGTTCACTGTTCAATGTTGATCCGTATCCAGGCATTATACTTTCACCGAATTCTCTTGTTAATTTATTCATTTGGTCTTTCTGGAGGAGGTAGTAACTACCTTCTGTATCTCGCAAGTTTAAGATGAAGGCATCTTCATTTATTCGCATACCTCTCATTTTTCTTCCATCGCTCATTTCGATGCTGACGGCTAGGAAATTAGAGTGCGATGCTCTGTCCCCTTTAGGAATAGATTTACCTGGAGCCACTACAGACTCTCGAAGAAAGGTAATACCTCTACGCGCACCAATATTAGAAAGGTCAGGTCCAATGCCCACTCCCTGTCCGTTTATGATATGACAGCTTGCGCATCCTCCTATTCCCGAAAAAATCTCACTTCCTGAAAAAGGGTCTCCTTCAACAGGTTGGTCATCAACACGTGCAAGGGACCAGACATAGGATGCTATTTGATTGGCTTCATCACGAGTAACCCAAGTTCTGGACATGACTGTTCCTGATATACCAGTAAGTACGAGCCTGGCCAAATCTGATTCTTCTTTGACTCTGGCGAACTGCCGGCCTTGCAGAGAGGGTCCTTCTCCTCCTGTTCCACCGATGCCATGACATCGAGAACAGTAGCCAATGAAAAGCTCTTCACCCTGTGTGGAAATGGTTTGTTGTGCGGAAATCACTTCTGTAGGAATCCATATTAACAACGAGATCAGATATAATGAATACTTCATTGATACGATACTTGATTTTCCAGCACCAGGTGTTTTCATCGTCAACAGCTTCAGCTAAAAATAGATTTTGGTGTAAGCCCAAATCAGATCAGGCTATGCACAGTCTAGATACTTTCGAAATATCACTCTTGATCGCAATTCTCAAGGTTGGCAGGAACATCAGAGTGGTATTGGCATCTGTAATGCAATAGACGATTCACTAGAGTTTTTGTAGGATTGTGAGAACCTAAGTGGTCACTGAACAGAGAGTAAAGAAGTCATAAAGATAGAGTTTTATTGAGTTAGTCTGTTAATCATAACTAGGATGAAATACACCAATGAAAGTAGTTTTACAGAGAGTCAGCAAAGCTACCGTTACAGTCCAGAAAGAAATAATGGGTGAAATTGGAGTCGGTTATCTCCTTTTGGTGGGTTTTACGGCTAAAGATGGGTCAAGTGAGGTGGCTTGGTTGGCAGAAAAAATAGTAGGCCTGAGAGTGTTTAATGACGAACACGGAAAAAAAAATAAATCTCTTGAAGATGTAGGAGGGTCTGCTTTGGTGGTTAGTCAGTTCACTCTGTATGGAGATGCCAGGAAGGGGCGTCGCCCCAGTTTCATTGACGCTGCTCCTAGAGACAAAGCCAAGATTCTATATGACTATTTTATAAACTGTCTTTGCGAACAGCTGACGGCAGAACGTGTGGCTACCGGTGAATTCGGTGCAATGATGGACGTTAGCATGGTGAATCAGGGCCCATTTACCTTGGTGTTGGAAAAGTGACACCCACTAAGTTGGTACTGGCATCGGCTTCTCCCAGAAGAAGTCAGATTTTGAAACAGCTGGGCTTGAAATTTGTTGTCTGTGCGGCAGATGTTTCCGAAGAGCTTCTCCCAGAAGAATCAACATCCGAATATGTTGTTAGGTTGTCACTTGATAAAGCTTTAAAGATCCAGGAGAGGTACTCTGACGCGATAGTTATCGGAGGCGATACGATAGTTTGGACTGGCAAGGAAATTTTGGGGAAACCCAGCGATGAAAAACAGGCCCTAGAGATGCTGTTGCGTCTTTCTGGAAGAACTCATAGGGTTTTTAGCGGATTGACTGTTGCGTTGCCTTCGGGAAAAATCGTAAGTGATTTTGCTTCAACTGAAGTGCGCTTTCGGTCATTCGGAAGAGAATTTGCAGAAGCATATGTGGCGACTGGAGAGCCCATGGATAAGGCTGGTGCTTATGGAATCCAAGAACTAGGAACCGCTCTTGTGGAAAGTATATCTGGTGATTTTTATACCGTCGTCGGACTTCCTGTTCCACTCTTGTTGGATTTATTCAAGCGTTGTGGGTTGGCCTATTCATTCGGTCCACTACAGCTTCAAAGGAAGTGAAAATATTGAAGACTCCCGCAGTTCTGGCTATAGATCAAGGAACGACTGGAACAACTTGTCTTGTGGTTGGTCAAAATGGGGAAATCATTAGTCGTGCCTACTCAGAATTCACACAGTATTTTCCTCGTCCGGGTTGGGTAGAACACGACCCTATAGAAATTTGGACAATCACACAGAAAATGGCACAGTCAGCTATAAAAGGTGCAAGTAACGCTGAGATACAGGGTGTCGGGATCACTAATCAAAGAGAGACAGTCGTTTTTTGGAGCAAAGAGACACTAGAGCCACTGCACAGGGCGATTGTTTGGCAAGATCGTCGAACCATAGATATTTGTTCAGAGCTTAAAGGGAAGGGTTATGAATCGAAGGTGAAATCCAAGACGGGTCTGGTTTTGGATCCATATTTTTCTGCTACTAAAATAATGTGGCTGTTTAGGGAAAGACCGGATTTAAGAATTCTTGCAGAAGCTGGTGAATTAGCGATAGGAACAATTGATAGTTGGTTGATTTCTCGCCTGACAGGGGGTGCTGCCCACGTTACTGATCCTACCAATGCTTCTAGAACTCTACTCTACAATCTAGAAGAAGGCATTTGGGACCCTTGGCTCTTGGAAATTATGGAGATTCCTGAAACTGCACTGCCAGAAATAAGACCCAGTAGTGGTTTTTTTGGATCAGTTCTTTCTGAAACCATTGGTGTGGAAGCGCCTATTTGTGGAGTGGCTGGAGATCAACAGGCAGCCCTTTACGGACAGGGATGTTGGTCTCCGGGTCTGGCAAAGAATACTTATGGTACAGGAGCATTTCTGTTGATGAACACAGGGGAGAAACCCATCATCTCTCGACATGGACTGTTAACGACTGCTGCCTGTGATTCTCGAGGAAATCTTTGTTATGCGCTAGAGGGTTCTATTTTTGTTGCTGGAGCTGCGATACAATGGTTAAGGGATGCTTTGGGAATCATTGAAGATGCTTCAGTTTCTGGAACGATGGCAGCTTCGCTGGACTCAAATGATGGGGTTTACTTTGTGCCCGCTTTTGTTGGTCTGGGGGCTCCTCGGTGGTCACCAAATTCCAGAGGAGCAATCCTGGGTATTACTGGAGGAACGCAACGGGAACACCTAGTCCGCGCTGCGTTAGAAGCAATGGCATACGGCACAGTCGAAGTCCTGAAGGCGATGGAACAGGATTCTTTGACAAGTATAAAGGAACTCAGAGTTGATGGAGGAGCTTCTATGAACAATTGGTTAATGGAGTTCCAGAGCAGCCTTCTAGATGTTCCTGTAAGGAGGCCTCAGGTAGTTGAAACCACGGCTTTTGGAGCGGCTGGGTTAGCAGGCATCTACGCGGGCGTTTGGGCTGATGGAGAGGAATTTATTGCTTGTCAGGGAGATCCCGACAGGTTTTCGGTGAGTTTAGATGAAGATAAAAGGAACAAACTCATAGAAAATTGGACGCGGGCTGTCGAGGCGGTTGAGACCTTCTCTTGAAACCAATTTTTGATGAAGAGATAACCCGATTTTTATTTTCTTACACGGTATGACTTTGCTCACTAGGATAGTGTCCTTATATTATATTGAAATTGAAACTATTATTTGCCGTCCACCATTGGCACCAGGACCGTTACAATGAAGAAT
>CAWWAX010000056.1:0-9305 GCA_963935005.1 uncultured bacterium | reverse complement strand
CACTCACGCAATTGGCTAGTCAGGTGTTGTCTATGGAGGCCGGGGTGGATGAAGGCGAGATTGATTATCTGACCGAAGTGCCGTTAGATGCACTGACTGCATATATCGACGGTAGAAGTGCTTATAGAAGAACCGCTTATATTGAGGCTAGAACAGCTCATATGAAAGCTTTGGATATCGATAGTACATTTGCTCTGGCTGCTGTGGGAGCCTACCAAGCCATACAAATGGGATTGGATGCCGAAAGATTCACACTAAGAGATAGAGCTCTCAGATTATTAAGAAATCATATCGACAACCTGCCTCCAAGGGATGAAGAATTTGTCCGGCTCTGGCTACCACCCAATGCACGATATTCATTGGTGGAACGTGTCAGAACATTGGGAGAATTGGTCAACAGATTTCCAGAGAGTCCAGAAGCTTGGTATGAGTATGGAGACGTTATGTTCCACAATATATGGAGAGTATCTCGGGAAGATTGGCTGGAAAGATCGAAGGAAGCATTTGAGAAAGCTTTGGAGCTAGATCCTTCTATGGGGGTGGCTAGGCAACACCTTGATTACCATTTAGCAGAAAGTCCTGATACTGTGGGAGTACGAGACATGCTGGATAACACGATCCGCATAGCTGCAGGATCGGAGACGGAAGTATGGGCAAGGGCAGGAATGGCCAGCTTAGGGGATTCAGCGAGTTTAGCTTGGATTAATGACAATTTAGAGCAACTTCCCTACACGCTGGCACAGATGCTCCTTCTCTATGAGGGATACATGCAAGGAGGATTCAAATTCCCTAGCCCGTATGGAGATAGGATTTTTGCTCGTCTGGAACGTACTGCCTTAACACAAGCCGATCGAAGGCAGTACCTGACGTTTTTGCACGGTTACTATCGGTCGGGGGGTCGTTCGGACGAGGCAGACGATGTACTCAGAGATTTTGAAGCTGAATTTTATCCTGTTCCAACATTTTGGATCCAGGCAAATCTATACTGGGATGGAGCTGTGGGTCCAGCCGAGTCTTCAGCGCAAATATTAGAGGCTATGGTTCCAGTTCAAGGACCTTTGGCTTGGGCAGACGGGGCCAACGCATGTCTTTTGGAAATTTGGAAGATGAAGCGGGGTGATCTGGCTACTGTAGACAGGACGGTCGAGCGCCTTCGCGATGGATCAGATGATCCAGATCCTGCCCATGGCCGAAACGCTTTTTGTGCCCTGGCACTTGAAACAATTGCTACCCATGAGAGAAGCCCTGAGCAATCTGGAGAATTGGTTGAAGATTTAACAAATATTTTGGGCCAAGGTATATCTATAAACCATTGGTTTAAATTTGAACTTGCCAGAATCCTGGAAGAACGAGGGGACCCAGCCACCGCGGCAAAAATCCTAAGGTACGTACCTGGAGCACCCGCAATCTTTCCATTGGGCATGTCTACTATTTTGCGTGAATCAGCTAGACTGAATCATCTCGCTGGAAATCTCGGAGAAGCACTCAAGGATTATAGATCGTTCCAGAGGATACGTCCCAATCCTGACTCTCGGTTTGACGCTATGTCGGAATCTATAGATCAGAGAATCGCAGAATTGGAAGCAACGCTTCAGAATTAACTAGGTACTAGACCTAGTCGGGGCAGACCCCAGTAAGCCGATGCTCTTTCTTTAACGCGGGTCAATTTCAGCGAAAACTCTCAACTCTCCGCTGTGATCAAAGGAATATGCAGCATAAGGCCTTGCCCCTGGCCCTTCCATGCCGGGTGATCCGATCGGCATTCCGGGAACTGTGATGCCTGCTACTTCGGGTTCCTCCGTGAGAAGGCGTTTAATCTGATCTGCAGGCACGTGACCTTCTACTACGTAGCCTCCCACTAATGCTGTGTGGCAAGAAGACATTTCTGCTGTAACTCCCACCTCTCTTTTCATAGTCACTAGTGCTCGGTCGCTGACATTTCTAGCGTCAACTTCAAAGCCCGCCTTCCTAAGGTGGTCTATCCATCCATTGCAACATCCACAAGTGGGTGTCTTATAGACCAACACAGGAGGGAGATCCTTTTCTGATTGTATTGGTCGAGCTTCTAGCGGTTGATCAGTGGCAGCCTGGGTGGCTTCGCCACATCCAGAAGCCAGAATGCTGAGGCCAGCAATGAGTGACAATAAACGCATTAGAGAGAACCGTCCTTTTTGGGTAATCCTTCAATGAAAGCAATTTATATGCAATTCAACATTTGAAACAATGGGGTCACGTATTCTCTATTTCAGTGATCGTACCTGGAGCCATATAAACAGTATTTTACTCATCCGATACGTATTCCGAGTAAGTTGCGAATTTGCTATCTGGGATGGTACGTTCCCTCTCACCATTTCTCAAGAAAAAACCTCATTCTGCTACGGAGTTAAATTCGTGAATAAAACACTTTCGGCTTGGCTAGTTCTAGGGATTAACGCCTGTTTTCTAACTCTCAGTGGGTTATCAGCTCAGTCCACAAAAGACATACTGGCTGGCCTTATAGACCAGAATGCGAATACATACGAAACGGTGGCCCAAGAAATTTGGGAACTGGCAGAGGTGGGTTACATGGAGAACGAATCAAGCGAAATGTTACAAGGCTTACTTCGCTCTGCCGGCTTCGAGGTAGCATCTGGTGTAGCGGGTATCCCCACAGCTTTTGTTGCGTCGTATGGAGAAGGAGGTCCCATAATAGGTATTATGGGCGAGTATGATGCACTGCCTGGTATTACTCAGAGTCGCTCCGCTGAGAGAGACCCTATCCTAAGAAAGATTGCGGGTCATGCATGTGGTCATCACCTGTTCGGAACTGGCAGTGTAGCAGCGGCTGTCGCGGTTAAGGATTGGCTTGAAAAGACAGGAGCTCCGGGCACTATAAGAGTGTATGGGACTCCTGCAGAAGAGGGCGGCGCCGGAAAAGTATACATGGTACGTGAAGGACTCATGGATGATGTTGACGTTATGCTTCACTGGCATGCAGGATCTCAGAACGAAGCGAATGCGGAGTCTTCTTTAGCAAATAAATCTGGCAAGTTCAGATTTTATGGTCAGTCGGCCCATGCAGCAGGCGCTCCTTGGCGAGGGAGATCTGCTTTAGATGGTGTCGAAGCCATGCACAGTATGGTGAACATGATGCGAGAACACGTGACTCCTGCAACCAGGATTCACTATGTAGTGACTGCTGGAGGGTCTGCTCCTAATGTTATTCCGGATTTTGCAGAGTCCTATATCTATGTGCGGCATCCTGATCCTAACGAAGTGCGTCGAATGTTTGACTGGGTAGCTGAGATCGCTAAAGGAGCTGCGATGGGTACTGAGACCCGAGTGGAGCATGAGGTGATTCATGGAATTTACAATGTACTCCCAAATGAAGCTCTCGGACGAGTCATGCACGCTAACCTCACGGCCGTTGGAGGCGTTGAGTACACCGAAGAGGAACACCAGTACGCAGAGATGATTCAAACTTCGTTTCCAGAAGGAGTTCCTCCGATTGAAAGGGCGATGGTCATTGAACCCTTTGAAGTGGTAGAAGTGGGCACCGGAGGATCAACCGATGTTGGTGATGTGAGTTGGACTGTACCAACAGCGGGATTGAGCACTGCCACTTGGGTTCCAGGAACTTCAGCGCACTCATGGCAGGCCGTAGCTGCGGGGGGTACAGACATCGGCAATAAGGGCATGATTAATGCTGCTAAAGCACTGGCGTTTACGATGTACGATCTTTTTACTGAACCGAGCTTGATCGAAGCTGCTCAAGAAGAATTCTTTCGCAGGAGAGGACCGGACTATGTATATGAGCCGCTAGTGGGAGACCGTGAGCCACCCTTAGACTACAGGGCCAGTGTGGTTGGGAATGGGAATAATTAGAGTAGGTGCTTAGTCAGGTTTTCGATAATCAGCGGTCGATTAGCAATAGCAGATCTTCGTTGTCTTCGTGTGGTAAAAACGTGTCGAACTCTAGGTAATATCCCTCAGGATCGTAACCCACAAACGCTCGGTACCGAGGATTCTCTTCTTCGATCGATTCGGATCGCATCTCAAGGGATCCGTCACGGACGTGCTCGAACCATTCAGCCAACTGAGTCGTCCATAGTGAAATAGTCACTGCCTTTTGTTCAGTGTAGGAGTGCATTCCCATTGTCTCATCCACCAAACCAATAAATCCAGTCGAGGAAGCCTCATAAATCTTCGCCCAACCTTGGTCGGCTACCATGTGGAGACCAATTTCATCTTCCCAGAAGTTCGCCATGCCAGGCAAGTCTCGATAGTACAACCAGAGAATGGTCGCCTTGAAGCCTAAACCAGGGGGAACCTTCGAACCTGTGCCTTGAGCGAGTGCTGTTTCCGCCTGTTCAAGCATTGGCAAAAATTGCTCGTTTTCAGGGTGTGGATTGAAACGTTCGAATTCCAGATAATACCCCTCAGGATCATACGCGACGAACCCGTCGTGGGCGCTATTCTCGGTCGGGTTATACTCCTCGCTTCGCATCTCGACACCCTGCTGGTTAAGGTACTCCCACCACTCATCAAGCTGATCAGTCACAAGGGCTAGTGCGACTGTCTTAGGTTCATCGGGTGTATGCATCCCCATCGTTCCATCTACCAAAGTCAGGTAGGAAGCGCCCGCTACATGAAGGATCTTAGCAAACCCATAATCTGCCGCGAGCTTAAGACCCAGGGTTTCTGTATAGAAGTCGGTCGCCTTATCGAGGTCATCGTAGTACCAGAAAGCATTGCTCCCCACTATGTCCAATGAGGCCAGGTCGTCGGAACTCCCGCTTCCATCTTCATTTCCACACCCGACCGCTATCAGAGCGAGGGCGAACAGTAGAGTTTTCTTCATGCACCAGGATATCCCTGACACCAGTGTATCCGCAACTTATTCGAACTGAAGTTTAAGACTCTACCCTTGGCCAAGCTCATTCACCTGGGATATTTTGACGATCACCCCAGGTGCATGGAACAGAATCTACCTGGGCGTGTACGCATGCTCGGCACTCCAAAGGGATTTGCTTAACAATGAAGACTTCTCATTTTTTCTTGATCTGGATATTTGGTTTTTTTGCCCTATTTTCCTTCGATTTATTTATGGAAGGCATAGTTTTTGAGTGGTTAGAATGGAATGGGACTGAGAAAAATGACTGGTTCTTTGTTTTATGGTGGGGAGTTGTTGTCGTATGGTTCTTGTATGGATTGCTTCACCTGTACGAGAGAACAAAATCAAATCGTATCTAACTATTTTCTGCCCGCAATATCTAATCTGGTAGGGTCGTTACCTCTAAGAATGCTTCCCCGTATCGCTCGAGTTTTGCCGGGCCAACACCGGAGATTTCTAGGAATTCTATTGGTGTGGCCGGACGTTTCTCAGCCATGTCACGCAGGGTCGTGTCGTTGAACACTATGTAGGCGGGCACACCCTGTTGGTCCGCAATGGACTTGCGAAGTTGTCGAAGGCTTTGAAACAGCACTTCATCTTCCTCAGACAGTGGTTCGGATGATCCAATTCGACCGCTAGACTTCGGCTTCTGGAGGTTTCCTGCACTCTTCAGGGCCATCCCTTCCCTAGCAAGATCCTCTCCAGTCACTCCCGTGCACCAATCGCAGGATGACGTGCACGCGCTGATCTCTTCACTAAAGTGGTCTAGGATTTTCTTGTGCCTACATCCGCCATTTTCGACTAATCGGAAAAGGGACCTGGCCGCCTCGGCTTTTGCTCGGTAGAGATCGGGGTCTTCAGTATCATTCCCAAACCGTTCTTGGAGTTTCACATCGGCCCAGGAATAGAAAAGGAAGCAATCGCTATCCAATCCGTCGCGTCCCGCACGCCCCATCTCCTGATACCAGGACTCCACGTCTTTGGGCATATCCCGGTGGATGACGAAACGCACGTTTGACTTGTCGATCCCCATGCCGAAAGCAATGGTCGCCACGATCACGTCGGCGTCGTCTCGAGCAAAAGCATCTTGGTTGGCGGCTCGATCCGATTCCTCCATGCCCGCGTGATATGGTAACGCCTTTACCCCTTGGTCACAGAGAAAGCGGTTCATTTGGTCCACCGCTTTTCGCGTAGAACAGTACAGGATGCCGCTCTGCCCCTCACGGGCCCGAATGAGCCCTGCGATCTCGCTACGAGTGTGTCCAGTTCCCTTTTTCCTGCAGTAAATTTTCAGATTTGACCGATAGAGGGATCCCTTGAAGCCTTCGGGCTGTTTCATGCCGAGTTGATAGATGATGTCGCGAGCCACTTTATGGGTGGCCGTAGCCGTGAGAGCAAGTACCGGTACGTTCGGTAGCTCCTCCCTGAGCTTCTGAAGGCGTCGGTAAGAGGGTCGGAAATCGTGTCCCCATTGGCTGATGCAGTGAGCTTCGTCCACCACTAGGAGTGAAAGCGGCCAGTTCCTAACCTCTCGACTCTGCCACCCGTCTAGCCCTTCAGGAGCTAGGTAAACCAGTTCATACTGTCCGGCGGCGAGAGCCTGCAATCTCCGTTCCCTTTCTTTAAGCTCCAAGGAAGAGTTGATCGCCGCCGCCTGAAACCCTAACTGGGTGAGCGCATCGACCTGATCTTTCATTAAGGAAATGAGTGGGGACACCACGAGCACTGTACCATCCAACAAGCGGGCTGGAACCTGAAATGTCAGAGATTTGCCCGCCCCTGTTGGCATGAGAGCAATACAGTCTCGGCCTGCGACAACGGCTTCGATGACCTTAAGCTGGCCTGGTCGGAATTTGTCGTAGCCGAATACATCGCGGAGAACGGTGAGCGGCGTTCCCAGGGGATCAAGTGTGATAGAGAGACTCTTGGGTGTGAGGGTCTACTAGGAAATCGAGAACGTTTACGGTAACCACAGAAAGGAATTGGGTGGCAATCATTAACACTTTTTTATCCATGGGAACGTCATCTTTGTTTTAACTTTGACATAATCTAATGGAGGTTCATAACATAGAAAGTAGTCTGATCCACCCCAGGCCCCTCAGTGAGGGACACTCCCTTGTTTAAGTGCCACAACAGCAGGATATATAAACAGTATTTTACTCGTTAGATCAGGAGGGAACACTGAAGGAAATGTGGGAGAAAAGATATATTGTTCTAATTGGAGCCTTACTATGGCTAATCGCTTATGCATGGAGGGAAGGTTGGATTTTCTAAAGATGAACAGGTTTCATGTTCTGGGTTGGGTTAGCCTTGGGTTAGCCATTTCTGAGCTAATTATTCCCGTAAAGATAGGGGAGCCTAGTCTTGTACTTTTCTTTGGTTTCCTGTTATCTGCACTTTGGTTCTTTTGGAAAGCAGGCCGGTTCTCTAGTAAGTAACCCCTTAATAATTAAACGGTATTTTACTCATCCCATGAGTATCGTATGTTGGATCAGACACACCTGCAACGAAGGATCGCATGCAAAAATCTTATGGTCCAGTTGTTCTGTTGTTAGTCCTCTTAACAAGTTGTGAAGAGGAAAGCACTCCAACAGCCCCGCATACCCTTACGACCGTTATTTCCAATCGTCACGAAGCTGGAGAATTTGGAGTCAGGCTTTCTGGAGAGGACGGGATTACGGTTACTTGCGCAGATGCTATGCCGGACGATACCGGCGTTGTTGGTGGCGTCACATACACCAAGCGATCCCGAGAGCAGATCAGCGCACTTATTGCGACACAGGATTATACGTCACTGACAACCACATGTACTAGCAACGTCACCGATATGAGCTCCATATTCGCCGGTGCCACATCGTTCAATCAGGACATCGGTTCATGGGACGTCAGCAGCGTCACCGACATGAGCTCCATATTCGCCGGTGCCACATCGTTCAATCAGGACATCGGTTCATGGGATGTCAGCAGCGCCACGGATATGAACTATATGTTCAACTGGGCCACATCGTTCAATCAGGACATCAGTTCATGGGACGTCCGCAGCGCCACCAACATGAGCTTTATGTTCTACAGAGCCACATCGTTCAATCAGGACATCGGTTCATGGGATGTCAGCAGCGCCACCAACATGGAGGAGATGTTCTACAAATCCGATGCGTTCAATCAGGACATCAGTTCGTGGGACGTCAGCAATGTCACGGACATGGGAGATATGTTCTTAAAAGCCATCGCATTCAATCAGGACATCAGTTCATGGGATGTCAGCAACGTCACGGACATGCGGTGGATGTTCACCGGCACAACAGCGTTCAATCAAGACTTGAGTTCGTGGGACGTCAGCAACGTCACGGACATGGACTACATGTTTTATCAAGCCACGTCATTCAATCAGGACTTGAGTCGCTGGTGTGTCTCCAAGATCACCAGCGACCCCACTGATTTCGATAGCGCTGCTACTGCATGGACAGCTGCACGTCCAGTATGGGGAACGTGTCCCTAGCCGATAGCCGTCAGATTGCGCATTAGATGAGTGCCGTATATTGAATCAGAGGCACCTGTAACGGAGTCAATACTTTAGTTCTTCCGTTCACCGATGAAAGGGCGGCCCTGACCTCTCATTCCCATGATCGTTCCTTCTATCGAACCCCCATCGACTATACCTGAAAAACTCTGGCTAAATGAGTTTCCCCGTATACGATCTCTCATTGCTTGGGGCATACCTTCAGAACTTAGAGTCACTCGAAAACTAAAACTCTTGCCTTCTATCACACCATCTTCGACATCACTCTCAAATGTTCCACTTCGACCACGGCCACTGGCTGTTCGGGTCAGAGTACCCGTTAAACCCTGTCCATCTTGAATCACAACTAATGTCATCGTCTGGGGGACAACACCTCCCTGAGTGGAGATCTCCCAGGTGCCCGTAAGATCTTGTGCGGCGCCTGGTGATGATATGGCCACTAAGAGAAGAAGAGTGATTGAAAGATTTCTCATGTCCATGGATGACGCTCCTGTTCTTTAATATGAAACCAAGAATGTCCAAATAAACTCACCGAAGTTAGAGAAATGACTCGCCTAGATTGGATAACGTTAAAGACCAGTATCCCCGACCCCCCTTGTTTATGTGCCAAAACAGCAAGATATATCAACAGTATTTTGCTCATTATACCAGGGAAACAAATGAAGTCACTCTGAGGTCAGAAACCTCCACAGCAGTTGCTGTTATATGGTGCCTTGGCACTAGTTTTGTATTCAGGCCGTGCTGCTCTTATTGCAGCGTGGGGACTCATCTATGTCATTATCGTCTTTCGGAATTGGAAGAAGGGTAAGCAGGCCCCATCCTGTGAGTTGTGAGTAACGCTCCACATATAAACAGTTTTTGCTCATCCGATCAGTGCCGTATACTGAATAGACACCTGAAGGAGGAGCTATG
>CAWWAX010000055.1:0-9326 GCA_963935005.1 uncultured bacterium | reverse complement strand
ATCCATTGAAACTGGTTCTTTGGGGCGGGCCAAACAAACGATTTACTTAAAACAGAGTATTGAGCAAGATATCGCTAAAAAAATGGTCAAAGCCGTGAAAGATTCTGGATTCAAAAAAGTTCAAGTGCAAATACAGGGCGATCAACTCAGGGTCATTAGCCCGTCCAAAGATGATCTGCAAAAAGTTCAAGCTTTCCTCAAAGGAGAAGATTGGGGCCTAGAGCTGTACTTCGGCAATTACCGATAGCTATGTATGAGTGCTTTCTAGGTTCTCGGTAGGAAGAATTATTTGACGCTAGGCTCCCTGTGAGTGTAGCATAGCAATCCCTGAAACACATTTTGTGGCCACTTAATTTCAAAAAAGTAAACAACTGATCTTGTTGCAACTACTTAACTGAGGTGAAGTACAGCGGAACATACTAGCGGTGCTAAGATTTGTACTTATAGAAAAGGCCGTATCCTGATGGCTGGTTTAGTGCTGTGACTCTAAACCTTGCCGTGTTCATGGTTTACTGTACTGCGTTTATCGGACTGGGTATTTGGGTCGGCAGAAAAGTAGACACCAGTGCGGCCTTTTTTGTGGCAAATAGGCGCTTAGGGCCAGCACTAATTTTTTCGACTGTGCTAGCTGCAAATATTGGAGCTGGAAGTACCATCGGAGCTGCTGGACTTGGCTACAGGGATGGACTGGCTTCTTGGTGGTGGGTCGGATCGGCTGCGATCGGCACCTTCTTCTTAGCATTCTGGATTGGACCCAAAATCTGGAGAATAGCCAGCAATTCTGGGCTTTACACTCTCGGAGACTACCTCCAAGTCCGATATGGATCAGGAGTGAGAGCTTCTATAACCAGCATAATCTGGATAAGCACACCAGCTCTACTTGCAGCCCAACTAATCGCAATGGCAAAAATCCTAGGCTTTCTAATAGGGACACCCTATGAAGTAAACGTCTTTATGGGTGCTGTCATTATTTCGCTGTACTTCGTAGGTGGAGGCCTGCTTAGCACAGCATGGGTGAACATGATTCACCTAATAGTCTTGATGAGTGGATTTATAATTATAGTACCCTGGTCGCTAGCTTCCGCTGGCGGATGGGAAGCTGTTACCACATCCTTTCCAGCAAAATCAGACTATCTCAATTTTTGGGAAGGGGGTCAGTCAGGATGGATACTGCTGGCGGTATTAGCTCCTAATTTTATCGTATCACCAGGAATCATCCAGAAAGTCTATGGAGCCTTGGATGAGCGAGCAGTTCGTATAGGCCTCACTGCAACAGCAGTAAGCCTGTTAATTTTTGCAATCGTCCCAACCTTTCTCGGAATGATCGCTCACACATACAATCCAGCCCTGATGGACAATGAAGACGCATTGTTGCTCGTTTTGGATTCTGGGCTCCCCGCCATTATTGGTGCCCTAGGACTGGCTGCGATATTCTCAGCTGAAATCAGCTCCGCGGACGCTATTCTTTATATGTTAGCCACTTCGCTATCCAAAGATCTGTACCAAAGACATTTAAACCCCCAAGCAAGTGATCGTGAACTGCTGAGTGTTGCCAGGCGGGCGGCTTTCTCAGGGGCGATCCTATCCGTGTTGTTGGCCCTCGTCCTCCCCTCTATCATAGGCGCTCTAACAATTTTCTATTCCTTGATCGCCGTTTGCGTCTTCGTACCCGTAGTCGGGGGACTCTTGTCACAGCATCCGAGTAGCTTAGAAGCCCTGGCCGCAGGAGTGGTAGGACTTACTACTTTCCTGTCAGCTCAATTTCTGATAACAACCACTAACAGCACTCTGTTACAGCCACATCTGCTTGCGTTGTTAGCTTCTGGGGTAACTTTCACTGGCATCAGTATTTGGAGATCGAAATTCTCTGGAAATTAGCGGTAAACATTTGAGTGTCTACAGGAAGCAGAAGTATCAGCATACAATCAGATTTTTAACAGAACTTACAGAGACTCACAACAAACCTGGATTCCAATTCCACTGATGAGCTTCAGAGATTCAACTGGAATCCCAATTGTGATTGTTGACAGCACCCATCCCGACTAACTAATCAGCCTCAGGTGCTGCCTCACCTTTTCCATGTACTTCTGAAAGAAGTGATACTGTATATTGTTCATGTCTATCTCACGACCTTGGATGTAAGATTGTTCGATATCACTGGTCATATCTAGCGGCGTCCCAGTAGTAATAAGCAGTGTCGCCTGCTTACCAGGCTCGAGCGAACCGACCCTGTCACTGATCCCCATAAATTCTGCAGCATTTATAGTTACTGCCTTTAGAGCCTCTTCTTCAGGAAGTCCAAACGCCACAGCAACACCCGCTTCCCATGGAAGTCGGTCCGAATACAAGGACCCCGAGCCACCCGATATAGCGAACCTTACACCTGCTCTGTAAAGTCGGGCCGGCATGCTGTATGCTCCGTCATATCCCTCATAATCTCGACCCGGTGCAGCCATAGTTGATGTCAGAATTACCGGAATATCTTCAGCCACTAATCTATCAGACACATGGATGGCGTCCGCTCCACCGCGAATCACGATTCGCAAGCCTTCTTTTTGAGCCCAAGTAATTGCATCGTTGATTTGCCCAGCCCCATCAGCTGAGACCACTACCGGAATGTCCCCATTTAGAGCTGGGATCATCGCTGCATAACGTGAATCTGTTCGCATTTCCGTACCCGCCATTTTGGCATCACGATAGGCTCTTGCTTCCGCAAAAAAATCATCGAGCTTTTGGATCTGTTCTCCATAGGTCGGGGGAGGCTCCTGTGGATTGGGACCAAAACCACCTCCTCGCTGCCTGCCAGGATTTGGGTTGGGCCAGTTCACATTCAATGCCGCCGCTGATTCAAGAGACATTTCCTCCCAATCCCATCCTTCTAAACTCATTGCTGATGACATGCCCGAAATGAGGCCGCCCTCTGGTGTCGTCAAGGTCACAAGGACTCCAGCTGCACGCGTAGTACCTATATGACGACTCTCTGCATTGACGGCAACTTCAGCCCTGACATTGGGATTGAAGTCCCCGAGTTCGTTGACATCACTCGATACACCAACTGCTCCGATTTCACTTATCCCTACTGTGCTATAGGCATCAATGAGTCCTGGGTATATGTGTTTCCCAGAAACGTCTATAATCTTAGTCCCACTAGGCAGAGCTATGTCTGTTCCGACCGCACTAATTAAACCATTTTCCATCAAGATGATACCGTTCTCAATAACTCCGTCTGTAACGGTATGAATGGTAGCCCCACTTAATGCCACTGGTTCCGATTGAGGAGGGACGGTCATTCGCACCTGTCCCATAGCGGTAGTCGTTGAGAACAGGATAACAACCCAGGTTAATGGGATCACTGCCGACATCGTAGTAGCGACAGCACGAGCCAGCTCTACATAGTTTTTCATATTTCCTCTTATAGTCGTCATAGTCATATTCAGTTCCCCCGCCGCTGTTCAGCAACATTTGCGCTTCCGTTACTTTCATCAACAGCAAGAATCGCTTGTATCAGCTGTGTTCGCTCTCTATCAATCTGTTCCCGCAAGGCCGCGTCCTCCTCTATAGAGAAATAACGACGACCATCCACCCACGTCTGTTCAGCCCTAGTGAATTGAGATAAAGGGTTTCCGTTCCAGACGACAAAGTCACCATCCTTACCTTCTTCCAATGATCCAACTCGATCACCGATCGCCATCGCCTCAGCGGCTTGATTAGTAACCGTTGAAAGTGCTTGTTCTTCAGTTAGTCCTGTGCGCAGGAGTTTCCCTGCCTCCCAGTTCATTCTGCTAGCAATTTCAGCATTGTCTGAGTGAAGCGCAGTAACAACTCCAGCTTCAATTAAGATTCTAGCGTTGTAAACGGAAGCATCATACGCTTCCATCTTGAACCCGCCCCAATCGCTCCATACGACAGCCGCTACTCCAGATGCTGCGAGCTCCGGTGCAATCTTGTAGGCTTCTATCCCATGCTGCAAAGTTTGCACTCTGAATCCAAATTCCTCTGCAAGCCGCACTAGTGCCAGAAATTCATCGGCCCTATATCCGTGAGAAGATATCAGCAGTTCTTGTTCTAAAATATCTAAGATTGACTCCATCCTGAGGTCACGTCTAGGTGGCATTCCTACCTGCTCATCTTCCCAACGTTGCCACTCTCTCTCGTAATCCCTAGCTGCTAGAAAATGATCGCGAATAATTTCTTGGGTTCCCATTCTCGTATCTGGATAACGTCCTTGGCGCCTCTTAGGGTTTTCGCCTAAAGCAAACTTTACTGTTCGAGG
This sequence comes from uncultured bacterium, assembly GCA_963935005.1. Taxonomy (GTDB): domain Bacteria; phylum Gemmatimonadota; class Gemmatimonadetes; order Longimicrobiales; family Gaopeijiaceae. The sequence continues at coordinate 5,053 of CAWWAX010000055.1, read as the reverse complement.
AGCATTTTCCAAGATCAAATCTTCTGGCAAGGAGCCCCAACGAAGTTTGACGAAAACATTCTCGCCTCCGATAGGATTCGCTGAACCGTGCTTTATGTGAGCAGTGGTCAAGCCACCTGCTAATTGCCGATACATCGAAATGTTATTGTGCGTTAGCACATCTCCCATCTTAACCTCAGGAACAATGGCAAAACCACTCTCGTTCACAGCGCTCACACCCGAATGAATGTGAGGATCAATTAGCCCAGGAGTGACATGCTTACCCGCGCCATCGATCTCCACTGCCCCACCGGGGGCATCGAGGTTCATCCCGACCTCTGCGACCTCGCCATTTCGGATGAGAAGATCCGCATTCTCCATCCGACCCTGCGGCCCCATGGTCCAGATGGTTGCATTACGGACGACAACTGCGTCTGGCCGCTCGGGGATCGAGCTGACCCCGTACTCCATCATTGGTCTGATAAAAGGAAGATCTATCTCGGGAACATTCATTGCCACTGTACCCCGAGTAGCACCGTCATATTCTTCTTGACGAACTCCTCGGAAAGATGGATCTGCCCCATTCGGCATAGATGTCCATCCATAGAATTCGTCATCTTCAACAGATCCGACCAGAAGAACAACTCCTTCGTCATACCCTAGGTCTTCTGCATCGAAACGAACCTCAATCCGGCCTGTGGCAGCTATCACTTCCGCGGAAGTCAAACCAATCGAAGCACCATCAGGCCCAGCTACATCTATCGAACCACTAAGCCTATTCAAAGGTCCTTCTAGCCTTAGTGTGGCTTCGAATCCCCACTCATCATTAGACGCTATCTCCCAAGTGCCCCTAGGATCAACCTCGGGTGCTCTAGTAACCCCATACGCTTTTCCATGCACCCATACGTCTCTCACTATAGCTTGTTCAGTGAAGAGATCTCCTTCACTAACCACAAGGTTAGCGACCTTACCCTGTTCGATAGTTCCGTGCGTGTTTTCAAGTCCTAGCCAAACTGCTGGAGTGGTAGTAAGTGCCGCCAAAGCATCAGCCGACGAAAGGCCTCGAGCCACAGCCATCCTTAAATTCGGCATAAACTCACTCATTGATGAGAGCCCGTCAGAGGTGAACGCAAACTTAACGCCTGCCTTGGCTAACTCACTCGGACTTGTGGGAGCAAGATACCAGTGACGAAGATCAGCCAGACTTGCATTGAGTGCAGCCTCTGGGTCACTTACATCCGGTGCATCAGGAAAATTCAGCGGAATAATGAGTGGATCAGTTCGACCTTCGAGTACATCCACTATACGGTACTCCTGTCCACTGCCTCTATACCATGCATCTAAGCCATACTCGGAGCTAAGCTTGTACGCTCTTAGGTATTCTTCTTCACTATCAGTTTCAAACACTATCGGCTGCCTGCCCTGTAGTGCATCATCAAGTGCGTTCAGACTCGCACTAGTCTCAGGAGGAAGAAAAGCTCTGTCACTTGCTTCATAGGCTTCCCATGCTCTCCTGTACCAATCTGTATCCATCAGGGTCTGTTTCATCAAAGAAACAGTGCCCATCGCAGAATTCGGGTAAGCGCCTCCTAGTTCAAAAGAACGCTGAAAACCAACGGACTGAGCAAAGTCAGGCCGAAGTATCCTTTCCCGAACACCCGTGTCTCCTAAGTTTATCACCGAGGCGTTACCCCGAAATATTCCCTGTTTAGGCACTACAAGTGCGGTGCCAAATCCCTGTGATCGCAGTGTGGCTCTCCGATCAACATCATCCTGAAGATTTTGTGTGGTACTGAACCAAGCCCGTACTTGTGGATTCCAATGAGTTGGACCTACATCCCCGCCTTCAGGAACTTCATCCATCCCTAAATCTGCGTGCGCGTCAACAAATCCTGGATATATAGTGTAACCTTCCAAATTCCATACTCTCGCGCCTGCTGGAGGTGTTAGGTCACTGGTTACCTCCTGTATAAGGCCGTCCCTGATCACTATAGTAGCACTCTCCATAACACTGCCCGGGGTAGTTACCACACGCGCACCCACGAGTGCATGAAAGCCAGTTGAGTTATCTCTCATACCAGTTACGGGTTGAATCCGAGTTGCCTGTTGAGCCGAGAGACCCGAACTGGATAATATCATGAATCCTAAGCAGGCAATCATGAAAAAAGGATACTGTCTCAAGCTTTTAAAGGCTAACGATTCGAGCCGCAAACTCATATGAAGATCTCCCTCACTTAAATGAACTATAATTCGACTGTGTAGTCTCTCTCATTCCAAGAAATTCAACAAGAAACACAATTATGATTGTTGACAGCACCCATTCCTTCTAAAAGAGCCATCGTTTCTGGGAATGGCTGAATCCTCTGGAATGGTCCATTTGCCATATCCACAGTAGTCTGACCACTCCGTCCCACCAAAGTCACATCAGCACCCTTTTCGACTAGATATAGAATTAATTCATTATCGCCACGAGCAGCCGCATGATGAACTGGGGAAAAACCATTTGTATCCCTAGCATTCACGTCAGCACCAAGCTCCTCAACTAAATATCGAATCGACGGCATCCAGCCATCAGGAACGTGGCGATGAGCCTGGCCCGCAAAACTTTCTCCGTATCCCACTCCCGACGCAGCGTGAATCGGAAATACCGCTGGATCACCATCCGCCAATGGAAGCAAACCAGATAAATCTTCTCTGGCTGGACCTCTGCGTCTACCAGGAACTTTCATAGTCGCAATATTAGGATCCGCTCCATAGGCCATTAATAGCTTCATTGCAGTAACGTCAGTTCCATATGCGGCTCTCCAGAATGGAGTTCCACCAGTCGTATTCACTCTCAATTGATCGAAAGTGTATCCCATATACCATAGGTGCTTTGAAAGGCGAGCATTTGGGTTGGCTCCAGCTTTCAATAGAGATTCCATAGCTTCTAGGTAATCTACTTTCTGTTGCTTCTGTGCCCCAGGCTGAGGATACCTTGCCTTGGGAGCCCAGTGGACATTTAAAACTGCATAGAGTGGTGTAGTACCGGCCACACTAGCTGAAGTTACATCGGCACCCTGGCTCACCAAATACAAACCCAAGTCGAAATGACCATTGATCATCGCCATTAGCAGTGGACTGGTATTATCGCCTTGTGTGACTTGGTCTATGTCTGCACCTGCATCTAACAATGCTTTTGCTGACTCCAAATGTCCCTCTCGAACCGCGTGGACTAGTGCCGTGAAGCCCCCATGCCCACCGACAAGATCTTCGAAAGAAGACACCCCTGCGGCCACTGCACCATCGAGTAATTCACCTTCCTCTGCATCGATAAAAGCTTCTGGTCCTTGCTCAAGCACAGCATTCCCTGCCTTCACTGCTGTTTGTACTTGGCTAGTATTTGGTCTCCAGCTCGGATCGCCTCCACTAGCCTGTTGTCGGAAGGCAGAAATGACTTCATTTCTACGATCCCCTGCCATACGGTCCATCTTGCCTCGTGACCTCATATCAACAACTCTGCTATATGCCTCTAGGTCAGCCCCATGCCTTGTCAAAGCTTCCACCCCTTGAACTCTGTTCAAAGCCGCCGCAAACATCAGTGGAGTTTGTCCTCCTTCATATTCTTTCGAATCCAATTCAGCACCACGATCTACTAGAACATCAATTGCTCCAACTGATCCTGAAGCCGCTGCATAGTGTAGAGCAGTCATCCCACTCAGGGCAGGAACATTTGGATCCTGGCCAGCTCCCAGTAGAGCCCTAATTACTGTATCACGACCCATTTTACTGGCCAAATGAAGTGGCGTATAACTTCCCAAACGAGTTGTACTATTGAGGCTCGCACCCGCAGAGAGTAGCACCTCAACTATCTCTATATCCCCGTTTTCTGCAGCCCAGTGTAGGGCAGTCATTCCATCCCCCTGGGCAGCATTAACGTCCTCACCTTGCTCCAACAAACTGTACACTCCCTCACTATCGTTCCTCATAGCAGCATCAGCGACAGGAGCATCGGCAGGCGTATAGTTCCCAGAAACAGAAATGAGCAAAAAAACTATCACTGAAATTTTCCTGCCCAAGAAATTTATAATCCAACCAAACCTATCCAAGTTCAATCCTCCTGATTCCAATTAAATTACTACTGAGTTTATTATTCAAACGTTCAGCGATAAAGATCCAGTACTGTTGCCGAATTCGGACATATCATCAAACCCTAATTTCTGTAGGAGAGTCAACATAGCGTTTGCCATTGGTGTTCTGTCTTCTGCAAAAATATGGGTATTTCCTGCAAGTGCTCCATTCGCCCCACCAGCGACAAATAGTGGACAACGCTTATGATTATGCAGGTTTGGATCTCCCATTGGGGAACCATAGACGAGCATGGTTTTATCCAACAAAGTCGCATCCCCTTCCACGGTATTTTTTAGCTTTTCAAGGAAATAGGGGATCATGCTCACATGGTAATCATTGATCTTAGCAAACTCTCTGACAGATTCCTCATTCCCACCGTGGTGAGAAGCGGGATGGAATGGTTTGTCCGATCCACTTTCAGGAAAAACTCTGGCGGAGGAATCTCTGCCCATCTTAAATGAAAACACTCTCGTAACGTCAGACTCAAAGGCCAATAACTGTAAGTCGAACATCAGTTTTGTATGTTCGGAAAACGAGTCCGGAACACCAGCGGGAGCCTCAGGAAGTTCTCTTGTTTCTCCGCTAATGTTCCTAGCTTCGACGAGAGAAATTCGACGCTCTATTTCACGGACATCCTCGAGATAGCGTTCCAGTTTCTGTCGGTCCGCAGCACCTAGCTCTCTCTTCAATTGACTGACTCTTCCAGTAATCCAATCGAGAATGCTACTATCCGTTCTTCTTCGCATAGCTCTCTCTTCGGCCGTTCCACCTGCTCCAAACAATTGTTCAAAAGCAACCCTGGGGTCACGAATGACAGGTAAGGGCTCTGTGGCAGAGGCCCAACTAATCGAATCTGTATAAACACAGGTATAACCATATGCACACCCGCCAGACTGATTGATATTCTCAATACATAGCTGCATGGAAGGGATCGGTGTGTCCTGACCAAATCTTTGGGCATACA
>CAWWAX010000054.1:0-9976 GCA_963935005.1 uncultured bacterium | reverse complement strand
CTCAGGATAGCTGACAATTTGGAATCCATTTCTGGAATAATCCGTGATGATGTTGAAGAGGCACATACCTCCTTCAGTGGACTGCTCGACGGATTAAAAACTGCATCTTCCAAAATCGAAGAAAGAATTGGTGAGTTCACTTCTTTGGTCGATTTAGTACATAGAGAGATAGAGTCTGCGGTGCTTGGGCTTACTGGAGTACTCAAATTTTTTGGCAGGAAATCACAGGACAAACAAAATCGTTCTTTGGACTCGAGTACATCTTCTGATACAGCTTAATGATTTTGGGGAAACATCTGTGACAACCTCAGATCAAGATCTTTCCAAATCCAAGCAATGGTTAATAGTCCTTCTCTAGTCTCGCATACCGAGCTAAGAGCTTTTTTATACCTATGGTCTCGAAAATGACTTCTACCTTAAGATCTCTTCCAAAACCCGAAACGGAATGTATAACACCAGAACCAAACTCATCGTGCAACACCCGTTCGCCAATCGCCAATCTGGGAAGGTCTTGGTTAAATTCCTGATCCTCAGAAAAATCGCATTCCTGATCGACATCCTTAGCATGTTTGGCACTATTTCTTCTTGAAAGATCATTCGCCTCTCCTCCATATCCTTGGACGCCATCCCCATCTAATATCGCCCTATATTTCGAATTGACAGTGACAGCTGAATAACCTTCTTTTTTGAGCAGAAAATCAGGAATCCCCCTTAAAAAACTCGACTGAGACCCATAAACCATTTCGCCTGCCCGACGACGACTTCGGGCATACGTCAGAAACAGTCTAGATTGTGCTCTGGTAATCCCTACGTAAAACAGGCGCCTTTCCTCCTCTAACTCAGCTTCTGACTCTTGGGTCCTGTACAGGGGAAATAGTCCTTCTTCCAGGCCTGAGATAAATATGAACGGAAATTCTAAGCCCTTTGCGCTGTGCAAAGACATTAAGGTTATTCTTTCCACGCTGGCATCGTGTTTATCCACATCCGTCATTAGTGCCACCTCTTGGAGAAATAGATCCAATTCAGAAAAACCGTCCTCAAGATTTACATCTAACTCTGAAATCAGCTCTAACCTGAAATCGTGAGCTCCTGCAATCAATTCTCTGACATTATTAGCACGATCTTCTCCATCGATTCCTTCACGCTCAAGATCTCTAAAAATTTTCAACTCTTCTACTAAAAGAGATAGAAGTTCTCCGACATGGGTACTGTGCGCTATACTGGAATACTTCTGTATAAAACGGGAAAAATCAGCCAAAGAAGCGGCTCCCCTAGGACGAATACCTGAAATCCCTTCTGCTTGAACAGAACTTTCTAAAAGACTTGTGCCGTTTTCTAAAGACCAGGCTCGAAGAGTTTCTAGTGTTTTTTTCCCGATACCTCTTCTTGGATAGTTCACTACCCGGTCAAATGCTACTCCATCCATTGGATTCGAAATCAATCTCAGGTAGGCCAGAACATCCCGAATCTCCCGACGTTCATAAAATCTCATCCCACTTATAATTTGAAAAGGCAAACCTCTCCTTCCAAATACTTGCTCAAAAACCCTAGATTGTGCATTTGTCCGATAAAGAATCGCGATATCGCTAGCAGTGACTGACTGCTCGCCCACCAAGGCACTTTCTATCCGATCTGCAATCCAGCGTGCCTCTTCCTTTTCCCCATCGGTTGCAACTAGGGTGATCCCTTCACCTTGAGGCTTCTCAGTGTAAAGAGTCTTGCCTTTACGCTGCCTATTCTCTTTGATTACTGCATTAGCGGCAGCCAGAATCGCACCACTTGACCTATAATTTTGTTCCAACCTCACTAACTTCGCTCCACCCAGAGTTTCTTCGAACTCCAAAATATTTCTGACATCAGCTCCGCGCCATCCATATATACTCTGATCATCATCACCTACTACCATGAGATTTCGATGGCCTTGCGCTAGTAGTCTAAGAAATTGAAACTGAGCGTGATTGGTATCCTGAAACTCGTCTACCAGTATGAATTTGAACCGATCTTGATATACCCGGAGCAACTTCTCGTTGGATTCCAGAATTTCTACGGGTTTCACAAGAAGGTCGTCAAAATCGAATGCGTTCTGTTCTTTCAAGGCATTTTGATATTTTGGAAAAATTTCTCCTATTTTTCTCTCAAATATGTCAAAGCTATCACCATTTTCTTCCAAAAACTGTTGTGGACTCACAAGCTTGCTCTTCAAATCGCTCAACTTATGAGCAATGACCTTAGTACTCCATCGAGCAGTGTCTAACCCGATAGATTTCGAAACAGCTTTCACCACTCTTGTACTGTCTTCACCATTGAAGATGGAGAACCGAGGATCCCACCCCAACATTTTACCATGTCGCCTCAGAAATCTGGCACCTAAACCGTGGAATGTTCCCATCCACATGCCATCGGGAGCTTCACCTAACAAACCGTGAACTCTACCTCGCATCTCTTTGGCAGCTTTATTGGTAAACGTAACTGCAAGTATTGACTGGGGTGATACGCCCTTGCTCCTTATAAGGTGCGCTATACGTGTTGTGAGAACCCTTGTTTTACCTGATCCAGCTCCTGCAAGAACCAATATCGGACCTTCGAAGTGTCTCACAGCTTCCAGTTGACTCGTATTCAACTCATCTAGATTGATATTTCTATGCTTCATACATACTAAACGCCTTTTATTCGACACCATGTAAGCAATTTAAGAATAAGCTGGACTCAGCCAGTAACAATAGGTAGCCAGATGTCAAAACTCGCTCCTTCTCTTTGGTCTTCCACGAGGTAGATCTGACCTTGATGAGACCCCACTATTATTCTACGAGCCAAAGTCAGCCCCACTCCCCACCCAACTTCTTTCCCACTAACACCAGGCTCGAAAATTGTATCTTTAACTCTAGAATCCACTCCTGGCCCAGTATCCTGAACAGTAATCCTTAACCACTTTGAACTATCCCTGACTGCATCAACTCTTATCTCACCAATCCGACCAGCCATGGCATCCAAAGAATTTTTTACAACATTTTCTAAAGCCCATGACAAAAGAACCTTGTTACCTCGAATATTAGTTTCGATTTCTGGAAGACCGACCTTCAAGTCAATCCCCTTCGACAACCTGGGTAATCTTTTCTGCAGATAGTCTTCTAAGTCTTCCAGGACATCAACAATGTTCACAATAGTTAGATCTGGATCTCTACCAATGATTTCAAATCGATGGGTAATCTTTTCTAACCTTATCAAATCTTCTTCGATCCCAATATTCAGGGATTCTTGATCGATAGATCCAGGTCGATAATCGATGGGGAATTTCATCAGCTCCAACCAACCCTTCAAGGAAGAAATCGGTGTACCCAACTGGTGTGCTAGTTCCCGGGCCATTGCCGTCCAAGCCTTTTCCTGTTCTGCTTTCCGTTGGTATTTGATCACTAAGAATCCGATCAATGTAGTGATGAGTAACCCACTCGCCTGAAGTAGCGGAATCCACTGCAGACCAGTCAATTGAGGAGTATCACCAAAATAAATATACCCTCCCTCCACTCCATACACTGGAGGGTGACCATCCATCTCATATTGCTGGACAAGCCTCCTCACTAATCTTTGACCTTCTGGAGTATAAATATCGGCTTCAAAAGGCAAATTCTCTGCTGACAACACTGTCCCATTAGCTCCCATCCAAATCATTGGGATTCCTGATCCGATGACAACTTCTTGCAACTCAAAGAGAATGGTTTCAAAATCCCCAGAATTGGAGAGAGGGTCGCCCTGGTATCTAGGTTCCGTCACATTTACATCTCGGGACTGTATCATTTCCTGCACAAGAGAGACCACCTCTGTCATACGTTCTTCGCTCCGATGCAAGCCGACCACAATCGATTGTGTGTAAAACAGATACCAAACCAAGAGAGAAAAGAATGAGCCGAATAGAACCAGTGACCATCTATTGGTATTCATTGTACCTATCCCTCAGCCAAATGCACAAAACACACTACACCGAAATGACAGAAAAGCCCAATCGATCCCGGATTGCCTCTGGAATCTGGATGTCTCCATTAACTGTCTGGTAGGTTTCGATAAGTGCTACTAGCAATCTAGGCAGTGCCAAAGCGGATCCGTTCAAAGTATGCACAAATCTTGGTTTCTCATTTTCTCCAGACCTAAACCGGATGTCCGCCCGACGGGCCTGAAAATCAGAAAAACTACTACAACTCGAAACCTCCAGCCACTGCTCTACACCCGGTGACCAAACCTCAATATCATAAGTCATTTCAGCAGAGAATCCGAGATCTCCAGCGGCCAGTTTTAACACTCGGTAGGTCAGCCCCAAGGCACACAAAATTGATTCTGCTTCTGCTGTAATTTCCTCCAGTGCTTCTCTGCTATTCTCTGGGACGACGTAACGAACCAGCTCCACTTTGTCGAATTGATGCACACGCAGGAGTCCTCTAGTATCAGCCCCAGCTGCACCAGCTTCCCTTCTAAAACAAGGGCTGTAAGCTGAATAAGACACAGGTAGGTCTCCCAATTTCAACAACTCTCCTCTGTGCAGATTGGTTACAGGTACTTCAGCAGTTGGAATTAACCACAAATCATCTCTGACCGTTTGATACAATTCCTCAGCAAATTTGGGTAACTGCCCAGTTCCGACCAAAGATTCTTGAGTAACCAGATAAGGAACTCGCAATTCACAGTAGCCATGACTCTCATGGTGAAGATCAAGCATGAAATCAATCAAGCATCGTTGTAAAAGGGCTCCCTTCCCCTTTAAAACAGGAAAGCCCGACCCAGAAATTTTTGCCCCTCTAGGAAAATCTAAGATTCCCAAGGTTTCTCCTATTTCATAATGAGGTTTCGGATCAAACTCGAATTGTTTAGGAGATCCCACAGTCCTAATGATCTGATTATTCTCAATGCCACCACCTGGGACTTCGTGATGTGGAATATTAGGAATTAGCAATAAAAGGTCTGAAATCTTTGATTCAAAATCTCTAACCCGTGAGTCCATCGCTGTGACCTTATCTCCTAGTTCTCGCATCTCTACTATCAGGGCACTAGCATCCAATCCATCTTTTATCATTGAGCCAATTTCTTTAGAATCTTCATTCCTCTTGGCCTTCAAGGTATTTACTTCAGCAAGAACCTTTCTTCTTTCTTGATCCAAATCAAGTGTCCTGTCAAGAAGTTCTGGTAGGTCTTCTTGTCCCCTTTTCGAAAGAGCTTTTTTCAACCCAGGAAGATCTTCTCTAATTTTTTTAATATTTATCACTGTGTCCCTTCAGTCTTTCGGCACAAGGTGCAATTCACCGCAAAGTTCATTTCTATCAAACACAAATGTGACCGTCCCATTAGTTTTTATGATTTCGAGAGGCTGCAGTTTTCCATAGAAAACACATAGCATACCGAATTTATTCCTCCCCCTATGTGTTTGTACTACATACACTGAGCCTATTTCCACAGGAACCGCCTTGTCGCTAGTGTAGTAAGAGGTATCACTTGGAGCTTCAAGGACTTCGTCAAAGTTTAAACCTGGCAACCGTATCATCTTTGCTTCGCTATCTATACCAAATACGGCTGGCGGGAGAAAAACCAGTTCCCCATCCTGTCTATCGAGCACGAAATCCCAACTTCCAGTCACGCCGGGTTCTTCGATTGTTACTGTCGTTCTCTCCACAAGATCAAAACCAGATGGAAGGTTAAGTTCAGGGCGGGAGAGGGAGTATATCAATGCTGTGTCAGGCTTAGCCTCCGTCCACTTCAGATCAAATGGATTGTCTCTACTGCAGCCCGTCAAATTCAATGAAAAGATGAAAAATGAGCCTACAAACCCTGACAATCGAAGAATACGGATAGTTCTATTCACTGTTAGCACCTTGATTCGCATTAAAACCAACGCTATTTGAAGAGGATAGGCCTGTCAACGTTCTGACGATTCATCAGAGTGATCCCAGCTCAGTTCCTTCCCTTAAAGAGCCAATCCATTTATCATCAAGATTATAAGTCTAACTCATTCTTATAACATCCTCAGAAGAAAAATTCCTTGGTACAATTGAAATCAGTGACCGCTCTCGACATTCATAAACATCTGTATGTGACTATCCTGGCAGGGGGAGTTGGTAGTAGATTCTGGCCCGCCAGTACAAGAGCGAAGCCAAAACAACTATTACCATTAGCGACCAGCGAACCTATGGTGGTCGATACAGTAAACAGAGCTCTCAAATTAGTTTCTCCAGAACGCATCCGAATCCTAGCAGGAGAACATCTTCATGAGAGTTTACAAAACCTACTGCCAGACCTTCCATCTGAGTCATTCAAAATCGAACCACAAGTGCGTGGGACCGCTGCTGCATTAACCTGGGCAGCCTGGGAAATCTACAACTTAGACCCCGAAGCATTAATGCTTTCGCTGCACGCAGACCATATTATCGAACCAGAAGAGAACTTCTTGAACTTAGTGGGAGATATAGTGACGCTGTTGGAAACCACTGACTTACTTTTCACTATTGCAGTTAATCCTGACCGAGAAGAAACGGGCTATGGCTACATAGAACCAGGCAAGTCTTTGGCCATACGAGGAAAGACCGAAGCATTCGAAGTAAACTCTTTCAAGGAAAAGCCTGGCCTTGAAAGAGTCAAGGAATACTTGAAAAAAGGTTACCTATGGAATAGTGGTATTTTCGCCTGGAAGGCAAAATCTTTTATTGATGAAATTAATTCCATCACACCTGAGATTTCAAAATTTCTGTTCTACTTAGATGAGAACAGACCGATCGATTTCTTTGAACATATTCCTGTGATGACTGTTGACGAAGGAATTCTAGAAAGGAGTTCTCGAATAGCCACAGTCTCAGCAAATTTCCGATGGGATGACATAGGCACTTGGAGTTCCTTGACCCGCGTGAGACCAAAAGATGAAAATGGTAATGTTCTTATTGGAAAAAGCGAACTACTAGACACTAAGAATAGTGTGATTTACTCAGAAGATGTCACCTTCATCACCTATGGGATAGAAGACCTCATTTTGATACAGGCTGGAGATGTTGTACTGGCGACCCATAAAAGCCTCGCCGCAGACCTCAAAATCCTACTCGACAAACTGTCGGATCCGGTTATTGGGGAAGATCCTTAACCATGTTTAACCTTTACCTATTCGACGATCAAAGAGCACAAAATTGGCAGCCATTTGCTTTGACCAGACCTGTTGGGGAGCTACTACTGGGCTGTCTGTCTATGCGGCAAAGAGCAGAAGCTTTTTGGCGAACTCGCTGCCTGGGACACCTGACTTGCCATAACCTGATTAACTTCGACGAGCCCGATACTCCTCCAGTAGTTCAGCTGGCTGACATCTCCAGTGACAAACCTCTTGTTCTATTCCTGAGTCGCGCAGTACCTGCTCTTACCGGAATCAATAAGAAAGTCATTTCGGGGATCCATCACGACAATACTCCTAAAGTACTGCTAATGGCTGATGAAGTTGTGGGTTGGTTTTTTCCAGGAGGATTTTCTGACTTTGACAGTCTAGATTTACTCGATCCTTCTAATTCGTTAACGAATTCCCCAACCCAGCAACTATCTGGGAATGTCTTACATAACATCTGGGATTTAGTATCAGAGAACGGAGAACAAATACGTAGAGATCTAGGTGTAACATCTCAACGCCAATCCCAAAAATCTCCTATGCTTCCCACCGGAGTGACTTGCCAAGGTGATTACATCATCTCTATACAGAAAAACGTTACTATAGATCCCAGGGTACATTTAGATAGCACTCTGGGTCCTATTTTGATCTCATCTGGTGTTCGGATTAGTCCTTTTACCCATTTAATAGGTCCTGCTTTCATTGGGCCTGATACACATCTTGTCGGAGGCCAGATGAGCGGCCTCACGGCAGGGAATAATTGTAAATTACATGGAGAGATTAGCAACTCCATAATCCTAGGGTACACTAACAAGGCTCACGGAGGCTACCTCGGAAACTCTTATGTTGGAGCCTGGGTAAACCTGGGTGCGTTCACTTCAAATAGTGATCTTAAGAATAACTATGGCAACATCAAGATCCACACTTCTCAAGGGATTGTTAATACAGGAAATAAAAAGCTTGGAATCTTTGTTGGCGACCATGTCAAGACCGGTATCGGCACCCTACTTCCAGCAGGCTGCACAATCGGCTGTGGTACAAACATTTTTGGAGGTGGAATGACCCCATCTGAAATATTACCATTTAGTTGGGGCACCTCTGATAATATGGAAACATATAGGCTTCAACCTTTCCTAAAGATGGTCAATAAAGTCATGGACCGCCGGGAACTGTCACTAACAGCAAAAGCTGAACAATTGCTCAAAATAGCCTGGGAAGAACAAAGCTCGGGGCACCATGCCAATCCCTAGACAATCAGTATCATCACATACGACACTGCTATGAAAGTCTGTTCTCTCGGCAGTGGAAGTAAAGGAAATTCAACACTAGTAGAGTCTCGCGGTACCAGGATCTTGGTAGACATCGGATTCAGTGGTATAGAGACAACTCGACGGTTGCATGAGATAGAAGTAGCTCCAGAAACTATAGATGCGGTCCTAATTACCCATGATCATCGGGATCATACATCGGGCGCTGGAGTTTTTAGCCGGAAATACAAGACGCCTGTCTACATGACAGCTCGCACATTGAAAAAATGCGATATGTTATTTCCAAAGAATGATTCAGTTGAGATATACCAGCCCAGTCGAAGCTTTGTCGTAAAAGACATTGTAGTTCAACCATTTATGAGCCTACACGATGCAGTAGAACCAGTTGTCTTCTCACTAACGGATACTTCAAAGAAATTCAAAATTGGAATCGCCACCGACCTGGGCAAACCCACAGCGCAGGTCAGGCTAGCACTTAAAGATGCTAACTTCGTGATATTGGAGTCCAACTATGACGAAGAACTCCTCCGGAGTAGTCATTACCCAGCTGCAATCCAACAAAGAATTGCATCTAGCCACGGTCACCTTTCTAACAAATCCGCCACTCAATTCGCTTGCGAGTTACTTCACCCCAATTTATGGGGAATATTATTGGCGCACCTTTCCCAGGAATGCAATCGACCAGAGCTAGCCCTGTCGACGATGGAAGAAGCAATCCGACCCCGAGGATTCAAAGGGTTTTTAGGAGTCGCCACCCAGGATAGCCCCACACCTTTTCTCGATCTACAAAAACTCCAATTCCAAAAAACAGAAAATGAACAGTTCAGTTTTTTCTGAAAATTCTAAGAATAGAACCATGCAGTTTTAAAATCCCAACATACGCCGAAAATCATTAGACAAAGCCAAGATCATTATTGCTACAAGAACAAACAACCCGACTTGACTGAACCTTAATTTTGTTGCCAAAGACAATGGTTTTCTGCGAATCGCCTCTACACCCAAAAACATCAAATGCCCACCATCTAAAACTGGGATGGGCAGTAGGTTCAAGATGGCTAGGTTGATCGAGAACAAGGCCACGAAACGCAGATAAGGCTCCAATCCAAGTCGTGCAGTTTGGCCAGCCATCTCTCCTATTGCAAAAACACTCCCCAGTTCCCTAGGGGAAACTCCGCCAGTAAACAGTTGTCTTACGAAACCAACAATCATACCACTGTAAACCACGGTTTCTCTAAAACCAGCCTCGAGTGATCCTATCAAACCCACACTTTCGCTTGTATAAGGAATCGATGAGCTAACTCCTATTAGACCTATCTCAGAATCGCCATCGAACACCGCTTCAGGTGTAATAAATCTTACTAACCTCCTTCCATCTCTTTCCAGGGAAAATTCTAACTGAAGGTCAGGACTCGATCTTACCAAGTCAGTCATGTCATACCAATGAGAGACCTTCACTCCGTTGATCTCCGTTACTTTGTCAGCTTCCTGGAGCCCCCCTGTTTCTGCAGGAGACCCGGGATTCACGACACCGATAATATTGTCCTGCCACATAGACAATGATTGAATAATAAACATTCGTTCTTCCCGGGAT
>CAWWAX010000053.1:0-10063 GCA_963935005.1 uncultured bacterium | reverse complement strand
TCTGGATCGTCCTGCCTATCGGAAAGCGCTCAGAACTCTCGATGAATCTGGGTTGCGACCCGTTCGGGGAATCATCTCTCCTGCTATTTCTCCCGATGGGCAACATGTCAGCTTTACTGCTCTCGGAGATCTTTGGACAATGCAAATCGGTGATCTTCCCACCCAACTGACAAATAACGAATTTATTGAAAGAGACGCAGTTTGGTCCCCCACTGGAAAGTTGCTGGCCTACGCTTCTGATCGAACCGGATCTTTTCAAATATGGATACATGACCTGAGTAACAATGAGGCTACACAAGTGACTGTCGACGGTGGATCTTTCCCGTCTTGGTCACCAGACGGAAATTCGATCGCCTATATCGCAGCAGAAAGGTTTGATAGCTCGGTCAAGACATTATCAATCCATTCTGGATCCATTGAAACCATCCGTACTGGCCTGAATGACCCAGGACGGGCCACTTGGTCACCAGATGGAAAGTCGATCGTACTATCCTCAAAGTGGCAATATTCTACTCGGTTTCGAGAAGGAATAAACAAACCCCTTCTCATCGACATAGAAGGGCCTATAGCAAGTTTGCCCGAGCCACCATCCAAGACCTTACTTCCTAGTAGGGGCCCATCCTTTTCTGGAGACCACAGCTTTCTACCTGAGCAACAACCACTGAACCAAAATGAGCGATGGCTAGATTTCATTTCCCACGGTTCAGTAGGAAGCCGGAATACCGATGGGCCAATCTGGTCGCCTAACGGCCGAATGATGGCTTATGTAGCCAACGGCGTTCTTTGGTCGATCCCAGTGGATCTTGAAGGCAATCCGGTAGGTCCTGGGCGACGCCTCACCAATCAAATTTCTGACGATCCCACTTGGTCTGGAGATTCCGAATCCATCCTTTATCTCACATCAACTGGCTTGGAAAAGGTTTGGGTGCATGACGGCAGGATAGAATCTATTCCACTGGAATTAAACTGGGAAAGAAACGTTGCTTCAAGTCGATACGTGGTACACGCCGGAGCCATATTTGATGGACAGTCTGAATCCCTTTTAGAGAATAGAGATATAGTGATTGATGGTGGCAGGATTGTTAGAATCTCTAAACACGATGACTCTCTTCACACAGATAGAGTCATTGATGCAAGTCAGGGTTATATAAGCCCTGGGTTAATAGAGACTCATACCCATGAAGGCCTAGGGGGTGGAGAAGTATCAGGAAGGATATGGTTGTCCTATGGAATCACTTCTATCCGCAATCCTACTGGCGACCCCTATGAGATGATGGAATTGAGAGAATCTATTGGATCTGGAAAAAGAATCGGTCCGAGAATTTTCGGTACAGGCAATTCTATAGATGGGAGTCGTATTTATTATGCTGGTGCACCCACCCTAGGCAGTCCTTCAGAGATACCACTCGAAATGAAGCGCGCAAAACTCTTAGAATATGATCTCATCAAAACTTATGTTCGACTTCAAGATGGAGTACAAAAAGAGGTCATAAAGTCGGCCCATTCCTTAGGGATTCCGGTGAGTTCTCACGAACTCTATCCAGCTGTGGCTAATGGGGCCGATGGAGTAGAACATGTTCGTGGCACAAGCCGGAGAGGTTATTCCACCAAGGTATCAGTGTTAAACAGAAGCTATCAGGATGTGGTTAGTCTTCTCTCCATCTCAGGTATGACTTTAACTCCAACAATTGGTATCTATGGTGCCTACGAACTCGTAGCAGTAGATGATCCTAGCATCTTCGATGATCCCAGAGTCACCAGATTCTTTCCTGGAGCTGGTGACGGCCACTCCATTTCGTCGAGCCCATCTGGAGCAGACAAGGCGAGAGACCTAGTAGAAGCGATGGCTTCTCTGCCGAGACGTGTAGTTGAAAACGGAGGTGTAGTCATCATGGGGACAGACACCCCTATAAACCCAAGAGGTTTAAGTCTGATTTCTGAAATGCAGGCACTCGTAAACTATGGAAAGATGACACCACTTGATGTCATGCGGGCAACAACTTCAGTAGCTGCTAAAGCAATGGGTTACGAGACTGAGATCGGTAGCCTAAAGCCAGGAATGATTGCAGACTTAATACTTCTTGATGAAAACCCTCTCGAAAACATAGAGGCAATTCGAAAAGTTCTATGGACCATCAAAGGTGGAGAGCTCATGACACTCCGAGACCTATTGCACTAAGTGATTTCCCCTTAGTGAATTCCCAGTCGATCTTCATCGATTCGGAAAAATCTCAAGGCATTTTCAAAAAAGATATCATCCTTTTGATTAGATGAGAGAAAATCAGCCGCCTCCACATTCTCGACTGCTATTTGAATAGCATCCGGCCAAGACTGATCAGACCCGAACATAATACGCTTTCCAAATCCGTAATCCACCAGTTGACGAAGGTAGTTGTGAAAGAGATTTATTGGCATTTGCCAGTCTATGAAACTGATGTCGACATAAACATTGGGATATTGTCTCAGGACAGACACAGTCTCCTCGAGAAAGGGCCAGCCTGCATGCATCAGGTAAATCCTTAATTCAGGGTATTTCTGCAGGACTGGTTCCAACAGCAAGGGGTTTCCATATCGCGCTACATAGTTTGGCAACTGTGCTCCAGGAGCAGACATATGGATTCCTACAGGTACATCTTCAGCTACTGCCAAGTCCCATATTTTTTCAATTTCTTCTGAATCAGGAGAAATTCCTTCGTACTGAGTCATCAATTCCCCGATGGCAATAACCTTACCAGATTCCACTAAATGTTGGACCTCGTTTTTTTCAAAATCGGCAATACCCGTCTGAATAGATGGGAAAATCCTGTGACTGTTTTCTATCCATTTCTCCAACTGAGAATAATCCTGGGTCATAGCAATGGCATACATGTTATAGTCTTCCAGGTATCTCAACGTTCTCTCCATCAGATCTCTGCCATTTTGCGCTGGACGCAATGGATCTGAGCAGAGCAACTCTCCGTTCTCTTTCTCTAATCCAATCAATCCAGAGTTGGGACAGTAAGATCGATTCGGAACATCACTATGTGCATGGACGTGAACATCCAAGATTGGTGATGCCGTCTCTCGCTCCAATTGCTCAGAGGATCCTACTGAATTACCAGCCACTACCTGAATCTCAACTTTCGCCCTTCCCATTAGTGGAGCACCTATTATGGTTGGCTTGGGGATGTCTGGCCCAAGGATTCCGTGCAACGTCTCCAGTACATCGCCAGCGTCCCTTATGTCTGTGAGATAAATCCACATATTTTCAATAGATTCTAGGTTGCGGGATCCAGCACCCAAGATGCTCTCTATTCTCGTCATGGCTGCTTGAGTTTCTAAAATTGCATTTTCCGCACCGACGACTATTCCTGCTACGTAAAGCTTGTCTCCCGAATCAATAGCTGGAGAAAATGGACGCCTCCTAGTAGGTACTGTAGGACTGATCATCCTTCTTTCATCAGATTTCTCTGCCACACACTGTATCTCTGAAGAGAATACTTTGTTCACCAATCCAGCTCTTACCGTAGCACGAGCTGGAGGATCATCCACTGGCATGAATTCAATGTATGCTGCGTTCATAGCCTGGAAATCTCTGGTGTCATCTAAGAACACTTTACAGCTGACTAAATCCGAAAAGTCCATCCCTGCTTCGTCTAGAATGAGTCCAATATTACCTAAAACTCTTCTGGTTTGTGTTCCAACATCACCTGGTACTGGTTGATATGTTTCTGGACTGCGACTTGTCGCCCCAGAAATGAATAGTGTATTTCCAACACTAATACCCCAAGAATAAGGGAGCTCAGGAGATTTTAAATTTGCTGGTATTATTATCGTCTTAGGTCCTTTCGCGGCTACAGCAGAGATTTGTATCAACGCCTTAGGATCCAGCAAGTCCACTTGGACGGTAGCTCTTGTAGGTGCATCAATATCGAAATAGGTACGGTAAATAGCATTCATCGCCTGAAAGTCCCTAGTATCTTTCAGGAAAACATTCGAAACAACTACATCTCTGTATCCGAGTCCTCGAACACTAAGGTCACGACCTAGTTGGTCCAGGACAGCCTTAGTCTGTTCCTCGATTGTTATCAGGTCTCTCCCCTCTTCTTGAGTCACCACTGTTTCAGGGAAATAGGCAATCTGAGGGCTCTGGGCCGAAGAAATCCTAGGCACCAAGGCTCCCGCAATCATCCAGAAACTTAATACGTTTCGGTAAACGGACTTATGAAACATTCTCTATCTCCTATAATTCTTCACTTGTTAGTTGTTCCACGAATCTCCTTCAAAACCTTTCAATGCTGGACAGGTCAATCACTTTTAAATGCTCTGGAACTATGACTGCTGTAGCCGGAGATGCCTGACGAACTTCATCGACAAATGGCAACGCCCAGTCCTCTCTAACTTTTGCCATCGGACTCCCATACGGTGTGCGATAATTATCAGCATGTGTGACTATGACTACTGGAGGAAAACCGAGTCCTTCCATCAATCTCATTGTATAATTTTGTATTTCTAAATGGGATGGGGCTGCACCCACTAAAGCAATAGTTGGACGAAGTCCTTCAATCTCCTTTTCAATGAAATTCATAGATCCCATAGTCAGTATAACTTCTCCGCCAATCCTGACGAGGAACATCAATGAGCCGCCTTCCACCAACTGTGAAATTTTTAACGGTCTACTAACATCTTTATCGACTGTTCCAGATTGGTAATATCGTTTGTCGCCAAGAGGACTGTGTAAGCTGGGAATAACACGAACAGACATTTTATTGAATTGATAATCCTCACCACCACGCACTGTGATCAATTGAGAATCTGGCACATCATAGGCCCTCATGACATTAATCGCAGTCTCATGACCAATAACCACCGCCCCTGTTTTTTTGGCAATGTATGGAGCGTCCATTATATGGTCGGGATGTGCATGATGGATAAGTATATAATCAGCTTTTTCAATTTCACTGTCGATCAAATCTACGTCGCTGAATATCGTATCATCTCGACTATAAGTGGGTCGGGAATCGTTAGGATCCCAGGTTTCCGGACTGGCATATTTTGCCCTCGTAAGATAGGGGTCGACTAGCACCACAATCGAGTCGCTATCTGGGCTTGATGTTGAGAGTATTTCCCATCCTGCTGCACCAAAATATCTTAGCGTGCTCCTTTGTGACATATCGGTATCGGTTTTCGTTCGATCCTCCATCGAACCGGAACATCCGAGTGCCATTGTAATTCCTAATAAAGCTAAAATGGAAACAATTTTATCTTTCTGTCTGTTGTTTATAGGCTGAATCTGTTTCCTGTAAGTTTTACACATAGTCTACCGAGGTTCCGTATTATAGAATATCCGATTGAAGGAATTCGAATTACCGAATCCTATGTCTGGATAACCATCATGATTGAGATCTCCAATATCCAAACCGTAGGTTGTTGCGTCGAAGTTGCCGAGTTTAACTTCAGTCCAGCGTGTTCCCTCATCACTATTTAAGTATAGGCTATTAGCCGAGTTTACATTCGCAACAACAATATCCAAATCACCATCTTGGTCCATGTCGGAAATTGCCAAGGCATAGGTAGCCTCAATACTCCCGAACGCTACTGACTCTAGAAATGTTCCATCGCCTAGACCGAAGTGCACACTATTGGGCTCACCAATATTTGCGGTAATAATATCCAATTGTCCATCATTATTTAAATCCGCTAAAGCTACACCGCGAGTTTCATCCGTTCCTGTTCCAAACGAACTCCCCTCAACAAAAGCAAGGTTGCCATCATTAAGTAGAATTTTGTTAGCCTGACCATCCCGATTAGCAAGAACCAAATCCGTCCTACCGTCGCCATTGAGATCTGCTGCTGCAACAGCAATGGTCGATCCCGTTGGATCGCCAAAGGCATGTTTCTCTCCGAAATGTCCAGTGCCATCATTTAAATAGAACCCATTCGCGGCACCACGGTTCGTCACCAAGACATCCAAATTACCATCAGAGTTCATATCGTAAAGCTGAGCACTTCGAGTCGGTTCAATTTCTGGACTTACGGTCCATGCTATTTCAAAACGTCCAGTGCCATCATTTAAATAAACCCAATTCTCTGCCCTATCATTACCAATGACAAGATCCATGTCGCCGTCACCATCTAAATCACCTGCTGGAGTAGCATAGCTTGTAGCCTTTTCCGGACCCACTGGATATCCATACGTAAACTGACCTAGGCCGTTATTTAGGTATATCTCGTTTACTTGCGCCCAATGTCTGCCATTGGCGAATACAACATCAAGGTCTCCATCACCGTCTGCGTCAAAAAATGTTAGCGACGCGGTCAAATCTCCTTCAGAACCTAAAATATGACGATCAGTCGAGATGAATCGAGACTCCTGAGCAAAGGCCTCCAGTGGGAAGCTCCATATTACAAATAGCAAACAATATATCCTCAAAGTTATGCTCCTTATCCAACTAGAGTATGTAGAATTCTTCTAACACGCGCGGTACGTTCCAAACAGATATGTAAAGGAACGATGATAGTATATAATGAAATTATGAATGCAAGTTTTACTTAACCCTGGCGGGAGATGAACATGCAACACTGCTTTTCTATTATTTTGGCCTGTGCTATCTCAGCACTGCCTGCATTAGCCCAAGAAAACCCACTCCCCACGATCGAGAAAATCCCAAACTATTTACCTCACATGTCCACCACTGAAGTACGTAATCTCCTCACTCGTTCAGA
Source organism: uncultured bacterium (assembly GCA_963935005.1). Taxonomy (GTDB): domain Bacteria; phylum Gemmatimonadota; class Gemmatimonadetes; order Longimicrobiales; family Gaopeijiaceae. The sequence goes on along the minus strand of CAWWAX010000053.1, from coordinate 3,358 downwards.
CATGGTCATCATCCCAGTGGCGTCACTGGAACAGCATGGACCTCACTTGCCGATAGGTACAGACTACCTGAACGGCTTGGAGCGAGCTAAGCTCATAGGGATCGCAGCGGACATACTGGTTGCTCCGATCCTTCTTCCTGGACAATCTCCTTACCACATGGGTTTCGAGGGCACCGTGACACTGCCTTCTACTCTGATTCAAGAGGTCTATGTAGAGGCTACGAAAAGCTTGATTCAACATGGTTTTAAAAGATTTTTGATCCTGAATGCTCACGGTGGAAACGCTGCAATCACTCGATTTATTGTAGATCGAATAAACCAAGAGACAGAAGGGATTGCCATAGACTTGGGCGCTGTAATCAGGCCGATCCAAGAAGAGAGGTCGATCTCGACAAATCCGGACCAGAGCCCCGCCCTCTTCGATCGCCATGCGGGAACCTCTGAAACGTCTAACAGTATGTACCTGATCCCCAAGTTGGTAGATCTAACGAAGGCTAGAGCAGCTGACCTCACACTACCCAATCATTTAGAGAAAATGTTGCCATTTGTAATAGAGGGAGAACCTTTGGCGGTGGCCGTATTCCTGGCTGAAGGTTTAAAGGACAGTGCCACCGGGAAAGGTACATCTGCAAGCGACATGTCCAGCACTGGGGTATGGGGCTCCCGGAATCCAGAGGAATCGACGAGAGATCGAGGTAGAAGAAATACAGAATCTTTCGTTGACGCATCGATAACCTTTATCAAACGATGGAATGAGCTGCGCCCAGTAGGCACTCCACAGTAAATCAAGGGAAACTTATTTTGATTTAATGGAATTCAATGGCTAGCTTTCCTTAATAGAAGTTTTACTGGACAGAAAATAAACGATATTGAATACATTCACTTTTTCCAATAATTGGAGATCTTAATGTTGCGATTTGTACTCAAGCTCACAGTTCTTACTTTTTTTCTAACCGTCATTCCTGCAAGCTTGAGTGCTCAAACCTATTGGCCCGGTACCCATCCCAATTGGGACAGGAGAAGTCCTGAACAACTAGGCTTAGATCCAGATAAAATCCAAGAAGCTGTTGAAGTCGCTATCGCTGGAGAATCAGACTCTCCCAGAGACTTATCATTCAATCATCGCATGACCTTTGGACGTGAACCATATGGCGAGCCCGTCGGACCTTTCACTGTCCGTGCAACACAAACTGGCCTGATCATTTACAAAGGTTATATCGTGGCTGAATGGGGGGACCCTCTTAAGGTCGATAACACATTTAGTGTCTCGAAAAGTTTTCTATCCACAACTGTTGGGCTCGCCTACGACAGAGGCATAATCTCCAATGTTAACGACTTGGTCCGGCCCTATGTGGCCCCGATCGTGTTGGATCATGGAGACGGTGAACCCACAGACTTGAATGGCAGGCGCGCGAAACTGCTCTTTGAATCTGAGCACAACCGTAAAATTACTTGGGACCATCTGTTGCGACAGACTAGCGATTGGGAAGGCACTCTGTGGGGCAAGCCAGAATGGGCCGATCGGCCAAGCGGCGAATCAATGAATTGGAAAGACCGCAGCCGTTTTGAACCAGGAACTGCCTACGAATATAATGATACGCGAGTAAACCTACTGGCCTTGGCAGCAACCAGCGTTTGGCGTCGACCCCTCCCAGAAGTACTTCGGGAAAATATAATGGACCCCATAGGCGCCTCACCCACTTGGAGATGGCATGGATATGATAATTCATGGATAACCCTGGACGGCCGATCAGTACAAGCTGTGAGCGGTGGCGGGCACTGGGGAGGAGGCATGTTACTGAGTGCATTCGATCAGGCACGGTTCGGCCTGCTGACCATGCATAAGGGTCTGTGGGATGGCGAGAGATTAATCTCTGAACGATGGATCGAACTGTCTAATACACCTGGTGAAGTCAATCAAGGATATGGGTTTATGAACTTCTCCTTAAATACCGACCATGGGCGCTATTCTGATGCACCAGAATACACGTGGACACATACCGGGGCAGGATCCAACCTTATTTATGTTGACCCAGCGAACGAGTTAGTTGTGGTGGCTCGATGGATTAGAGGGAGAGCATTCACCGACGTAGTCCACAACGTATTGGATGCCCTGGAGAATCCTGTCCGGAACTAAAAGCCAACATTTCCCAAGGCATTCAAAATATCCTCATTCTCGGGTCGAATCCGGTAATCAATTTCAGTCATTTTCCACTCAATAATTCCATCTTTATTGATGACATATGTCGTCGGATGTGGTATGGCTCGACCTCCAGGACCAATTTGATTCAGAAGTCCGTACCGATTGATCACAGTGGCTTCAGAATCGGAAAGCAGGATGTAGTCTATGACTCGGGCTTCATTCTCCGAAGTTATTTGATCCACCATCGTTTGTAGCTCCTCAGAATTGTCTGAAGAGATCGCAATAATTTCAGTTCCCTTTTTTTGTTCCTCTGTCAGTAAATCGGCCAGCTCACCGAGCTGTTGCGCACAAAAGCTTCACCACTTTCCTCGATAAAAGACCAAGACTACATTCTTGTCTCCTCGAAATCCAGAAAGAGTAACTGGTGACCCTGACAGAGAAGCCAAAGTGAAATCTGGTGCTGACTGGCCAACTTGGATGCGCTCAAGATCTACTCCATGCATATCGCGACCGTCCACTGGACCGAGGTCATGCACGTTGTCTTGTAAGCCACACCCTAATCCTAAAACGGCTAAGATTGTTACAACAAATTTCGGACTACTTAGCATGGAGATACCTCAGTGACGTTTTTTCTATCCGTCAGTTTCACGAATTAATTTTTGATTAGCTTAGATAAATTTCCTTCAAATATTCCCTAAGGTGAGCCATTCGCTCCTGAGATCCCGGCCACTCGTCCACTACCTTTTGCACGTTAAGTAGTAAGCCAGGTTGGTTTATTTTTTCACGCAACTCATCGATCATATGCTCGACCTTACAATAGGTTGCAAGCATTTCTCCACTAACCGCAGTAAACATCTCACGGTCTATAGCTCCAAAAACAACAAATGAAGCTGCCATATCCCAGTATCCAAAAACCATCCTAACGTAGGTATAATCTTCAGTTTGCATGGCCTCCATAAAGTCTTCAACGGAATCAGGATTGAACGAGCGAACAACCCAAACCCTGGCATCTCTGAGTTTTTCTTCTCGACGAAGATCGTACAGTTGCATCAAAGACCGTGCACTTTCACTACGTGAGTTGACTGTTCCGTTTTCCATAATCTCTCCTGTATCTATTGCTCTTAAAATTCCAGCTGAATCGGGGCGCCCGGATTCGAACCGGGGACCCCCTGCTCCCAAAGCAGGTGCGCTACCGGACTGCGCCACGCCCCGTAA
>CAWWAX010000052.1:0-10316 GCA_963935005.1 uncultured bacterium | reverse complement strand
TTCGGCCGCGAGTTGTTTTATCAAGGCTTGGTTTCGGGTCTTGTCTAAGAGGGGTGTTAGGATACGATCGGCATCTTCCTGGGATACTGCGAGTCCAAATGCAGTTATTTCTGCAAGCTTTAGTCGGTTAGCAGAATTGAGTCCCAGGAGTTCTTCCTCATTGTAGCCGATATCTCCAATAGAGAGCACATAAGCTTCATCGAAACAAGCAGTCATAAATATTAAGATCGCAGTGGAGCTGAGCAGGAGAATCGTTTTTCTGAGCTTATTGACTGAGGCTGAATTCAAGTTTTCTCCTTCCTAGTGGACATTATGGTTGGGATACATTAAAACTCTTAATCAATGATTGCCATGTGATTCACATAAACTGTATTCCATACCTACTATAGGGTTTAGATGGCTATTCCAAAACATTTTGACCGAAGTATTCTGATATCACATCTCCACGACCAGTTTTGGTCGCAAGAGTATTATCTCGCAGCAAATAAGCTGAAGGATTGGAAAGCGACCAAAGGAACAGGGTGGGCGAAAGACCTTTTCAGAAAAATTGATGAGGTTGATTCTGACGTAACTCAAGAAAAAAGGGAAGTATTGGAAACGAATGCGTCTAGGCGACTCATAAAATCGTATTTTCGAAAGACTCAGCAATTTTGTAGCAGGGGTTTCTTAGAGCGTGGAGATCTTTCTGAACATCTGGCGATGCCTCAACGTCTTTCGATGTTGTTTGAGATCATTGAAGTCTTTGAATATGCTAGGGAACCTGACTACAACAGAGAAATGTTCGATTTTTATGATGATTTACATAAGGTTCAGTTGTTTCGCCCAGGTCGGTAGTGGCAGGTGTGAAGGTTGTTTCGGTGCCTGCATCGGTTGTCCGGTCGGCTTGAAGTCGTCCAAGTTGTTGTCAATGGAATTGAGTAATGGTTTTGTGTGTTGAATCGTCATCGAAGTGAGGAGGGTTTCTAATTGACCTGGGTTCTAACAAAAGCAAGAGAAAATAAACTTATGATTTTTGAACGACATTATAGAGTCCGTGCTTTAAAGTGGGTTTCAGTTGCCCTGATAGCTATAGGTTTTACGACGCCGACGATAGCCCAAGTTATACCCACCCCAGAGTCAGTCCTTGGCTTTCCAGTAGGAGCAGATTTTGAACTGGCGAACTACGAACAAGCTCTCGAATATTTTCAAAAACTGGCCGATGCTTCTGATCGAGTTGAGTTGCAACGGGTTGGTGAAACGAGCTATGGCAAGCCCTGGTATCTGGCGGTTATTTCTTCTGGCTCCAACTTAAAGGACCTAGAGCATTATCGGGAGATTAGCCAAACGCTAGCGTATCCGCCAGATGATATGACTAGGGAAGATGCAAGAAAATTGGCTATGGAAGGCAAAGCAATTGTGCATATTGATGGCGGATTACATTCGACTGAAGCAGCCCACGCACAGCATACTATCCAATTGGCTTACAATTTGGTGACCGGTGATGGAGACGAAGAAATCGCTGAAATCCTGGATAATGTGATTCTACTTCTCTGGTTCAGTCTAAATCCTGATGGTCAAACGATGGTTTCAGACTGGTACAAATCTAATCTCGGCACACCTTATGAGACTGCTGGGACCCCATTTTTATATCAAAAATATGTAGGTCACGACAACAATCGTGATGGGTACATGATCAATCAAATTGAATCGAGAGTAGTCACTCGAGTGGATCGGCATTGGGAACCACAGATCATTTATAACCATCATCAAAGTTCACCTTTCCCTACACGGATATGGATTCCACCTTTTGCGGAACCGATTAGTCCGAATGTTCACCCCTTGATGTGGCGGACAGTCAATTTGATTGGCATGGCAATGGCTCAGGCTTTGGAGGAGAGAGGCCAAGAAGGTGCATACCATATGGGGAACGGATTTGATAATTGGTATCCAGGTTTCATGGACCATGCAAATAATTTCCATAATGTAGCTTCTTTATTAACAGAAACAGCCCTATATCGCTATGCGACACCACATTTCTATACCATCGATGATTTTCCTGCCAAGGATAGAGATTTGCGACCTGGATCTCTTTATCCTAGTCCCTGGAGAGGGGGATGGTGGAGGATAGGAGATGCTGTTGATTATATGTTGACCGCTTCTGTATCGGTATTGGACGTAGCGGCGAAATACAAGAGAGATATTCTTTTCAATCGTTTTCAGGCTGCTAGAGATGTCACCGAACAGTACAGATACGAACCACCTTACGCCTATTTTATCTCTCAAGAACAGCGGGATCCGATAGCCGCTGTAGAGATGCTTAGACGTCTCGCCTTTAACGGGATTGAAATAGGTCAGCTTGAAGAGACTGTTTCCATTGAAGGAATCAGTCATTCTAAGGGATCCTGGGTCATTCCAATGGATCAACCTAACGCGAACTTCGTACGCCAGCTTTTTTCTGTACAGGAATACCCAGATCTCAGAGAATATCCAGAGGGACCTCCAGAACAGCCCTATGACGTTTCAGGTTGGACTTTGCCCTATCAGTTCGACGTAAGAGTAGTGGAGTTAACTGCTCCGCTAAACGAGGAAGTTCGAAGCAAGATAGTTAACCTTGAAGATGATCCTCTATCCTGGGATGATAAGGTCGATGCTCAGACTTGGGATACTCCGCCAGGTGTAGGGTTCGATAGCCACCCAGTAGCACGCGCTGTAGTTCCTCTCGAAAGGAGGATTGCAGGTAGTGGGCCAGCGTTATACTTAAGTCCATCTGAAAACAATTCATACCGTGCTGTTTCACGTGCTTGGGCAGAAGGTGCAGACGTTCGTTTTTTACACGCTTCCAAAACTGCGATGGGCTCAGAGAGTGGGCAATGGCTCATCAACGGTATGTCAACATCCTCCCAGGACAACCTTGTGGACGAATTCTCTCTTCGAGCAAGAAGAGGTGTTACCTCTGGGTTATCAATCAGGCAACCACGGATTGGCCTTTATCGTCCCTGGGCAGCCAACTCAGATGAAGGTTGGACACGTTGGGTTTTAGAAATGTATCAGATAGAACACACGAGCCTCTATAATGCTGATGTGAAGGCCGGGTCACTCAATTCTAGATATGATGTGATTGTCATGGCAGATATGAGTCGTGATCAGATCATGACTGGGTTTGCCAAGGGATCTGTGCCCGCTAAATACTCGGGAGGGATTGATGCAAGTGGGGCTCGTGAAATTGATAAATTCGTTAGGAACGGAGGGACTCTAGTTACGATTAATCGTTCTAGCGGTTTTGCTATAGATGAACTCCACCTTCCTGTAAGTAATGTGGTCGCTGATATTCCTCGTCAGGAATATTTTGCAGGAGGGGCCATTGCAGAGATCATAGTAGACAAGTCTCATCCGATCATGACTGGTATGCCAGAGCGAGCAAAAATGTTTGTCGGATCCAGTCCAGTTTTTACAGTTAAAGAGGGTTTTCAAGGTGCGGCTCTGGCCAAGTATGGCTCTAGCGGTTCTCCACTGCTATCTGGGTATTTCCTCGGCGAGGAACATGTGCAAGGCTTTGCTGCTGCGATGGAGGTATATCATGGAGCTGGCAGGGTGGTTCTTTTGGGCTTAAGGCCCCAATGGAGAGGTCAGCCATTCGGTACCTTCAAGATACTTTTTAATTCAGCACTGTATTCCCAAGAAGTAGCTACCAATACCCAGAAAAATGAAGAATTCTGGAAAGTTCCTGAAAAGCAGAAATAGATGAATCAGGAGAGGTTGCTGGTGTACTAGACCAGCGGCACATTTTTAAAAGAATATTAGGAGAAGATTAAGTGACCAATGCGGAGAATGGCAAGCATCTAGGTGGTTTTAGTCGCAGAGATTTCCTTCAACTTGGAAGTGTTGGGACGTTGAGTACCATGTATGCTTGTGATCCTCAGGAAAGCACTATTGGGGAAGGATCGATTCAGACGTTGATTTCTACACCGCAATCGGCAGATGATCATAGCTGGAAGGATATCAGAGGAAGCTTTATTCTCGATAGCGACTCGGTCTATATGAATAACGCTAGCTTGGGTTTGCCACCTTTGGAAGTAGTGCAGGCTGTTACCAGGGGTTATAGGGCTATTTCAGAAGATCCCATAGCTGGGAAAACGATACTTCAAGAGATTATCACTCAGCGTGTCAAACCTCAGTTATCTAGGATGTTTAACGTAGAAGACAATCAGATTGTGTTAACTAGGAATGCTTCCGAAGGCCTGTATCTTCAAAGCCTGGGTTTGAAGATACATCCGGGAGATGAAGTATTGATCACTACTCAGGAACATCCAGCAGGCTATAGGCCTTGGAGAGTACGTGAGGATCGCGATGGAATCCGAGTATCGGAGGTGTTCATTCCAAGTCCTTTTACGTCTAAAGATGACGTAATAAGTAGGGTGAGGAATTCTATAACAGCAGAAACCAAAGCAATTTCATTTTGTCACGTTACACGAGGCGGACATTTATATCCGGTGAAAGAGCTTGTTGAACTAGCGAGGGAATATGGACTTTTCTCTTTGGTGGATGGAGCGCAGGCAGTGGGACAGTTCCCGATCGATCTTGCTGATATCGGTTGCGATGCGTATTCGGCGAGTCTTCACAAATGGATGCTGGGTCCCATCGGGACTGGGTTTCTTTTTGTAAGCCAGAGGGGGCGCAGTGCTATTCAAACGTCCTTTTCAACAGATGCAACTTCGGATGCGGCAGCCTATGCTCCTCCAGGGACTGTAAGTCTACCAGTTTATGCGGGACTAGAAGTAGCACTGGACATGCTCACCTCGATAGGTCTTCACAGGATTGAGGATAGGTGCAGATTTCTTTCAGATTATTTGAAAGAATCTCTGGGAAAATTAGGTGGTGTGAAGATGCTCAGTGGAAATTCCACAAAGCTTTCTTGTCCTGGATCCACAATCTTTGAAGTGAGAGGTATTGATGCGGTCAGCTTTGTTTCTGTGATGGCTAAAGAACACAAGATCCATGTTGATGAGCACCAAAGAGATGGACATAATGCGATAAGGATATCAACGCATATCTATAACACCCAAGAAGAGATTGACCGTCTTGTCGAAGCCCTGAAACAGGAAATGAAAAAAGCTTAACATTTCAGTAAGGAGTTTGCTGAAATCCTTTAATATCTTAACTTTTAACTGTGAGTTGGATGCAACTTTTACTGGGTAGGAGAATTATGCGTATAAAGACAGCATTTGTTTTGCCATTGTTTCTAGGGACAGTTGGCTTGATGGCCTGTGGCTCTGGTGATAGTGCCTCAGATGGTGGAGATGTTGGAGAGATTTCTATGAGCTCAGCGGTAACGTACCCTGAATGTCGGGTTGCTCCTGCAACGGAAAGATATCCGGAGAGGGGCAGTCCAGAAGAATTGTCAGGGAGATCGAGTCCTTTAGAAGACGTCACATTGGATTATGAAAATGGGGTAGGCCGGCTTTGTTATGGAGCGCCTTCTGCACGTGATAGAGAAGTAATGGGTGGTCTAGTACCCTTCGGGAATCCTTGGAGAGCTGGGGCCAACGAACCTACCACATTGCATCTGACTGCTCCTGCACTTCTTGGGACCGTTCCTGGTGAATCAGGTATTGATGCGTTTATGGCTCTAGACCCAGTGCGTTTAGAGGCTGGCTCATATTCGCTGTATGCAATTCCTGGCGAGGATGAATGGGAAATCCTTGTGAATCCTAATCATGAGCGTTGGGGAGTTCCAATAACGGATGAAGTACGTTCAACCGAGATCGGTAGCTTCAAGGTTGTACCTGAAGCAACTGATGAAATGGTCGAAACGATGTCATATGACTACTACTCCAATAGTGAAAATACTATGGGGAATATTTCTATGATGTGGGAGAACACACGAGTAAGATTCCATCTACATCCTGGTGGGTGAAGACTTCTTGCTCATCCTGAGATGTTTTTGAGTTTAGAATGTATTGAAGGGTTGCTGGACATATAGTCTGGCAACCCTTCAAGTTTTCTGGCCTCATCTTTTTTGCTGCAGGTAAGGTATTGGTGCTGTAACCCAAGGAGGTGCCTTCTCCCCTTTGAGGTAGTGGCCAAACCATCGTAGAATTTTTCTATGGTAATCGACCTGGTTTGCTTCTTTGCGGAGTCCGTGGTCTTCGTCGTGATAAGCGACCATTGTCAAAGGCTTACCAGCGCGACGTGCAGCGTTGTAATATTCGATGCTTTGACGCCAATCCACGTTACGGTCTGCATCTCCAACTTCTAACATCAGAGGTGTATTTAGTTTCTCTACATTGAAGACAGCTGAATTCCTGATGTATGCGTCGAGGTCCTCCCAATAGGGGACTTCCATCCTCTCCTGCCCTGTTTCGAAATGCCCAGATTCAGGTTGTGAACTGGCCCAAAAGATAGAACCGTACATACTGATTAGATTTGTTAGTGGTGCTCCGGCGACTGCTGCTGCGAAAATGTCAGTATTTGTTACTGCAAAGGCAGTCTGATAGCCTCCCCATGAGTGTCCTATGAGTCCGATGCGAGTAGGATCAACGCCGATGCCTTGTTCGATAACAGCCAGGATCGAGTGTTCCATTGTTTGGGTAGATGAAATTCCAGGGTCTCGAGCATCGAACACAATGTCAGGTTGCCATACAAAATATCCCAATGAGGTCCATACAGACCAGTTATAGTAACTTCGTTCGGATGGAGGCATGTACTGTTTAGCACTTTGGGATCTTTTCTCGTAGATATATGTAATCATAGGGTACGTCTGAGAGGGATCATAATTGGCTGGATAGAAGAGAGCTCCCTTTAATTGCTTTCCTCTATGGTTCTTGTACTGTACCAATCCACTTTTGCCCCAATCGTAATCGTTATGGAAACTATTAATACGTGTAATCTGTTTTGTATCACTTAAGGAAGAATTTGCGACAAAATAATCTGGTGGATCATCGAAATCCTGAGCGATGTAGGCGTATATATCTGCTTGCGAAGCCTTGGATAATTGATTGAGGTTATTGTCTTCATAAACAAGGGTTTCAACGTTTCCATTTTGCAATCGAGCGAAGCCATGGTTTAATGTCCATTCCCCTTCAAGCTGCAAATACAGATCGGTTTCCAAGTCTATATACTTCTCCTCGTCCAAGTTGATGTAGCGGTGTATAATTTGGTCCATCGATCCATTGGTGAGTTTTTTGGCTGATCCCGTGACATCCAGTTGCCACATGTCATACTTGTCATACACAACTATGGATTGTCCATCTTTGGACCATCCTGCAAATCCAAAGGGAGGTTTTTCTTCGACAGGGTGGTCAAATTCTCTGTTGTTAAAGTCCGTCAATGCTGCATTTGAAATTGTAGATTCCACTCCAGATGATAAATCGACAACGTGGTAGGCTTCTCTGCCAAAATAGGACAGGTATTTTCCAGTTGGGCTTACCTGCCAAGGGAAGGAAACTGCACTGATTCTTGCCAGGTGTTCTCCAGAAGACGGATCAATGGCATAGACATCTTCCTTTGGTCTTCCGAACATAGAGGCGAAATCAAATGGTGTCTGGTCAGTTGCGGTGACTACTTGCCCTCCTGCATGTAAGAGGGGATCAGTCATGGAGTCATCAGTAAGGACTAAAACTCTGTGTTCGTTAGGATGCCATACAGCCAGATCACTTCGCCTTAGATCTTCGAGTGAATCTCTCTTTTGTTCTGGTATCACACGACGGTCGAAAGAATTCCATATTTCTACTTCTGGTTTCTCAGACATCGATGTAGAAGCTTCGGTTTCTGCCGATGTTCCCATTTCAATTGGAGTCGCCTTCACACCAAAAAAAAGAGAAGATCCATCTTCAGACCAGCTGATGGAGCGATAAGAAACAATGTTATGATCCGGTAGAATCTCTTCAGTCATCGTTTCATCAAGACTGGAACAAACACGATTTAACTCCAGATGTTTGCACATTATTACAGTTTGCGGAGCGTGGGGAAGGGAATCCTTAGTTACTGACTGGAAGAAGGCGAGGTCACTAGATTCATTTCTCCAGGCCAGTCCAGTGTATTTCCAGTTTGTAGCCTCTAGAGTACGAAGATTTCCCGAATTAGGTTCATATAATTGCACGTTGTTATCCATTTCTTCGTCTTCGGTTACAAATGCCAGCAAATCCCCAGATGTTTGCCAGGCTGATTCTTTTACTTTGGCAAACGAGACGTTGCTTTCTTTAGAAAGACTTTGGATCGTCACAGTGGAAACACTAACATTCTCATCGGCAGGATAACGCTTCAGTAGAAGGTGAGGATTTCTCCCACTAAATGAGAATGATTCCACTTCAGGGATTGTGATTGAAGCCTCGGTTAGCAGGTGGGTATAGCCCATCTGCTTCCGTTGAGTGTCGGCATCTTCTTCCACAGGCTCTTGTATTGCGTATGCAATCCATTCACCATCGCTGGAAAAACTTGGATTTGATGCAAATTTTATTGTAATGACATGGCTGTCCTCTATTCTATGGATTTGAAGTTCGTCTTTCTCATCGATACGAGAAACCTCAACAGCTAGCCACTTTCCATCAGGTGAAAACTGGCCTGAGGTGATGGATTCCCATTTGCCGTAATCTTGTGGGCTGACTGGACTCTTCTTGTTTTTCTGGCCCAGTAATGGCGAAAGACTGGAAATGATGACAAAGCTTATAAGACAGGTGATTCTAAAGTATGGCACTGGAGTTCCTCCTTCGAGGTCAAAGCTTTCTTCCACAATAGCAGTTAGGAGCAATTGCTATCTCCACTGGATATTCAGAGGCTGGCTTGTAATTCTATGGGTCTCAAGTGCATAATGTTAGTGGTGATTCTAAAGTATTGGTGAACAGGACTATCTATAGATAGGGGAATATGGTTAGATGAGAATTTTGTCAGGAATTCGAAAGCACTGGAAAACGATTGGGTACTCTTCACTTGGTTTGACTTTGATGATGGCTATGTCACTGCAAGCGCAATCGATACCTACCCCCGAGTCAGTTCTCGGCTTTCATCCTGGAGAAGATTTCCAGTTGGCCACCTATGAAGAGTCCCTGAAGTACTTTCGACTTCTAGATGCTTCTACCGACCGAATGATGTTGGTCAATACGGGCGAAACGTCAGAGGGTAGAGCTTGGTATATTGCCATAGTATCGAGCGCTGAAAACTTGGCCAACTTAGATGAGTATCGATCGATAGCAGCAGAAATTGCCAGTCCCGGACATCTTACAGACTCTGAGGCAAGAGACATGGCTTCGAGAGGTAAGGCGGTAGTCGACATCAATGGGGGCTTGCATGCATCTGAAGTAGCAGGCGCTCAACACACTATTCAACTTGCTTATGATTTGGTCACCGGGGAGAGTAAGCGCATTCAATCGATTCGTGAGAATGTGATTACAGTACTTTGGCCCTCTTTGAATCCGGACGGTCAAACTATGATAGCTGATTGGTATAAATCGAATCTGGGCACCCCGTTCGAAGTAGCTCCAATGCCGAAGCTCTATCAGAAGTATATAGGTCATGACAATAACCGTGATGGCTACATGTTAAACATGGTTGAATCAAGAGTTCTAGCTAGAACATGGAGAACTTGGGAACCTCAGATCATCTATGTCCACCATCAGAGTTCTCCTTTCCCGACACGGATCTGGTTGCCCCCATTTGCCGAACCTGTCGCAACCCAAACTCCGCCTATTATGGCTCGACAAGTGAACATGATAGGTATGGCGATTGCTCAGTTGTTAGAATCAAGAGGCCAGGTCGGCTCTACTCATATGGAGAAAGTTTTCGACGCCTGGTACCCCGGCTATGTGGATTACATGCCTATGTTGCAAAATCAAGCTTCTTTTTGGACTGAGACTGGGCTTTACCGTTATGCCACACCGCATTTCTATACTCTTTCGGATTTCCCGGAGAGTCGGCGCGACCTTAGGGTTGAAGCCCTTTATTCAAGTCCATGGAAAGGTGGGTGGTGGAGATTGGGTGATGCAGTAGACTATATGATTACGGCCTCTGTAGCAGCGCTCGATTATGCGGCTAAGTATAGGGAAGACATCCTGTATAACCGTTATCAATCGGGTCGAAGTATTATTGAAAAATATAGAAACGAGCCTCCCTATGGTTATTTTGTTAGGCAGGATCAGAGAGACCCTGTGGCGGCTGTTGAGCTTCTTAGAAGACTCGCCTTCAACGGTATCCGTATTTCCCAACTACAGGAAGCTGTGACCCATGAGGGTGTCACCTATGAGACCGGTACATGGGTCATTCCAATGGATCAGGAATTTGCTGAACTGGCCAGACAAGTGTTGGACGTTCAAGTTTATCCGGATTTGAGGGAGTATCCAGGAGGT
>CAWWAX010000051.1:0-10498 GCA_963935005.1 uncultured bacterium | reverse complement strand
TTTCATCACTCGGCCTACCAGATAACCGAGTATCTCAGTTTTACCATCTAGATATTTTTGGACTTCATTAGGGTTGCTCTCGATGACTTCTGCTACGATATACTGTAATTCCTCTGAATCATGTATTTGGTTGTAGTTGTCTTTGGACACTATTTCATCAAGGTTTCTACCCGTCGTTGCTAATACTGTCATAATCTCTTTGGCGGAGTGCGAAGACACGGTTCCTGAAGAGACCAATTCCACCAATTTAGCAACTGACACACCAGACAGGTGCGAGGTTTCTTCCGTCAAACTCTTCGGAATCTCATTTACACACCATTTTGATAGAGTTAAGTGGTCGGAAGTTTCTTGGGAAGCAGAAATGAAAAGTCTCATTAAGTCGGGATTTCTAGAGAGAATCATGGCGTCTTTTTCGGAGATTTTGAATTGTGCAATCAAATTTTTAGTGCTGACCACCTCCTCTTCACTCGGAGAAGTGGTTTTCGCTTCAATTCCATGTTTGGTGTTCTGGCTGGATGTTCGTCTCGAAAGCTTGTCCGCCCGTGTTGGATTCTTATGCTGAATGTCTTTCGATCTTCCCCAACTATCCTTCAGAGTGACTGTTCGGTTGAAAACGAGATTTCTTGGATTGGAGTCCACAGAGTCAGAAATAAAATTACCAGTGCGTTCAAACTGGTAATTTATATTGGGGGGATCTGCTGCCACACTCCGTTCCACTCTACTATCTTTCAAAACGATAAGAGATTGTGGATTTAAATGATCAGTAAAATGTCCGTCGTCGTCGACGTCCTCGGGGTTTGGAACATTAAAAAGTCTATCGTAGAGTCTGATTTCGGCAGGTAAGGAATCCGTCGCAGAGACCCAGTGGATAGTGCCCTTTACTTTACGGTGTTTCGAGCTGGCGCGACTTTTAGTGTTTGGATCATAGGTACAGTGTATTTCTAGAATGTCTCCATCGTCATTCTTGATAATATTTTCACATTTGATTATGTACGCGTACCGGAGGCGTACTTCTACACCTGGAGACAGTCTGCGAAATCCTTTGGACGGATTCTCATCGAAATCGGTTTGTTCTATGAATATTTCTCTGGTGAAAGGGAGCATCCTAGTCCCTTCGGTACCTATATCTTCTGGAAAATAGGGAGCTTCTAGCTCTATTGTGTCATTTTCATCGTGATTTAAAATTATCACTTTTAAGGGTTTTAATACGCACATTACTCTAGGGGCTGTGTAATTCAATTCGTTTCTGATGGCGTACTCAAACCTTGCTAGATCTACTCTGTTTTCAGTTTTAGCGACCCCAATCATATTGCAAAAGTCTCTTACTGCCTTTGCGGGGACTCCTCGTCGCCGGATACCAGCAATAGTTGGCATCCGTGGATCATCCCAACCCTTAACGTATTTTCCGTCAACTAATTGGAGGAGTTTCCTTTTGCTGAGGACTGTGAATTCTAAATTGAGTCGAGAAAATTCATACTGTCGGGGTTGTGGTTGAGGTATGTCAAGACTGTCTAGGATCCAGTCATAAAGCTCTCTATTGTTTTCGAATTCAAGAGTACAGATTGAGTGAGTAATCCCCTCTATTGAATCTGAAAGACAGTGCGTGAAGTCATAGAGAGGATAGAGACACCAGTCATCTTGCGTTCGGTAATGAGTCGCATGTCGGATTCGGTATAAGATGGGATCGCGCATAAGCATATTGGAGGAACCCATATCAATCTTAGCTCTGAGGACATGTTGCCCATCGGAGAAAGTTCCAGAACGCATCTGTGAGAAAAATTCCAGATTTTCAGATACGGATCGATTGCGGTAAGGGCTCTGACGTCCGAGTTCGGTGACGGATCCCCTATATTCTCTTATTTCTGATTCATTCAGACTGTCCACGTAAGCTAAAGATTTGTGGATTAGCTCTTCTGCATAATCATAGAGTGTTTGAAAATAATCAGAGGCATGATAAAGATGGGCTCCCCAATTAAAGCCTAGCCATCGTATATCTTTCTTTATGGAGTCAACGTACACTTCCTCTTCAGTTTCGGGGTTTGTGTCGTCCAGTCGCAGATGTGTTATCCCTTGGTGCTCAGAAGCAGCGGAGAAGTTCAGACATATTGATTTTGCATGGCCAATATGTAGGAAGCCGTTTGGCTCTGGAGGGAATCTAGTTACCACCCTTCCTTGATGCTTGCCAGAGTCGATGTCATTCGCAATGATTGCTCGGATGAAATTTTGTTTTCCAGGAGGGCTATTTTCGGTATCGGTCATTTTTCAAAGTTTAGAGGACTCTGGCGAATTCGTATGTTGTCAAACTCGCCTCTATATTCTAGGAGGGGTCTTCACCTGTAAATTTTAACTATATAGTAAAGACTCAGTCTACTCCCAAGGTTAAAATAACAGATGTTTGAGAGCACATTCCTTCAATCATTTTAGCACATGGAGCAAAAAATGGCATATATCCCATATGTTCCTTATGAAGAAGCGGGGGCTTCACTACAAGAATTATATAGAAAATATGGTGGTCCGAAGAAAAAAGTTGATAATATTATTCGGATCCATTCTCACAATCCACCCTCGATGAAGCATCATTTAGATTTGTATGCTCATTTGATGAGAGGGGATTCGCCGCTTAGTCTGATCCAGCGTGAGATGATTGCTATAGTTGTTTCAGCTTGCAATGATTGTTTTTATTGAATTAATCATCACGGAGCGGGACTTCGTAAGTTGTCGGGTGACCAGATGCTAGCAAGGATTTTAGTGAAAGACTACCGAAAGGCTATTCTATCTCAACAGGATCGTGCGATGTTAGACTACGCTGCCAAGCTCACGGTCAGGCCAGTAGCTGTGGGGGAATCAGACGTTGTATATTTGAAGGAGATGGGATTTGACGATACGGGTGTCTTGGATATTTGTCAGGTGACGGCTTACTACAATTATGTCAATCGTCTAGCAGACGGACTAGGCGTTGAATTAGAGTCCGATTGGAGAGGAGATCTGATTGTAACTGAAGAGGACTTGAAGGCCTGGACCAATGAAAGAGATAGTTTAAAGGATTCCTTATGATTGAAATAACTGGTGCAGATCTAAGTCTAGAGACATGTGCGAAGGTCGCTTCTATGGGGTCTCGAGTTACCTTGGACGAATCTTCCCGTGCCAGGATGAAAGAGTCAAGAGACTTCATTCTGGATCTCTTGGGGGCGGGTGAGCGAGTTTATGGGGTCACTACAGGTTTCGGAAGACTGGCTGAAATTATGGTACCCGAAGAAGATCGAGAAGATCTCCAGCATAATCTTATTAGGAGCCACTCTTCTGGTGTCGGCGATCCAATGAACAAGAAAGAAGTTAGGATAATTATGCTTCTAAGAGCCAATTCTTTGGCGCGTGGTCATTCTGGTTGCAGGGGAGAAGTTGTTGACCTACTTATAGATTTTCTCAATCGAGGGATTCATCCAGTTGTTCCTCAGTATGGTTCGGTAGGAGCTAGTGGTGACTTGGCGCCTTTGGCTCATATAGGACTTGCTCTAATTGGTGAAGGTGATGTGGAATATCAAGGTCAAATTAGACCAACGGCTGAAATTTTAGATGAAGTTCATCTTGTTCCGCTCAAATTGAAAGAGAAGGAAGGACTGGCCTTGATTAATGGAACTCAGGCGACCACTGGCCTGGGAATTTTAACTTTCTTGGGTGCGCAGAATGCTTTAGACACTGCTGAGGTGACTGGCTGTATGAGCCTTGAAGCCTTGAGGGGCACCCCAGATCCCTTCATGGAAGAAGTTCAGCATGCTCGTCCACATCCAGGACAAATCGAAAGTGCCGCTAAGTTGAGGAGATTGCTTCAAAATTCAGAGATTAGAGAATCTCATCGGGAAGGTGACAGTCGAGTTCAAGACCCTTATTGTCTCCGTTGTATGCCCCAGGTGCATGGCGCTACTCGAAATGTGATGAAATATGTCGAGGAAGTCCTTCAAGTTGAGGCTAATAGTACAACCGATAACCCTTTGATTTTTACAGAAATAGAATCTGTGGTGAGTGCAGGTAATTTCCATGCACAAATTGTATCGCAAGCTCTGGATTTCCTCTCTATTTCATTGACAGATATGGCAGCGATTAGTGAAAGGCGTATTGAAAGGATGCTTAATCCAGATGTGTCTGGCCTTCCGGCCTTTTTAGCTCCTAGGCCAGGGCTGGAATCGGGTTTTATGATAGTGCACGTGACTGTAGTAGATTTACTTTCAGAGATGAGGGTTTTATCACATCCGGCTAGTGTTGATTCTGTCCCCACCAGCGCTGGCCAAGAGGATCATGTATCCATGGGGTTAACGTCAGCTCGCAAGGCCTCTAGGATCCTAAGATGTTTAGAGTATATACTAGCGATCGAATCTTTAGTGGCAGCTGAAGGCATTCAGTATCATCGACCTATGAAGGCTGGAGATGGAGTCGAAAAAGCGCACAGGGTGGTTAGGGAATATGCGGCGAGCCTAGAGACGGACAGATCGCACTCTAAGGAGATAGAGAAACTGAGAGAAGTGGTTGGTGGTGGAGCGTTTGCAGCAATTTTACAGGCCGATGAGGTTTAAACCCAGGGAGTATAGAAGAATTGAACAATTCAATGAAAACTAGGGAGATAAGGGCTCCGAGGGGTAGCGATTTGTCGTGCAAGGGATGGACTCAAGAAGCGGCTCTTCGAATGCTTATGAATAACCTGGATCCAGAAGTAGCTGAACGTCCAGAGGACTTGGTGGTTTATGGGGGAACTGGACGTGCTGCAAGGAACTGGGCTGCGTTTGATCGTATTGTAGAATGTCTTCGTGAGCTTGAAAATGACGAGACCTTACTTATTCAATCGGGCTCTCCAGCAGGGATTTTTCGGACACATAAAGAGTCACCTAGAGTGTTGATTGCAAATTCTAACTTGGTGGGAAGATGGGCCAACTGGAAACATTTTCGTGAGCTAGATCAAAAAGGGCTTATGATGTATGGACAAATGACTGCTGGTTCTTGGATTTATATCGGAACTCAGGGGATCCTTCAGGGGACTTACGAGACTTTTGCTTCTATGGGAAGAAAGCATTATGGATCGAGTTTGGAAGGTCGGTGGATACTAACTGGCGGGATGGGCGGGATGGGTGGTGCCCAACCACTGGCAGCTACCATGAATGGTGCTTCCATACTCGTCGTCGAAGTGGATCCAGAAAGAATTAAAAGAAGAGTTAAAACTGGTTACTGTGATCGTATGACTGATGATATGGCTGAAGCTCTAGCATGGACTATGGAGTCTGCTAGAAAAAAAGAAGCGCTGAGTGTCGGCCTGGTAGGCAATTGCGCTGAAGTGTTACCAGCTATGGTAGCAGAAGGGATCGTCCCGGATATAGTCACTGACCAAACTTCGGCGCATGATCCTCTCAATGGCTATGTCCCTGCGGGATTATCTCTTGCAGAAGCTGATTCTTTGAGACACGCTGATGCTGAAGAATACATTAGACGTTCAATGCAGTCTATGCGTCGGCATTGTGAAGCCATGGTGGAGATGATGAAAAAAGGATCGTACGTCACTGATTATGGGAATAATTTGAGAACCCAGGCTCTGGATGCGGGATTCGAGGATGCATTTTCTTTTCCGGGTTTTGTTCCAGCGTATATACGACCTCTATTCTGTGAAGGTAAAGGGCCTTTTCGTTGGGCTGCGCTTTCTGGGGATCCCAAGGACATCTATCGAACTGATGATCTAGTTTTAGAAATGTTTGCAGATGATGAACATTTGGTAAAATGGATCACTATGGCACGTGAAAAAATCCAATTCCAGGGACTGCCATCCCGGATCTGTTGGTTAGGACAAGGCGATAGAGCTCGTTTCGGACTGGCGATCAATGAACTGGTTTCGAGTGGAGAGATTTCTGCACCCATTGTCATCGGAAGAGATCATTTAGATACGGGATCCGTTGCTTCTCCTTTCCGAGAAACAGAAGATATGAAGGACGGAAGTGACGCGGTTGCGGACTGGCCAATTTTAAATGCCCTCCTGAATACTGCATCCGGAGCCAGTTGGGTTTCTTTCCATCACGGTGGAGGAGTGGGAATTGGGAATTCCCTCCATGCAGGTCAGGTTTTGGTGGCTGATGGCTCTGATGAGATGGCAAAGAGGATTAATCGTGTATTGACTAACGACCCTGGTATAGGTGTGGCCCGTCATGCAGATGCTGGTTACAGACTGGCAGAAGAGACGGCAGCCAGAGAAGGTATCAAAATACCAATGAAGAGAACTTAGAAATTTTAGCTGTAATGTTGAGGAAGAGCTTTGACTCCATGACAATTTTTGACTTTCACCTCAGGAATCTATGCCAGAATCTATTATAGAGTGCGTACCGAATTTTTCAGAAGGTCGGGATTCAAAGATCCTGGCAGAAATTGTTGGTTCTATTGAAGCCGCTGGAGGAGTTAAAGTGCTCGACGTGGATTCGGGACCTGATACGAACAGAACAGTAGTGACTTTTGTCGGACCACCAGATGCTGTGGAAGAAGCAGCATTTCAAGCTGTGACTACTGCTAGTCATTTGATTGACATGCGGAATCATCATGGAGAACATCCACGTATAGGCGCCACCGACGTATTGCCTTTCATTCCAGTATCTAAAGTGTCTATGGAAGAATGCATAAACATGGCCAAGCGGGTCGGGGAACGTATTGGACAAGATTTGGAGATACCTGTTTACCTATATGATCAGGCCGCCAGCGTTCCTGAAAGATGTAATTTGGCCACAGTTCGTTCGGGTGAGTATGAGGGTTTAAAAGATAAAGTTACAGATGCACAATGGCTTCCCGATTATGGTCCTGCAGAGCATAACCTCAAAGCTGGAGCGACTTGTGTCGGCGCTAGGGAATTTCTCATTGCATACAATATCAATCTAAATAATGCGGATCGTAGATATGCTAATGACATTGCCTACGCTCTTAGAGAGAGAGGACGCTGGAAACGTACGGGTAACGTTGAGCCTTTCTACTACAAGGGTGAAGCCGTCCATTTCGATCAGGATGGCAAATTTCCGTGTGGTCCATGTGACTTTGTTGGAAGATCTTATGAAGAATTACGGAGCCACTACGCAGAAGAACACCAGGGTGATCTGTCTGAGCGCTATAAGAGCCTAGGAATCGATCCGAAAAATCCGTCAGGGCCAGTGTTTGACGACGGCATCTTTAAAGAAGTAAAGGCGATTGGATGGGTTATAGATGATTACGATCGTGCACAGATCAGTATTAATTTGACTAATTACAAAGTTAGCTCGCCTCACCAAGTGCTTGAAGAAGCCCGTCGTGAAGCAGCGAAGAGAGGGATTGTAGTCACTGGTTCTGAGTTAGTAGGACTAATCCCCTTTGAAGCGCTTAAGGAAGCAGGGGTCTATTATCGAAAACAAGCCATGAAATCGACTGGAATTCCAGTTCCCGATTTACTGGAGACAGCTATACAATCAATGGGTTTGCGTGATGTCAGCCCCTTTGATATCGAAGATAAAGTGATAGGGCTTCCGACCTCAGGGGGTCCTCTGATGAACCTGAGTGCTTTGGGCTTTGTTGATGAGGTTTCCCGTGAGACTCCAGCTCCAGGAGGTGGATCGGTAGCAGCTCTTGCTGGGGCATTAGGGGGTGCGCTAACGTCGATGGTAGCAAATCTTTCTATCGGTAAAAGTGAATTTGATTCAATGTACGGTCAACTTTGCCAGATATCGATGCAAGCCCAAGAGATCAAAGACCTTCTTGTGGACGCGGTAGATGCGGACACAAAAGCTTTCGATTCAGTGCTAACTGGAATGAGAATGCCCAAGGACAGTGAAGAGGAAAGAAAGATTCGAGCCATCGCTATAGAAGATGGATATAAAAGAGCTACGCTAGTTCCTCTGGAAACGGCTAAGACATGTTTGAGCGCTATGGAATTAGCCAATGAAATGGCAGATTTGGCAGATTCGACGATGATGAGTGACGTTGGAACTGGGTGTCTTATGGCAGAAACTGGTTTGCGTTCAGCCATTTACAATGTACGAATCAATCTTCCTAATATTTCTGACCAAACCTTCCAAGAAGATGTTGGAGGTCAGATTATAAACTTGTTATCCAGTTGTGAAAGATTCAGGGATACGGTTAATGAGAAGGTTGAAGCTACTTTGAGTCTCTAACCCGTGAGAGAGAGAGGGGAAGAGAGCGGTATTTCAGTTTTTGAATCTGTCTGGAATAACGCTAGGATAGCTACTTCAAAGGACGGAGATACGAACCTTGTCAGTATAATAGAAGACGGTGCAGTTGCAGTAAGTAATGGAAGGATTGCGTGGGTTGGATGTACTAAAGACCTTCCGACGCAAAAAATAGATTCTGGCACTGTGATTCATGATTGCATGGGATCTTTAGTGACTCCAGGACTAGTAGACTGCCATACTCATCTCGTCTTTGGAGGCAATCGTTCAAGAGAATTTGAATTACGTTTAAAAGGTGAAACCTACGAACAGATTGCTCGATCTGGTGGAGGGATCGCTTCTACAATGGACTCTACCAGAAACACTTCTTCCGATGTACTTGAACACCAAGCTTGTCGGCGGATACTCGGAATGATGCGCGAAGGTGTGACGACCATTGAAATTAAATCAGGTTACGGAATGGACGTTAATCAAGAACTGAGATTGTTGGAAGTAATCGATCGAATCTCGAAAGTGATGCCAGTGAGAATCGTAAGGACTTTGCTGGGTCTTCACGCTCTCCCCTCTGAATTCAGTGAAGATAGAGATCAATATGTCAAAATGGTTTGCGACGAACTGCTGCCTATTGCGGTCTCAAGAGACTTGGTGGATTTGGTCGATGTCTTCTGTGAATCTATAGCTTTTACTCCAAAGGAGTGTTCTCGGTTCTTTCAGAAGGCAGAGTCTTTTGGAGTTCCAGTCAGAATTCATGCTGATCAACTGTCAGATGGTGGAGGTGCTGTGTTGGCGGCTGACCACTCCGCTCTTTCCGCTGATCACTTGGAATACACATCTGAAGATGGAGTGATCGCCATGGCACGCTCTGGCACTGCGGCAGTTCTGTTGCCTGGATCGTTCTATTATCTCAAAGAGAAACAGATGCCACCGATAGATTCTTTTCGTAAATATGGAGTCCCACTGGTTCTTGCTACAGACGCTAACCCAGGTTCGTCTCCTATATTTTCAATTTTGTCGGCTATGAACATGGGGTGTGTACTTTTTGACATGACTCCAGATGAAGCTTTCGTTGGTGTGACTCGGAATGCAGCGACGGCGCTAGGTTTGCAGAGAAAGGTTGGCACTCTGGAAATCGGAAAGCAAGCGGACCTGGCAGTCTGGGATTTGGAACACCCGAGAGAACTGGCGTACTGGATCGGTGTCAATCCTTGTCGAGAAGTAATAGTCGGAGGTAAAAGGATTGATTGGAGTGTTACAAATCAGCGTAGTTTAGGTGGTCAAAAAGATTAGGCCCTTGCATTAAAGTGTAAAACAAGTGAAAATTATAGCATCTGTTCCAGCCCCCGGCCTGTAGATTATCCGCAGTAGTTAGGGCGGCCCAGCTCAATCCAAGCGGTTTAGATTACAAATTAGCCGTTCGTCACTGCCAGAAACACTTGTTGGCCAATGAGGTCAAAAAGTTGGAAGGGTGGCTAGTAAAGTGACAGTAACAGATTTATTTATTTGATTTTTTATATACCAAGGTGATGTCTACTTTGCGTTCGCCATTATTACTTGAAGTAATGAATTTGGAATTGTGCGACCTAAAGTATATTGCTTTGAATTTTTGATCCTCAACTGAAGGAATCCGTAGAAGTGGAAGAACAGGCACTGAAGGAACAACAAGAAAAACCTCTAGGCATTTTGGATGTCTTAGGAAGCGGTTCTGGGTTTATTCGTCGAAGAGAGGCAGGATATACACCCAGCAAAGAAGACATTTATGTCGGTGCAAAAGTCATACATAAGTTCGGTCTGAAGACAGGGGATGAACTTGGGGGCTCTGTAGGTCGTAGGCCTAAAAATGGGAAAAGTCCTCCCCTTACTCATCTGGATTTCGTGAATGGCAATCCTCCCGAGAAGCTTCTTGAGAGGCCCGATTTTGACAGTTTAAGTGCTGTGCATCCCAGTGAACAACTCATTCTGGAATGTGATCGATCTGTAGCTGGACAAGTAGATTGCACAAATAGGGTCATCGATTTGTTTTGTCCGTTGGGCAAGGGGCAGAGAGCTATGATTGTGGCTCCATCAAAAGCAGGGAAAACCACCGTTTTGCAATCGGTAGCAGAAGGGATAGTTACAAATAACCCCGAATGTCGATTGATGATCCTTCTTGCTGACGAACGACCAGAGGAAATCACTGAGATGGAGATGTGTGGTTTTGGAGAAGTAATAGCTTCAAGCTTTGATCGTCCGCCCGAGAGACATTGTCAAGTTGCAGAAATTACTCTAGAGCGAGCTCGTCGATATGTTGAGAGTGGGGAAGATGTAGTCATAATATTGGATTCCATTAC
>CAWWAX010000050.1:0-10502 GCA_963935005.1 uncultured bacterium | reverse complement strand
AGCATTTGCTGCCGGTGTTGATAGAAACCAAGTTTCTCGAGGGATGGAACTTCTAGATATTGATCGGTCCGAGCATATTAGCAATGTCATAGAGGCGCTGAAGGAGGTTGCTGACGTTCTTGAAATTCGAGCTAGTGATCGAGCATAGCCTTTTTGAATAAAATTGACTTAATAGGGGTTGTATAATTTATGACGGCATCTACGGTGGTCACGATGGTCTTAGTTCTGGGTTTCGTTTGGGGGGGATTTCTATTTGCACTCGTTACAGCTGTCCGAAAAGAATCAAACAAGAGGAAATAGGACGACCCTGTCGATCTCAGTGTTGCCTCAGGGAGGATTTAGGATAGTTTCTTCCCCGGTGCTAATAATTTTTTCTGGAAATTATTCGGAATTGTACCTTGAAACCTGAGAATCGCTCCGTTGCCTAGACGTACTGACATTGATTCTATACTGATATTGGGGTCTGGCCCGATAATTATTGGGCAGGCCTGTGAATTCGATTATTCTGGGACACAAGCAGTCCGTGCTCTCAAGGAAGATGGCTACAAGGTAATCTTGGTCAATTCCAATCCTGCCACGATAATGACGGATCCCGATCTGGCGGATAGGACCTACGTCGAACCATTAACACCGGATTGGGTCGAGAGAGTAATCGAAAGAGAAAAGCCCGATGCATTGCTTCCGACTATGGGTGGTCAGACAGCGTTAAACATTGCCATGGCTCTGACTGAAAATGGAGTTCTGGAAAAATATGGGGTGGAGTTGATTGGGGCCAATGCGAGATCCATACAAATGGCCGAAGATAGAGAACAATTTACGGCTGCTATGCATCGCATTGGCCTATCTGTACCACATGGTGGTTTTGCTAAGACAATTGACGAAGCTTTCGGAATAATCGATGAAGTAGGTTATCCGGCTATAATCAGACCGAGTTTTACGATGGGTGGGACAGGTGGTGCGATTGCTTATAATGCTGAGGAGTTTAAGGAATTTATCGCACAGGGGCTGGAAGCTTCTCCTATTACAGAAGTACTTATAGATAGGAGTGTAATCGGAGCTAAAGAATACGAGCTGGAAGTCGTACGGGATGCTTCTGACAACGTTATAATCGTCTGTTCGATAGAGAATTTTGATCCAATGGGGGTTCATACCGGGGATTCCATAACCGTAGCTCCATCACAAACTCTCTCGGATGTCGAATACCATAAGATGCGGGATGCAGCAATTGCAATCATTCGTGAAATTGGAGTGGAAGCAGGAGGTTGTAATATCCAATTCTCTATCGATCCCATCACTGGTGAAATGTTAATTGTAGAGATGAATCCGAGGGTGTCCCGGTCGTCAGCACTAGCGTCAAAAGCAACAGGTTTCCCTATAGCTAGAGTAGGTGCCAAATTGGCTGTGGGTTATTTGTTGAATGAGCTACCGAACGACATTACTAAGACAACTCCAGCATCCTTTGAACCAACTTTGGATTATGTCGTCGTCAAATTTCCACGTTTCGCTTTCGAAAAATTCCCCGAGGCCAGTCGGGTTCTGGGGGTGCAAATGAAAGCAGTAGGTGAAACAATGGCGATCGGTCGAACTTTCAAGTCTGCCTGGCAGAAAGGCATCAGGGGACTTGAGATTGGACGATCAGGCTGGATGGAAGGAGCATCCTTAGAGGATGATGGATTGACAACTGATGACTTTGCCGCGCTCCTGTCGAAACTCAGAATTCCAACACCAGATAGGCCATTCCAATTGAAGCGTGCACTTGTTCAGGCCGTGGATCAGCAAGGAGATGTCGAATTTGCGAAAGCTATGGAAGACATTTACGAAGCGTCTAAAATTGATCGATGGTTCCTTTATCAACTTGTTGGAATCCTTCGTATGGAGTTGCGGTATCGAAGCTTGGACAATGTCGGCATTGAAGATTTAAAACTGATGAAAAGAAATGGATTTTCGGATGCCCAACTTGCAAGCCTAAGGGATGAGAATGAAACGGAAGTTCGGCTGAGACGGCACAAGTTGGGCATTCATCCGAGTTACAATGTAGTTGACACTTGTGCAGGAGAATTTCCTGCCGAGACTCCCTACTACTACTCTTCGTATGAAGATTCTGACGAATCACATCCTTCAGATAACCGTAAAATCGTAATTCTGGGGAGTGGCCCCAATCGTATCGGTCAAGGGATAGAGTTCGACTACTGTTGTGTACAGGCAGTCATGTCGCTCAGAGATTCTGGGTATGAAACTATTATGATCAACTCAAATCCTGAGACTGTTTCAACCGACTTTGACGTAAGTGACAAGCTTTATTTTGAGCCTCTCACTTTTGAGGATGTTTTGGAAGTTGTAATCAAAGAGCAACCAGAAGGGGTCATAGTCCAACTAGGAGGCCAAACACCACTCAACCTGGCTCGTGCCTTGTCTGAGGCTGGGGTGAACATATTAGGAACTTCAGTGGATGCTATCGATCGTGCTGAAGACAGAGAGCGTTTTGAGAAAGTCTGCCAGCTAGTCGGTGCAACGCCTCCTGAGAATGGAATAGCTAGGAGTCAAGCGGAAGCACTGGCCGTTGCCACAAAGGTGGGTTATCCACTTCTGGTGCGTCCTAGTTATGTCTTAGGTGGTCGTGGTATGGAGATCGTTTACGACAGTGGAACGCTGGAGAATTATTTTGAGCGCGCAATAAAGGTTTCACCAGACCATCCTGTTCTGATAGATCGTTTCATAGAGGATGCCTTTGAAGCAGATGTAGATGCATTATGTGATGGGGAAGAGGTCGTGATAGGGGGGATCATGCAACATATTGAGGGTGCAGGAGTTCACTCCGGTGATTCGGCATGTGTGTTGCCACCTTACTTACTAAATCCAGACGAGATAGAACAAATCAGGGATCAAACAAAGAAATTTGCACTCGAACTGGGAGTGGTGGGGTTACTGAACGTTCAGTATGCTATTAAGGACGGAGTCGTGTACGTAATCGAAGTAAACCCTCGGGCTTCGAGGACTGTTCCTTTTGTCAGCAAAGCGACTGGTCTTTCTCTAGGTAAGGTCGCCGCACAAGTCATAGTGGGAGAGAAACTGAAAGATCTCAAGATCTCGGAACCACAGTCCACCTCGACTGTTGCTGTTAAAGAAGCCGTTTTCCCATTTAGTCGTTTTGAGGGGGACATATTATTAGGTCCAGAAATGAAATCGACGGGTGAGGTGATGGGAATTGATGAATCCTTTGGGATGGCCATAGCTAAGGCTCAGGCATCTTGTGACAATTTACTGCCTGTTAAGGGTGGCACTTTAATTGTCACCGTCCATGACAGAGATAAACGGACAGTGGTACCGATTTTACGACGATTTTGCGACATGGGATTTGATATATGGGCTACCGAAGGGACACATCATTATTTGAAAGATAGGGGTGTCCCATCGGAACGTGTGTATAAGGTAGGAGAAGGTCGTCCACATATAGTTGATCACATAGTTTCAGGGAAAGTTGACCTATTGATCAATACACCTCTAGGAAAACAGTCACAATACGATGACTATTCGATGCGTAGGGCGGCTATTTCCCATAAGGTTCCCTACTTTACCACAATGTCAGCGACTAGCGCGGCCTGTGATGCGTTAATTGCTTTGCGTTCAAGGGTTTATTCGGTCCGCACACTTCAGGAGCGGATTGCAGAAGCAGGCCTGCAGAATTAGTTGACTGATCCCAATGGCAGTCTCCTCCCGGTTGGATTTCTCATCCATGCAGATGCTTCATTGCACGATACTGGATGGGGTCATCCCGAGCATCAAGGACGACTCAGGGCGATTGCTTCATCGGTCGGACAAGATTTATTGGCTTTAGATGGGAGGGTAATTCAGGTCGAACCAGAAAGTATAGAAGATGAAGATCTTCTCCGTGTTCACACTGAATTACATCTAGAAAAGTTTCGAGATGCCGTTGGATTAGCCACTAGAGAATCCCGATTAGTTTCTCTTGATCCTGACACGATCGTGTCTCCCAATTCTTGGAAAGCAGCTTGCGGTTCTAGCGCCGCACTGATTACTGCAGTCAGAATGGTGAACGATAAAGAACTGTCGACCGCTTTTGTCGCAACTCGTCCTCCAGGACATCACGCTACTGCAGAGCAAGCCATGGGGTTTTGTCTTATTAACCACGTGGCTGTAGCGGTACGTTGGCTGCAGGCGAATCGTAAGGTTAGTAGGGTGCTTGTCATCGATTGGGACGTTCATCATGGCAATGGAACTCAGGACATCTTTTATAATGATGGATCAGTTTATTATTTTTCGCTTCATCAATGGCCTCATTTTCCAGGTTCTGGAGCAGCAGATGAGATCGGGGAAGGTGCAGGGCTAGGACTAACCCGGAACCTTCCTATAAAAGCTAGGACCTCTGCGCTTGCGTATTGCGATCTTTTTTCGGAGAATCTTGAACAAGTGGTGCAATCGTTCGATCCTGATTTCATTCTGATTTCTGCGGGATTTGACGCAATGGAAGGAGATCCACTAGGAAATTTATGCCTAGAACCAGAAGATCTAAATTTCTTGACTCGAGAAGTCATCCGTTGTGCACCAAGTGGATGTGGTATTGTAGCAGCATTAGAAGGTGGTTACGATCCGAAGCGGACAGGTTTAGGTGTGAAGGCTGTTTTAAGAGCACTCGCGGCAGTGGGTTGAGATTGATAAATTAGGATCGGCTGGAGTTTTTTTAATTAAATTAAGTATGTTGTCATTTTGGTGTAGTGTTCCCAGATTCCAATATGGATGGTTTCATGATGAAAGTAAAAATATCGAGGTTTGTCCTAATCTGGTTTGTGTGCATATTCGCCGTACGTGTAGGCGATCTTTCTGCAGGGATTCAGCAGGAACTGTTGAGTAATCCAATAGAACCTCATCCAGTTGCTGAAAAGGCCATTTCAAGGTTGAAGTCACCTTATTGTCCAGGCTTGATGTTAGAAGTTTGCACATCTCTGGAGGGAGCTATGTTGAGAGACAGCCTGCAGGCTATGGCGCTTGAAGGTGGATCAATGCAGGAGCTTGTGGACTGGGTTATCTCTAACCATGGCGAAGAATATCTCGCTTATCCTCGGACTTCTGGTGCTGGCCTGATGGCTTGGGTGGTGCCCCCAGGAGTGCTTATCCTTGGTGTCAGCGTTCTGATTCTCTTTTTGAAATATATGCGTGAAGATGAAGTGGAACCTTCTGTCGTCAGGGTGATTTCGGAAGAAGAAGAAGTGCTCCTCAGAGAAGCTCTTAAAGAAATGGAAGCTTCGGAAGAAGCGGTGTTTTGATTCTGGGAATTTCCTAATGGCTGATCCCATGGGATTTTTAGCGAAAGGGCCTATTTGTCTTGCTGAAGTGCAGAGGTCTCTCCATGAGGCTGATTTGGACGGGTGGTTATTTTATGATTTCCATGGTCAAAATCCTATAGCAAAAGAGATGCTTGGTTTGCAGAAGACTACACGCCGGTCTTTTACTTTGATTCCTGCCCAAGGTGAACCGACGGCTTTAATCCAAGCTATTGAGCACGGTGCTTGGGACCACTGGCCATGGAAAATATTAGACTACCAGGGCTGGGCTGAAATGGAGGACAAGCTGACCTCCTTGCTACAGGAGAAGCCACGCCTAGCTATGGAGATATCTCCAAATTCGAATGTTCCTACTTTAGATCGTGTTCCCTCTGGAATCTTGCAACTATTAGTTAGAATCGGAGCAGATGTGGTGAGCTCTGGGGATTTTGTATCGATTTTCCATTCGGTTTGGACTGAAGAACAGTTAAAGGGCCATAGAAGATGTGCTGAAATTGCGAGAAAAGTTGCTCGGGAAGCTTTTGAAAAAGCTGCGAAGCAAGTGCGACATAGCAAACCACTGTTGGAAGGTGAATTGGGAGATTGGATACGGAATCGTTTATATGACGAGGGACTGGAGAACCAACCAGATTGTCATGTGGCTATCGGTAAAAACGCTGCAGATCCTCACTATGATCCTGGACAAAAAGGAGATTATATCTCAGAAGGAGAAATTCTTTTGATAGATCTTTGGGGTAAGGAAGGTGCAGAGGGTGTTTTCGCTGACCAGACTTGGATGGGAATTCTGGATAGACAGGTTTCTCCTCGGGTTCAGAAAATTTGGACGGCTGTTAGGAATGCCCGAGAAGAGGCAATCAAGTTCCTAAATGATTCACATGTTGCTAGGGAAAAGATTTGTGGATATCAAGTCGATGACGTTTGTCGACAGGCCATCGCCATGAGTGGTTTCGGAGATTTTTTCGTTCATAGAACTGGACATTCCATGGACGTCGACCTCCATGGTAGTGGCCCTAATCTGGACAATTTGGAAACCAGGGATGATAGGACATTGATTTCTGGAGTTGGGTTTTCTGTGGAACCAGGGGTTTACATTCCTAACGAAGTGGGAATTCGCAGTGAAATTAACGTGTATTGGGGACCAGAAGGACCAGAAGTTACGCCAAAGAATCGACAGTCTGAAATTCTAACTCTCCTGGAGTAGCAAGCCTGAACGACCGTGAGAACTACGTCGAGGTAGCACTTCCACTCCCATTAAGTCAGGTGTTCACTTACTCATCTGTTGGTTTTAATCCTGACTTGGGAAGCAGGGTATTGGTTCCTTTTGGCAGTGGGGAAAGAATAGGCTTCGTTGTGGGTTTGACTGCTGAGACAACTCTTAGAAAAGTCAAAGCCATTAGGGGGGTTTTGGACAGCCACCCATCTGTAACTAACAAACAGATGGGGTTAGCCTTCTGGATGGCCGAGTACTACGGTACTCCATTAGGAATAATTCTCAGGGCCATGCTCCCTTCCTTTTTATCTCGTGTTCCAAAAGAAAGAGTGCAGTTATTGGATGGATCGGCGACTGAACTGACCTCTAGGCAACAGAGGATAGTGGAATTTCTCGAGGGTAAAAACGGGTATTCTCTAGATGCGTTGCGCAGAAAATTAGGGATGGGCGCAATTCGTTCCGATCTTCGATCCTTAGTAAATAATGGAGTAGTAAAAATTAAAGTAGAACCGCCCGCTACTCCTCCAGTGAAGACGGCGAGGATCGTAAAAATTCATAGGTGGTTTGAGGATCTGGCAGAGCTGGAAAGATTACTGGGAAGAGCTAAGAGGCAATTTGAAGCATATCAAATCCTGGCTAGTTCTGGAGGCAATGTAGAGTTGTCTCACCTTGTTAAGCAGAGCGGTTTTAGTCGCGGAGTGGTCAAGGAGCTTGAAAAGAAAGGTGTGGTAACGATTGAGGAAATAGAGGTGGATAGAGACCCATTCTCCGACATTCCTATGTCTGATAAAATGAAGCATACACCTACAGAAGATCAAGCAACCGCAATAAAAACTATTTTAGAATTACACAAGGAAGGGAAGGGCGCCACTGCATTGCTTCACGGTGTGACAGGTTCTGGGAAGACATTGGTCTATGTAGAAGTAATCAACAAGATTCTAGAGGAAGGAAAGGGCGCCATCGTTTTAGTTCCAGAGATTTCTCTGACTCCTCAAACCGTTTCTCGTTTTCGAGCTCGCTTTGGAGACCAAGTGGCCGTTTTACACTCTGCTTTGTCGGAAGGCGAACGATTTGATGCGTGGAGGCAGTTAAAGACGGGGGAAAGAAGTGTAGCTGTAGGCGCACGTTCGGCGGTATTCGCTCCTGTGAAAAATCTTGGGATAATAGTGGTCGATGAAGAACACGACGCAACTTACAAACAAAATGAAGCTCCTCGTTACCAGGCTCGAGATGTAGCCGTGGTCAGGGCTGTGAGGGAAGGTGCGGTCTGTATTCTTGGGTCTGCCACTCCTTCCTTGGAGAGTTGGCACAACAGAGAAAAAGGAAAGTTTGACTATATCTCTTTGCCTGACAGGGTGGGAGGGGGAAGTCTGCCGCCTGTACATACTGTTGATTTAAGAAAGGAACTTAAGAATCGGAAGCCAGGGAGTGGGAGCAGCATGGTCCTGAGTCCAGTCCTCAAAGAAGCAATCGGTGCTCGTATAGCCAAGGGAGAGCAGACTTTGTTGTTGCTGAATAGACGAGGTTATTCTTCCTTTGTTCAGTGCCTCTCATGCGGAGGCGTCGAAAATTGCACTAAGTGCTCGATATCTTTGACCTATCATAGGAATAGGGGCCAGATGGTCTGCCACCATTGCGGTCAATCCAAGAAAGCCTCGGCCAAATGTTCGAGCTGCAGTTCAAGCGAGTTATCCTTCAAAGGGGTAGGGACAGAACAAGTAGAAAGGATCGTCAACGAGACTTTCCCAAGTATTAGGGTTGCTCGGATGGATGTAGATACCACGTCGGGAAAGTGGTCTCACCAGGAAATTCTGGGGCGGGTTGAAAGGGGTGAGGTCGATGTACTTCTAGGAACTCAAATGATATCGAAGGGGTTGGACTTCCCCAGGGTGACACTTGTCGGAGTTATAAACGCAGATGTAGGAATGCATCTGCCAGATTTTCGTTCTAGCGAGAGAACTTTCCAGTTGTTGAGTCAGGTGGCGGGAAGAGCTGGAAGAGGACGGTTGGGCGGTGAAGTGTTTATACAGACTTTTCTTCCTGAGCATTATGTGCTTCAGTCAGCGCTTAAACATGATTATATAGGATTTGTTCGAAAAGAGATGTCATATCGGCTAAATCCCACCTATCCACCCCTAGTCAG
Organism: uncultured bacterium; assembly: GCA_963935005.1. Taxonomy (GTDB): domain Bacteria; phylum Gemmatimonadota; class Gemmatimonadetes; order Longimicrobiales; family Gaopeijiaceae. The sequence continues at coordinate 1,849 of CAWWAX010000050.1, read as the reverse complement.
ATTGATAAATGTTGTGATAACCAGTCCCGATAACGAATGTGCTGCAGACAATATCGAAATGGCTATCAGGTTCCTTGCGGTTGCCAGTAAGAGAATGAGTATAGCGGATCAAGTAGGTGTAGTAGGACCAGCTCCGTGCCCGATTGAAAAGATTCAGGATCGTTGGCGTTGGCACTTTCTTGTTAGGAGTGCTTCGGTGTCCGCTCTGAATCAGTTGATTGGTCCATTAACTAAAGAATTTAAAACTAAAGGAAGAGATGTGCGTCTAATAGTTGACAGGGATCCCAGCAGTCTCCTATAGCGCAGCAAACTAAAGATATTACAGTCAGCAGTTTTGTTGGGACTGGAACGTTAGCGGTCATTCCCTGGTAGATAGTTTTGTGATTGTGTTTTAACGATATTGTGTAACAGTGCATCCAGTGGAAGTAAGGGATGCAATCAGAAAGATTGTACAACAATGAAAAATGAAGAGGTCTTTTTATGAATCGAAGTTTTTGCTTGGCATGTATTGCGTGGTTTGTCTTAGCGGTTCCTGTAACGGCACAAGAAGGATTTATGCTGGGACCAAAAGCTGTAGAAGTGACCCTGGAAGACGCGATACAACGGGCTGTTATGGTCAGTCCGCAAATAGCTCAGGCAGAACAGAGAGTGGTGAATGCTGGCGAATCAAAACGGACTGCAGTCGGATCTTTCCTGCCCACTATTTCAACTGGGTCTGGAATGTCTGTACGCAGTTCAGACCGTTTCGATTCAAATACGGATAGAATGGTTTCGGGGAGTTCGAATTCTTATAATGCTAGTATAAACGCCCGGTACAATTTGTTCCAAGGTGGCCAGCGTTTCTCAGAGCTCTCTCGGGTAAAGGCAGATTATGTTGCGGCAGAAGCTCTTCGGAAGGATCAGGATTTTAATGTCATATTCCAGACTAAGAATCTCTTTTTTGAAGCTCTTCGGCAACAAGAATTGCGAGAGGTCGCACGCTTAAGGATAGAACAGGCTACTCAAAGTTTAGAAATGACTCGGATGAGACAACAACTCGGTGGAGGGACTGTATCCGATACCTTGAGGGCTCGTTTGGAATTAATCAACGCACGTCAAGCTCTACTCACCGCTGAGAACGCGACACAAATAGCACGATTTGGATTGGGTCGTCAGATAGGAATGTCTGAGCCAGTAGCACCAGTGGTCCCAGAAGATTTAAATCCGGCTCCGCTTGGGTTAGAGCAAATTGAAGTATTAAGAATCGCCGAGAGTGAATCCCCGTCTGTTGTGGCTGCCAATGCCACCTTAAATGCGGCGGAGCAAGCCTATTCTTCTGCGAAAGCGAGTTATCTTCCTACTTTTAGTCTGAATAGTGGCTATAACTGGTCTAATCAGCAGGCGTCATTTGATCAGGGAATGACTAGCTGGAACTTAAATTTCAACATGAGTTATCCTCTTTTTAATGGGTTTTCAAGAGAAGCGAGTGTGGTACGAGCAGAATCATCAGCATATGTTGCTCGCCTCCAGGAAGATGATGCTCGTCGAGGAGCTCGACAGGAAGCAGATGCGGCACTGCGGTTTTTGGCAACTTCAGAACTGGCGATTGATATCGCCGAAGAAGCGGTCCAGGTGGCCAATGAGGATCTGCGTGTCACTAGGGAAAGGTATCGAGTTGGAGTGGCTATAATTCTGGATGTGGTCACAAGTCAGATTGCAGTTGATCAGGCCAGGGTAGACTTAGTCAATGCCCGCTACAATTATGTTCTGGCTCGCGCCGAGCTAGAAGCAATTTTAGGAATGGAGTTCTAGAAAATTGGTTATTAAAACAGAAGACTTAGCTAAACATTATATTTTGGGTGTGGAGACA